>NZ_CP022548.1:3325000-3625000 GCF_002776575.1 Sphingorhabdus sp. YGSMI21 | reverse complement strand
GCGCTAGCATATAGTGCCGCCGGAAAGGCGAGAAAACTGAATGGAGCCAGAAAAGGGATTCGCGCCCTGGCCATATTCCAGCGGATTGTCGGGGATGTGAACCGAAGGCGACGACCGGAAGAAAACGGTCAATCCGCCCGCTGCAGACTGGTTTTCCGGTCCGGATCGGACGAATATCCGGCCTTGAAAACAGCCAAGTTTCTGCGTCGCAGCATTGCTGTTGACTTGGGCACGTTGCTTTCCTAAACGGACCGCGCCTTGGCGGGTCGGCCTGCTGTTGTATATGGCTCTTTTTAGCGCTCTTTGGGGCATTTGAAGGGGTGATAATGGCAGCAAGCGAATCTGATCGGGATCCACTCGAAGAGGATGTGCGGGTTTCGTCGCTGGAAGAGCGACTGGAAACTGCACAAAGCAGAGAGCGGATCAAAGCAGGGCACCGGAACAAAGGGCCAGACGAAAGTCAGCGGCTCGGCGCAAGGGTGCTAAGCTATCTGATTGGAGGCGTGGCTGCCGGTTTTCTTCTCGGGTGGGCTTTTGACACCTGGTTGGGAACGACGCCATTGTTCCTGTTGCTGTTCTTCTTCCTCGGAGTGGGAGTGGCGTTCAGGAAAATTTATGTGATTTCGAGCCAGCCGGTGGATGACATCGGTACGGCGTTACCAGATGATGACGATTGACGATCAGGGGTTTGATTAGTGGCTACCGAAGGCAAAATTGATCCTATGCACCAATTTGAAGTGCAGCCCATCTTTGATGGCTTCACTCTATTCGGTCAGCAGATTGATTTCACTAACAGCGCGCTTTGGATGTTCGTCGTCCTTGTGCTGCTTTATGTTTTCATGATGGGCGGAATGAAGCGCGAGCTGGTTCCCGGCCGCTGGCAGGTCATGGTTGAGGGCGTTGTCGGATTCATCGACAATATCATCGCCAACAGCATCGGCCCCAATGGCAAGAAATATACGCCATGGGTCTTCACCCTGTTCATGTTCATCCTGTTTTCGAACCTGCTCGGCATGATGCCGTTCGGGATCATTCCGGGCATTCATCCGTTTACCATCACCAGCCAGTTCACCGTTACCGGCCTGCTCGCCGCGATCAGCTTCTCGATCGTGCTGATTGTCGGTTTCTGGAAGCACGGCTTCAAGTTTTTCAGTCTTTTCATTCCGCACGGTACGCCGGTGTGGATGATGCCGTTGATTTTCTCGGTAGAGCTTCTGTCCTTCCTCGTTCGTCCGTTCAGCCTCGCGCTGCGGTTGTTCGTTGCGATGATCGCCGGGCATATCCTGATCAAGGTGTTCGCAAGCTTCGTGGTCCAGGCCATCGATGCGGGCGGCGCCTCCTGGGGCATTGCGTTGCTGAGCATTCTCTTCATCGCATTTGTCAGCGCACTGGAACTTCTGGTATGCGCCATTCAGGCCTATGTTTTCGCTCTTCTGACATCTCTGTACATCAGCGATGCGGAAAATCTTCACTAAGTCACTTTCAATCCTAATTTTTCAATACGGAGTTTAAAAAATGGATCTCGCTTCTGCACAAGTAATCGGCGCTGGTATCGCTGCAATCGGTATCGGTGTTGCTGCATCCGGTGTTGGTAATGTTTTCGCATCCTTCCTCGAAGGCGCTCTGCGCAACCCATCTGCGGCTGACGGCCAGCAGGGACGTCTGTTCATCGGCTTTGCTGCTGCTGAATTGCTCGGCCTGATCGCCTTCGCTGTTGCCATGATGATTCTGTACGCTCCGCCAGCGGCTACGCCGGTTGAAGCTGTTGTTGTCGAAGCAGCTGCCGTTGAAGCGCCAGTAGCTGAAGAAGCACCGGTAGCTGAAGCAGCTGAATGATTTGACGGCGGGCCGGCAAGTCCGGCCCGCCCCAAAATCGCCTATTTGCGTCTCGAAACATCGGGTGAATAATGCCTCAAATTAGTCAGCTTATGGAAGTTTACGGCAGCCAGTTTTTCTGGTTGCTGATCGTCATTGGTATCATCTATTTTGGCATCGCCAAGAATATGGTGCCGAAGATCAGCAAGACCGTGGATGACCGTCAAAAGCGGATTTCCGACGACCTCGCTGCGGCGCAGGCCGGGCAGGACAAGGCCGAGCAGATCGAAGCCGATTATCGTGTGAGCATTAACAATGCTCGGGCTGATGCGGTTGGCAAGGTCAGCGATGCCAAAGCCAAGATCGCCAAGAAAAACGAGGCGGCGATCAAACGGGCCGACACCGCTATCGCGAAAAAGGCGGACGAAGCGGACGCGGCCCTGAAAGAGGCGCAAAGCAAAGCGCTGAAAGAAATTGAAGCCGTTGCGGCAGATGCCGCCCAGGCTATCGTCAAGACGGTATCGGGTGCCAAGGTTACGGCAACGGACGCAAAAAAGGCGGTCAAGGCGGCTTTCTGAGCGCCTGCTGAAGGAGATAGAATATGCTATTGACGATTTTGGCAGAAGGCGCAGGGGCTGTCGGCCCGCTGCAGGATCCGACATTCTGGGTTGCAGTTGGCGTTCTGATCGTATTTGCGATCATGTTGTGGACGAAGGTTCCCAAGATCGTCGGCGGCATGCTCGACAACAAGATTGCCGAGATCAAGAAGACCCTCGACGAAGCGGCCAATCTCCGCAAGGAAGCCGAGGCTCTGAAGGCCGAATATGAAGCCAAGACCGCTGGTGCGCAGGCAGAAGCCGAAGCGTTGATGGATAGTGCTGAAAAAGAAGCCGCGATCCTGGTCAAGCAGGCAGAGGTCGACACCAAGGCCCTGATCGCCCGCCGGAAGAAAATGGCAGAAGAAAAAATCGGTGCGGCGGAACGTTCGGCCATCGCCGAGGTTCGCGCCAAGGCAGCGACCGCAGCAACCCAGGCCGCCGAAGCCATGATTGCTGCGCGCCACGATGCCGCTGCGGACAAGGCTCTGGTAGACAAGGCCATTGGCGATATCGGCAAGACGCTGAACTAGGGCAAATCGCCGCCGTTCAGACGAAAACCCGGTTTTCGAAACTGATTTCACATCATTGCTCCGGTTTCCCGTTCTTGCGGGGATACCGGAGCGATTGATTCTGGCATTGCACTCCATGCACGCTTAGATAAGCTCCATGTCCAAAGCCGACCGTCCCGATCATCCCAATGCCGCGTCCCGATTTAACGAGGACAAGGCCACCTATGCGGTGCGCGGGGAAGGGGATACGCCCGATCTCGAAGCCGGGATGGCGGCGATCCGTGAGGTCCTGAATACGCTTCCCACACGGCCTGGTGTTTACCGGATGCAGGACCGGCGCGGCGACGTGCTCTATGTCGGCAAGGCGCGCTCGCTAAAGGCCCGCGTCGGTGCCTATGTCCAGATGAACCGGCTGCCGCAGCGCTTGATGCGGATGGTCGCGCAAACCCGATCGATGACCATTGTCACCACCGGCAGCGAAGCCGAGGCCTTGCTGCTCGAAGCGCAGCTGATCAAGAAATTCCGCCCGGCTTACAATGTCCTGTTGCGCGATGATAAGAGCTTTCCCTTCATCCTGTTGCGCGACGATCATGATTTTCCGCGGATCACCAAGCATCGCGGCGCGCAGCGGGCCAAGGGACAATATTTCGGGCCTTTCGCCAGCGCCGGATCGGTCAACCGGACGATCAACGCGCTGCAGAAGCTGTTCCTGCTCCGCAGCTGCACCGACAGTTTCTTCAACAACCGGTCGCGGCCCTGTCTGCTCTATCAGATCAAGCGTTGTTCGGCGCCGTGCGTCGACCGGGTCAGCAAGGAAGACTATGCCGAACTGGTCAAGGATGCGCGCGATTTTCTCTCCGGCAAATCTACCGAGGTGCAGCAAAAGCTGGGCGGGGCGATGGAGAAGGCTTCCGAGAGCCTCGATTTCGAAATGGCGGCGGTCTATCGTGATCGCCTGCGCGCGCTGACCTTCATCCAGGGCAGTCAGGCAATCAATGCCGCGGGCCTGCCCGATGCCGATATTTTTGCGCTGGCCGCCAAGGGATCGACCGTCTGCATCCAGGCGTTTTTCATCCGCGGTGGCCAGAATTGGGGCCACCGCAGCTTTTTCCCCGCGCACACGACCAATGTCGAGATAGAGGAAGTCTTCTCCAGCTTCCTGATGCAATTTTATGACCAGATGCCGCCGCCCAAGCTGGTGCTGCTCGACCGCGAATTGCCGGACGCGGAACTGCTGGCGGAAGCGCTAGGCACCAGGGCTGACTATAAGGTCAGCGTTTCGAAGCCGCAGCGCGGCGATCGGCGCAAATTGCTGGAACAGGCCAGCCGCAACGCGGAAGAAGCGCTGGACCGGCGCCTTGCGGAAACCTCGACCCAGGCCAAGATCATGCGCGAAATGGTGGACTTGCTGGAACTGGAGGCGGTGCCGGATCGCATCGAAATCTATGACAACAGCCATATCCAGGGCACCAATATGGTCGGCGGCATGGTCGTTGCCGGCCCCGAGGGTTTTCGCAAGAACGCCTATCGCAAGTTCAATATCAAAAATCCCGACATCGCGCCGGGCGACGATTTCGCCATGATGCGCGAAGTGCTCGAACGGCGTTTCTCCCGCGCTCAGAAGGAAGATCCTGACCGCGACAAGGGCGAGTGGCCCGATCTGGTGCTGATTGACGGGGGCAAGGGACAGATGAGTGCCGCGCGCCAGGCGCTGGCCGAAATCGGTGTGGAGGATGTCGTGATGATCGGCGTCTCGAAAGGCCCCGACCGCAATGCCGGACGGGAAACCTTCCATCTCCCCGACGGTCGCCAGATCAACCTGCCGATGAACAGTCCCGTGCTCTTCTATCTCCAGCGTCTGCGCGACGAGGCCCATCGCTTCGCTATCGGAGCGCACCGCACCAGACGGGCAAAGTCGGTCGGGCACAGTTCGCTGGATGATGTGCCCGGCATCGGTCCGGCCCGGAAAAAGGCGCTGCTGCTGCATTTCGGCACGGCACGTGCAGTGAAAAACGCCTCGCTCGACGATCTGCAGGGCGCGCCCGGGGTGTCGGCAACCGTAGCGCAGAAAATCTACGACTATTTCCACGGCTAAATTATTTCGCCGTTAAAAAATCGACCTTTCTGACGGACCGTGACGCCCGTCACGAGCCTCTTGCGGAGGCCATTCCTATCATCGGAGCCGAATAGACCCGGAGGTTTCCATGGCAGGTATGATGGTCGATGCAATCAAGGTTGGCGAGCTCGATTCCGCAGGCAATCCGGTTACCGCGGTTTACGCCAAGGTGTCCGGAATTTACGCGATTTATTGTGCTGGCGCGCATGTGATGGTGCATTTCGCCGACGCAGAAGATCTTGGCGTGGAGCAACGACTGTGTCTCGTGGCGGTCAATGACATGCGCGGAAAAATCGAAGAGCTGGTGTGCGATCTGCTGCGTCAGGGGGATGCCGAGGGGCAGAATATTGTCACCGATATTCGGCGGCATCTTGCCTTTGCACTGCAAATCGCCCTGCAGGGACAGAAGGAAATCGCGCTGCTTCGCCTGACCCGGCTGCACGCAAGGCTGGTCGATCAGAAAGATTCCTCGGCCCGTCTATATTATCTGCTCAGCACCTTCGTAATCCTACTGGCGGTGATCGCCCTGTCGTGGATTGCGACATCCCCCTTGTTCATCGACGATATCGACCGCAATGAGCCGATCTACCTGTTGTGGATCGCCTTTGCGGTGGGCGGCGTCGGCGCGTTTTTCTCGATTGCGATCGCCGTGCGCAGCCGCAAAATCCGTTCGGCAACCGTCTTGCGAGACAATCTTATCGACGGCGGGTTGCGGGTGCTGGTGGGCGCCATCTCAGCGGTCATATTGATCGATCTGGTCTTTCTGAAATATATGCAGCTCGATGTGGTCGGTGTGACATTCGATCGCGATCTGGGATGGCCTGAGGTGCTGGTGCTGGGCATTGTTGCAGGGTTTTTCGAACGCTTTGTTCCCGACATGCTGGGCCAGCTGAAGGGCAAAATGGAGAGCTCAGCAGAGACCAGTGCGCTCGCTGGTACGGCAGTTGCAGGTGGCGTTTCGCGCGATGAAAACTCGCCATATCGCGGCAATTTCCCTTTGCCGCCACCGAGTGGGTCAGCACCCGGAGCTGTCGGCGGTGCCAATCAAGCAGTCGAGGAGCAGGACGAAGTAGACGGGGAGTTTATCGACGGTTGTTGTGACCGACCGGTGAACTCCGGCCAGGAGGAGCCTGTGACCGATGACGTGGAACTGCCCACGGCCATCGGCGGCGTGGTGGAAGATATCGCAACCAAAGCCGACAACGGGGAGGATTGAAATGGCCTATCAACTGACATGGATGCCGCGTGTCCTCCGGCAGGCCGGCCTCAAGGTCGCCGAGACTCCCGGCTGGATCGATCACGGCCGTGGCAATATGCGGCAGGTTCGGGGTGTAATCTGTCATCATACGGCGGGTGCGCGGAACGGAAACATGCCGTCCCTCCGGGTGTTGGTGGACGGGCGGTCAGACCTGAAGGGGCCGCTATGCCATCTGGGGCTTGGCCGGGACGGGACCTATTATCTGATCGCCGCGGGCAGCGCGAACCACGCGGGTCACGGTCGCTGGAAAGGCTTTACCAATGGCGGCAGCGGTTTCATCGGGATCGAAGCGGAAAATGTCGGCGATCCGGCCCGTGAAAAATGGCCGGATGAGCAGATTGATGCCTATATCCGGGGTGTCGCGGCGCTGTTCGGCTATTTGAACCTGCCGCCCGAACGATGCTGTTCCCACCGCGAATGGGCGCTTCCCTCCGGCCGAAAGGTCGATCCCCACAGCATCGATATGGATGATTTCCGCCGCAATGTCGGCTTGGCCATCGATGGAAGATTTGCGGGGCGGCCGATGATCCCGGCCATGGACCAGGCGCAGCGTCCAACCTTGCGGCGTGGTGCGCGCGGCGTGTGGGTCGAGCAATTGCAGACCAAGCTGGAGCTGAAAGCGGACGGTATTTTCGGTCCGCTGACCGAAGCGGCGGTCCGTCAGTATCAGCGCGACCATGATCTGGTCGGCGATGGTATTGTCGGCCCGCTGACCTGGGCTGCTCTGAACCCCTGATTATCGGCAGAGCGCATATTGTTTTTCCGTACCGGGCCATTTTGGTCTACTGGGGAGACATGCAAATCCGCTGTAAAGAGGCCATTATCTGTTCGGTCCGCTCCCATGGCGAACATGGCGCAGTCGTCAGGGCGCTTACCGCGGAAAACGGCCTGATGTCCGGCTATGTGCGGGGGGCGCATTCGCGGACGATGCGACCGGTTCTGATCCCTTCCAATATCGTGCAGGCAGACTATCGGTCGCGGACCGAGGATCAGCTGGCGTCTATGACGGCGGAGCTGCAACTGAGCCGCGGTCCGTTTCTGGGCGAACCGCTGGCCAGCGCGGCGCTCGACTGGGTGACGGCGCTGACCGCCGCAATCCTGCCGGAAGAGCATAGCTATCCGCATCTCCATTCGGCTTTGTCCGCGCTGCTTGACGCGATCTGCGGCGCTCCGTCGGCCAAGGGCTGGGCGGTCGCCCTGGTGCGCTACGAACTGCTGCTGCTGTCGGAACTGGGCTTTGGCCTGACGCTGGACAAATGTGCGGTGACGGGCTCGCAGGAGGATCTGGTCTATATCAGCCCGAAGAGTGCCACGGCGGTCAGCGCTTTTGCGGGTCAGGAATATAAGGAGCGTCTGTTGCCGCTTCCGGCCTTTCTGAAGGAACCGGTCACACCTGAATGGGAGGATATATTTGACGGCCTGCGCGTCACCGGATTTTTCCTCAAACGCCATTTTTTCGATGACCGCCGCAAGGACGTGATGGCGGCACGGTCGGTATTGGTCGATCGGTTGAAAAGGGTGGTTGCCTAACCGCGCGTTTCTCGGCAGGAACGGCGCGCTTACAGGAAGGAACTCTCATGCATATCGCAGCGCTCGCCGGAGACGGCATTGGTCAGGAAATCATGGTCGAGGCGCTGCGCGTGCTGGTGGCACTGGATTTGCCGAATCTCTGTCTCGATCATGCCGATGTCGGCGGCGTTGCCTATCGCAACCACGGCCATCCGCTGCCGCCGGAAACCGTCGAGCTGGCGAAAGAGGCCGATGCCGTTCTGTTCGGCGCGGTCGGTGATCCCTCTTGCGACAATCTGGAGCGGCATTTGCGCCCCGAGCAAGCGGTGCTCGGCCTGCGCAAGGAAATGCAGACCTTTGCCAATCTGCGCCCCGCGAAAATGTTTCCCGGTATGGAAGACGCTTCCGGTCTCAAGCCGGAAATCGCGCGCACCATCGATGTGGTGATCGTCCGCGAACTCAACGGCGATGTCTATTTCGGCGAAAAGGGCATGCGCACAACCGCCGACGGCCTGCGCGAAGGCTATGACATCATGTCCTATGACGAGAGCGAAGTGCGCCGCATCGGCCATGTTGCGTTCAAGACCGCCATGGGCCGCGGCAAGCGGCTCTGTTCGGTCGACAAGGCCAATGTGCTGGAAACTTCGCAATTGTGGCGCGACGTGATGATCGAACTGTCGGCCGAATATCCAGAGGTTGAGCTTAGCCACATGTATGTCGATAACGCGGCGATGCAGCTGGTGCGCAATCCGGGCCAGTTTGACGTGGTTGTAACCGGCAATCTGTTCGGGGACATTCTTTCCGATCAGGCCAGCATGTGCGTCGGCTCGATCGGCCTCCTCGCATCCGCTTCGCTGGGCGAGGGTACCAAGGGATTATATGAGCCGATCCACGGCAGCGCGCCGGATATTGCCGGGCAGGGCATTGCCAATCCCTCGGCGATGATATTGTCCGCGGCGATGATGCTGCGGCACAGTTTCGGCATGGAAGCGGAAGCCAGCCGCATCGAAGCGGCCGTTGCCGCCGTGCTCGCACAAGGGGTTCTGGGCCATGATCTCGGTGGCAGTGCTTCAACCACGGAAATCGGCGATGCTATTGTCGCGCAACTGACGGACGGCTAGGATAGAAGCATGAAAAGAAATACCGGCCAGAACCGCGACGTTACCAAGAACTGGCGTCCGGCGACGCAAGCGATCCGCAGCGGCACGATGCGCAGTGAATTTGGTGAAACATCCGAAGCTTTGTTCCTGACATCGGGCTATACCTATGACTGTGCGGAGGATGCCGCCGCCCGTTTCAACGGCGAGCAGGCGGGCATGACCTACAGCCGCCTGCAAAATCCGACGGTGCAGATGCTCGAAGAGCGGATAGCGATCATGGAAGGCGCGGAAGCCTGCCGCGCGACAGCATCGGGCATGGCGGCGATGACCGCCGCCTTGCTCTGTCAGCTGGAAGCGGGCGACCATGTCGTTGCCAGCCGCGCGCTGTTCGGCTCCTGCCGCTGGCTGACCGACAGCCTGCTGCCCAAATTCGGGATCGACACGACCGTGGTGGACGGCCGCGATATCGAAAATTGGGAAAAGGCGATCACGCCGAAAACCAAGGTCTTTTTCTTCGAGACGCCGGCTAATCCGACGATGGATGTGATCGATATCCGCAGCGTCTGCGATCTGGCGCGGGCCAAGGGCATCACCAGCGTCGTCGACAATGCCTTTGCCACCAATGTGCTGCAGCGGCCAATGGACTATGGCGCCGATGTGGTCGCCTATAGCGCCACCAAGATGATGGACGGGCAGGGGCGGGTCCTCGCCGGTGCGGTCTGCGGCACGGAAGAATTTATCGAAGGCCCGTTGCTCGCTTTCACGCGCAATACCGGTCCGACGTTGAGCGCATTCAATGCCTGGGTGGTGCTCAAAGGGCTCGAAACGCTTGACCTGCGTATCCGGCGGCAGAGTAATAACGCGCTCGAAGTGGGCAGGTTTCTGGAGCAGCGGGTGGAGAAAATCCTGCACCCCGGTCTCCCCAGCCATCCCCAGCATAATCTCGCGATGAGCCAGATGGAGGCCGCGGGACCGATCTTTTCACTCTACGTAGGCGGCGGGCGAAAACGTGCGCACTCTCTTCTTAACGCGCTGAATTTGATCGATATTTCGAATAATATCGGCGACAGCCGGTCGCTCATGTGCCACCCGTCTTCGACCACGCATCACGGGCTGGGCGAAGAGGCGCGAGTGGAAATCGGGATCACCGAAGACATGCTGCGGATCAATGTTGGCCTGGAAGATCCGGTCGATTTGATCGGCGATCTGGATCAGGCCCTTTCGTCTGTGGGGCTTTAACTCTATATCATGATCATGGAATCGTTCTTCCCCTTTGCTGAAACCACCGACGGGGTCACCGTACGCGTATCGGTGACCTTCCTGCCGGAACAGTCCGATGTCGACGGCAGCCGCTGGTTCTGGGCCTATCATATCCGGATCGAGAACCATCGCGATACCGCTGTGCAGCTGTTGAGGCGCCACTGGCAGATCAGCGACGGGCGTGGTGGATTGCAAATGGTCGACGGCGACGGTGTGGTCGGCGAACAACCGGTCATCCAGCCGGGCAAGTCGCATGACTATGTATCCGGATGCCCGCTCTCCACGCCCAACGGCGCGATGGAAGGTCATTTCGTCATGGTCGGCAGCACGCCCCCGGCCTTCGAGGTCCGCATTCCGCATTTTCCTCTCACCGAACCGACAGTCGAGCAATGAAGCGCACCCATTTGCCATTGAACGGGCTGCGCGTGCTCGATGCCGCGGCACGGCATCTCAGCTTCACCAAGGCGGCCGATGAACTGGCGGTAACGCCGGCGGCGGTCGGACAGCAGATCCGGGCTCTCGAGGACATGCTGGGCGTGGTCATGTTCCGCCGGACGCCCAAGGGGCTCGAACTGACCGATGAAGCGGCAGCGGGACTGGATGCCCTGCGCTCCGGTTTCCTGCAGTTCGAGGAAGCCGTCCGCGCCATGCAATCGGGCCAGTCGTCGCACAAGCTGACGATTGCGGCGCCGCGCGACTTTACCCAGAAATGGCTCAACGAGCGATTATCCGCCTTTTCTGCCGACAATCCGGATACCAGTTTCGCGCTGGTCGCGGCGGACAATGAAATCGATTTTACCGAGGCCAATCTCGACGTGGCGATCTGGCTGGGCGACGGGCCGGGACAGCATGAGGGCAAGATGCTCGGCGATACCATATTCGTGAAGGTTGCCGCACCGGGTCTCAAGGGCGGCAACAAGATCGACTGGCCGGGCTGTCCGATTTCCGAAGGGGAAGAAACCCTGATGCGCGTTGCCGATGGCGGTCTTGCGATCGAGGCGGCGGCCAATGGTTTCGGCTATGCCTGGGTACCGAAAATGCTGGTTCAGCGCGATCTGGCGGCGGGCCGCATCGAGATTATCGGCGAAGACAGCGTGTCCTCTCGTGGCTACTGGTTGATGGCGCCGCTCCCGCAATGGCGGCAGAAAAAGGTGAAAGCGCTGGTCGAGGCACTGGCCAGCGCTTAGAATTCCGGGCTTTTACCTATTGTTCTGCGAGCAGATTGACCAGGCGCGTGGTCAGGGCCAGCAGATCGCTTTCCTGCAATGATATCTCTTCGTTATTCCAGCTGACCGCGACGGCGTAATTTTTGCCTGCCTTCGATCGCAACAGGAAATTGAAGGATAAGACGCCGGGTTCCGATCCGCCCTTATAACCGAAATAGTCCCATTTTTTGGCCGCATCATGAACGATGCCGGGGTTGATCTCCAATATGGTCCGGCTTTCTTTGCTCGCGTTGCGTCGCAGATAGTCGAGCAATCTGACGATGTCCGCCGGGGTGGCAAACCATTCCAGCTGATCGATGAAACTGGGGCGATGGGTCAATATCCGGAAATCGAGACTGTCCAGCGTCAGGGCGCTGTCAAAATTCGCCAGCAGCTTCTCGCGCCCTGCCGGATCGGCGCTCAGATATTGTTCCCGCCGCTCCGTGTGGACCGGCATTTTCAGGGCCGAGGCCTGACGCGTCATCAGCAGCGGGCGCAGTTCGTCGGGGTTGTGATGGCCGGCGACGCGAACAATCGCGGCCAGATTGTCCTGTCCGATGATCCGGATCAATGTGTCGGTGGCGCTATTGTCGCTGATCGAGATCATCAGCGTCGCCAGCGTGTGCAGCGTGACAGGGGACCGGTTGGGCCAGTCCTGGCTTATCCCCGAGGGATGGGATTTCGGCCCCAGCTCCACGACGTCTGACCATTGCCGTTCGCCCGCCTGTATCGCGCGGTCGAGTTCTGCCAATATATAGAGTTTGACCGCTGAAGCGATGGCATAGCGGCCGTCGGGATCAAGCGCGGCAACGGGCGGTAGGCCGGGTTCGTCCAGCGCCTGTACCAGCAGACCCTGACGCCCGGGCAGGGCATCGATCGCGGCCACGACCTCGTCGATATTATCGCCGATCGCCTCGAAGCCGGTCAGTTGCAACCCCGATATGCGATGCGGTGAACCAGTCTCCAGATCGATATTCACCGTTCCGATAGACCGCGCATAACGAACCGTGAGAACCGCTGAATTGGCGTTTCGCGCATCGATCGACGATATTGCAAGCGGCTGCCCGTGCTGCTCCGTCACCTGCTGTACGATGGCGCGAAACCGGGCAGGGGGCACGGCGTTGCGGAAATTCTCGTCGAACACCACGGTCTCGATAGGCTCGCCCCGCAACAGGCGCAGCACATCATTGGCCCGAATGGATAGCTGGGGAGAGAGCGAGGATTGTGTTTGGGCCATTGCTGCGTCTAACGGGTGTGCGAGCGAAGCGGGGAGAAGGCAGAGCGCGAAAACATATAGGAACCGCACGATAATCTCCCGCTGCTATTTTCGGTCAATTCCCGACTATTAGGCGTCGATTACATCCTCATCAAGGCTGGCGGCATTTTGCTGGATGAAATTGAACCTATGTTCGGGATTCTTGCCCATCAGCCGGTCGACCAGATCCTTCACGCCCGCGCGCTGCTCATATTCCTGTGGCAGGGTGACCTTGAACAGCGACCGCGTGTCCGGGTCCATCGTCGTTTCCCGCAGCTGTGACGGGTTCATTTCGCCGAGGCCCTTGAACCGGCTGACGTCCACTTTCTTGCCCTTGAACGGACCATTTTCGATTTTCGCGCGGGCCGCGTCGTCCTGCGCATAATGGCTCTTGCCGCCGGCGCTGATGCGATAGAGCGGCGGACGGGCCAGATAGAGATGGCCGCGGCGGACGAGTTCCGGCATTTCCTGGAAGAAGAAGGTCATCAGCAAGGTCGCGATATGGGCGCCGTCGACATCGGCGTCGGTCATGATGATGATCCGTTCGTAACGCAAATTGTCGGGCTGGCAGTCCTTGCGCGTGCCGCAGCCGAGGGCAAGAATCAGGTCGGCAATCTCGCTATTGGCCATGATTTTCGCGTTATTGGCGGAGGCCACGTTGAGAATCTTGCCGCGGATCGGCAGGATTGCCTGGGTCTTGCGTTCGCGGGCCTGTTTGGCCGAGCCGCCGGCGCTGTCGCCTTCGACGATGAACAATTCCGTGCCTTCCGGATCGCCGATAGAGCAATCGGTCAGCTTGCCGGGCAGTCGGACCTTGCGTCCCGACGTCGCGGTCTTGCGCTTGACCTCGCGTTCGGCCTTGCGCTTCAGCCGCTCGTCCATCCGCTCCATAACGAAACCGAGCAAAGCCTTGCCGCGATCCATATTGTCGGTGAGGAAATGGTCGAAATGGTCGCGTATCGCGTTCTCGACCAGCTTCGAAGCTTCCGGAGAGGTCAGCCGGTCCTTGGTCTGGCTCTGGAATTGCGGGTCGCGAATGAACACCGACAGCATCATTTCGCCGCCGGAGATAATATCGTCGGCCGTCAGCTGTGATGCCTTCTTGATCTGCACCAGTTCGCCGAAGGCCCGCAGACCGCGCACCAGCGCATTACGCAGACCGGTTTCATGGGTGCCGCCATTGGGTGTCGGAATGGTGTTGCAATACCAGCTGTAGCTGCCGTCGGTCCAGATCGGCCAGGTGATAGCCCATTCGACCCGGCCCTGACTGTCGGGGAAGTCCTGATTGCCGGCAAAGAAATCGGTAGTGACGCATTCGCGCCCGGCAAGCTGTTCCCGCAGATGGTCGGACAGGCCGCCGGGAAACTGGAAGACCGCTTCGGCGGGGACATCATCGCTGGCCTGGCTCTCGTCGCATTTCCAGCGGATTTCAACGCCGGCATAGAGATAGGCCTTGGAGCGGGCCAGCTTGAACAGGCGCGAGGGCTTGAACCGGTTGCCTTCGCCAAAAATTTCGGTGTCCGGGATGAACGATATGCTGGTGCCACGCCGGTTCTGGGTGGTGCCGACTTCGTCCAGCGTCGAGGTCGCGAGGCCTTTGGAAAAGGACTGGCGATACAAGGTCTTGTTCCGCGCCACTTCGACGATCGTCTCGGAAGACAGGGCGTTGACGACGGAAACGCCGACGCCGTGCAGGCCGCCCGATGTCGCATAGGCCTTGTCGGAAAATTTTCCGCCCGAGTGGAGGGTCGTCATGATCACTTCGAGCGCCGATTTGCCCGGGAATTTGGGATGCGGATCGACCGGGATGCCGCGCCCGTTGTCGCTGACCGTCAGACGGTTGTCGGCATCCAGCGTGATCTCTATCCGGCTGGCGTGGCCGGCGACCGCTTCGTCCATGCTGTTGTCAATGACTTCGGCAGCAAGATGGTGGAGCGCCCGCTCGTCGACGCCGCCAATATACATGCCGGGGCGTTTGCGGACAGGTTCCAGTCCCTCGAGAACCTCGATTGCCGAGGCATCATAGTCACCGGATTTGGATTGGCTTGGCGGGTTGGAACCGAACAGATCATCAGACATGTCCGATCCTATAAGAGCGCAGGAGTCACACTGGCAAGAGACTTATGATGTCTCTGGCCAGTGCGTTGAAAATTCTTGTAATTTGACGGGTTGTCTAGCGAACCCGCGGGCCGCCGAACGGCAGTGGCGGTGGTGCGCGACGGGCACCGCGCGGCAATTGCGCCTGGAACGCGCGGCCGCAATGTTCGACGCAATAGGGGAAGCCGGGGTTCACTTCCTCGCCGCAGAAATGGAAGTCCGGCTCGCCGGGATGATTGATCGGCCAGCGGCAGATCTTGTCATTGAGGTCGAGCAGGCTGGTCTTGTCGGCAATTTCCTCGCTCGGCTTGGCGGGAACCAGACGGCGCGGCGGTGCCGGTGGAATCGGCGCCTGCTGGTCGCCGGGACCCTGACGCAGGAAGCCGCCGGGGCCGACGGAAACAATCTTCGGGCCGTCATGCTTGGGCTGACGGGCCTGTTGTGCGGCATGGGTGCGGGCAGCCGGCGTTGGTGGTGGCATGGCGCGACGCGCCACATGCTCTTCCTTCGGCTTGGCAACCGCACCGGCCTTTGCCGGCGGTTTTTTCGGCTTGGGCGCGGGTTTGGCGCCCTTTTTTGCTGCCGGCTTTGCTTTTACCGGAGAAGGACGCGACTTCAGGCCAAGGCGGTGCGCCTTGCCGATCACGGCATTACGGCTGACGCCGCCCAGTTCTTCCGCGATCTGGCTGGCAGTCAGGCCTTTTTCCCACATATTTTTCAGCGAATCGATACGCTCGTCTGTCCAAGCCATGCAAAGTCCTAATTATCTTGAGTTATGGGCGATATAGGGTCGACAGGGTGAATATACAACCACGATATTGGCGCGATATGGGGTTGTGATTGGCGCGGCGAGCCGATAGGCGATAGGCATATGCTCGACCAACCCGAAAAAGATCAGACGACCGGTTCACCGGTCCATGCGATGCAATTTGCCGAGCCCGGCGCGCCGATCATCCGCGGTGTCAACTGGGCCGGATTTCTGGCGCTCTACTGGAAAGAGGTCAGGCGCTTTGTCAAAGTCCAGCTGCAGACCATCTGGGCACCCTCGATCACGACCTTGTTGTTCCTGATCATCTTCACCGTTGCCATGGGCCGCGGCGATAGAACCGTATTGGGCGTGCCTTTCGCCGACTTTATCGCGCCCGGCCTGATCTGCATGGGCATGTTGCAAAATGCCTTTGCCAACAGCAGCTTCTCGATGTTGGTCGGCAAGATCCAGGGCACGATCATCGACTATCTGACGCCACCCCTCTCGGTCGGAGAATTGCTGGCGGCGCTTGTCGCTTCGTCGATGACGCGGGCCATATTGGTCGGCTTCGCGGTCTGGCTGGCGATGTTCTTCTGGCCGGGTGTCAATGTCGGGGTTTCCCACTGGTGGGCCGTCATCTGGTTTGGCCTGATGGGTGCCGCGATGCTTTCGCTACTGGGTGTGCTGACATCGATCTGGGCGGAAAAATTCGATCATGCTGCAGCGGTCAGCAATTTCGTGGTCGCGCCGCTGGCGCTGCTTTCGGGAACATTCTACTCGATCGACCGCCTGTCGCCGGCTTTTCAGGCCGTCAGCCATGTGAACCCCTTCTTCTACGCGATATCCGGCTTTCGCTATGGTTTTCTCGCCGAAGCGGATTCACCGGTACTGCTGGGCGCGCTGATCCTGCTGGCGATCAATATCGGACTGACGCTGCTCTGCTATTTCCTGTTGAAATCGGGCTGGAAGATCAAATCCTGATCGCGACGGAATAGACGCCGGACCGTCTAGTGCCGGTGGATCTGATGCAACTTGTACTTGCCGTTTTCGGTCGCCTGGAACAGTCGCGCGACATCGGGATGGCTGACCGGTTCGCCGCTGTCATCGGCCAAAAGATTCTGCTGACTGACATAGGCAACATAGCTGCTGTCGGTGTTCTCGGCGAACAGATGATAGAAGGGCTGGTCCCTCGGCGGCTGCAGATCCTTCGGAATCGCCTCGTACCATTCCTCGCTATTGGCGAAGACCGGATCGATATCATAGATCACGCCGCGGAAATCGAAGATCCGGTGCCGCACGACATCGCCAATGGCAAAGCGCGCATCCAGAATGTCGGGCGTATTGGGCGGCAGGGGATTGCCGGACTTGAATGGATCTGTTGAGTTCATGCTCACAATTTAGGCGCTTCGCGATCATATGCAAGCGCCGCTTCGGGTTTCTGCTCCGGTTCATCGGGGGGATAGGCCAGGCCGTGCCTGCTGGAACAGACGCGCGCTCGCCAACCTGTAGGGTCGCCGCATACCATCGTCGAATCCTGAACAGCACTGGCTGAATTTTTACCAATCGTGCGCGCGGCGGGTGCGCTCGCAAAACTGAACGATACATAGTGATATCAAAGGTTTAAAACGAAATCAGAATTCTTATTGCAAATGCAAATGATTCTCAATAGTAGGTGGCGCATTATCGGAATGTGAGGGAAATTCATGCGACTATTGAAATCTGCCATCCTGTGCGCGAGTGCGCTTGCTCCATTGCCGGCCTTGGCTGCCAGTGAAGACGCGGATGCCGAGCAACGGACAATCATCGTCACCGGAGCGCAGGAAGAAGGTTTTACTGCGACCAAGACCGACACGCCGATTATCCAGACGCCGCAACCGATAACGGTGATCGACGACGAGCTTTTCCTCGCCCAGGGCGCAATCAGCATCGGCGACACTCTCAACTATGTCGCCGGCGTAACAGCCAATCCCTACGGGCCGGACAGCCGGGTCGACGGTGCCTTCGTCCGGGGGATAACCGCGCTCCAGTTCCGCGACGGCATGCGCGACATTTACAGCTTTTATGCCAGTATTCGCGCCGATCCTTATAATTTTGACCAGGTTGAGCTGGTCCGTGGTCCGGCCTCGGTTCTGTTCGGCCAGGGTGCGCTCGGCGGGATCGTCAACCTTGTATCCAAGCGGCCCGAGTTCGAGGCGAGCGGCGAAGTGTCGCTGCGCTATGGCTCGTTTGATCGCAAGGAAGCGCTGGTTGACCTTACCGGTCCGCTCGGTGATACGGTTGCCGCCCGGATCGTGGCGCGCGTACGCGACGCCGACACCCAAACCGATTATGTGCCGGATGACCGCGTGATGGTCTCGCCCTCGATCACCTTCAAGCCGTCCCCCGATACCGATATAACGTTCATCGGCCTGTACCAGGAAGATGACAGCGGTTCGACTTCGCAATTCCTGCCGCTGGTCGGGACAATCCTCCCCAATCCCAACGGTCAGCTGCCGAACAGTCTGTTTGTCGGCAAGCCCGGCTGGGATCGCTATGACGGCCGCCTGTTGCAGGGGACCGCGCTGTTCGAACATCGCTTCGGCGACACCGCCAAGCTCAACCTCAAGGCGCGCTATATCGACAGCGATCTGGAGTATTTTACACATTATCCGAACAATTATTCCAATCCGACCAATCCTTTTCTCGACGCGGACCAGCGGATAATCGGCCTTTATGTCGACGGCAGCATCGCCCGCATGGAAGTCTTCTCGACCGACAATAATGTCCAGTTCAACTTCAACACCGGTTCGAATATCGAGCATACTCTGCTGGCCGGCGTCGATTTCAGCTTCAACTCGGTCTACAAGACCGGCGGCTTCGGTTTCGAGGCGATCGATATCTATGACATCGATTATGCATCGCTTTCCGATTACGGCGGCGGGCTTCCGACACCGACCTATGTCGCGGAGGATGTCGATCAGGACCAGCTCGGCATTTACGTGCAGAACCAGATGCGCTTCTTTGACCGCGTCTCCATCGTGCTCGGTGCCCGGCGCGACTGGACGAGCGCGCAGAGCATGGGCGGTGCCACCCGCGAGGATGCGGCCACGACCTTCCGCGCCGGCATCATCGCCGAACTGGTCGAAGGCGTCTCGCCTTTCTTCAGCTACACCGAGAGTTTCGAACCGATCGCCGGAACTGCCAGCGACGGGAGTGCCTTCATTCCCAAGGCGGGCCGCCAGTTCGAGGCGGGGATCAAGTTCCACCCGGCCGACAATATTCTGATGACCGTCACCGGCTATCATATCAAGGAAAGCAACCGGCCGGTTTCGGATGACAGTACGACCGATCCGTTCGACCAGGTCCAGATCGGGTCGATGACGTCAAAGGGTGTCGAATTCGAGGGCAATGTTTCCCTGCCCGGCGAATTCACCGTGATCGCAAACGCCAGCTATAACGAGGCGGAAGTGGACGGTACGGGGCACCAGCTCGACAATGTGCCGAAATTCAACGCCTCGCTCTGGACGACCAAGGGCTTCGCGCTGGGCAATGACACCAGGCTGCTGCTCGGCGGCGGTGTGCGCCATGTCGGCAAGCAGCGGTCGTTCGGACCGGCCTTTCCCGATGGCGTTCTGACACCCTCCTACACGCTGGTCGATATGCTGGCGGAAGTGACCTACGCCAACTGGAGCTTTGCGCTCAACGCCACCAACCTGTTCGACAAACGCCATTATTCGGCCTGTCTGGCGCGCGGCGATTGTTTCGTGGGCAGCGAACGCAATATCATGGGCACGGTAAGCTACCGTTTCTGATGGCGGATGAGATGCTTTTCGCCGCCGGATCGGCAAGCGCGGTTGCCGCCCTATTGGTCTTGCGCTTTTCCTGGGCGAGACCGGGTCGCTCGCGGCTTCTGAACGCCGCCGGCTGGTTGCTTCTCGCGATTTCCGTCGCCGCGGGATCGGCCTTGGCCGGAGCGTGGGGCATAACGGTCATGGCGCTCTGGACGATGGGAGCGGCATTTGTCCTGCTTGCCGTCGCTGCCTGGAAGTCGCCGCCGGCCAGACGCAAAGCGTCCAGCCGCAGGGCAGGGATGCTGCCCGAGGCCGGCGAGCCGTTACGGCTCGGGGGGCGGGTGATTACCTTTCTGCTGGTCGTGCTCGGCGCGATGATTTCATCCATTGCTCTGGCCATCACCACGCGCTGGATCGCCTTGCTGGCGGGTGCCGCCGAAGCCAATGCCAATGTGCTTGCGTTGTTCGCGGCGCCGCTCGGCTGGACGATATTGGCCTTTCTCATCCTGATGACCGACAGCCGCAGACGCCAGCTGGTCATTCTTTCCATTCCGATCGCCACTGCCATTCCGGCTTTCGTCACAGGGAGCCCGCTATGAGCGCCGCCATCGAACCGGGGACGGTCAAAAAGTCTCTCTCCGCCCATGCAGCCATTGGTCTGATCGCCGGTGCGCTGCTTTATATTGTCTCGCTGACCGGCACGGTTGCGGTATTCTATCAGGAACTGCAACGGGTCGAGCAACCGAATGCACCGGAAATGGCGTCGATAACGCCCGAGGCGGTGCAGCGCGGTGTCGAGGCTGTTCTCGCCAGCGAGGCAGGCCAGCCGAGCACGACCCATCTTTATGTCCACCTTCCGGACAAGGAACTGCCGCGCACGGCGGTTACCACGGACATGCAGGCGGTCTATCTGGCGCAGGATGGCAGCATTGCCGGACCTGAAGAGATCGCCTGGTCGGATTTTGTCGTGAAGCTCCATTATACGCTCAATCTGCCCGTGCTGGTCGGGATCACCATCGTCGGCATATTGGGCGTAATGATGCTGGCGCTCGCGGTCACCGGCGTCGTTGCCCATCCGCGTATCTTTCGCGACGCCTTTCGCCTGCGTGCCCGCAACGACAGCGGCGTGGGGCTGGCCGACTGGCACAATCGCCTGAGCGTCTGGACCTTGCCTTTCTCCGTTGCGATCGCGCTGACTGGCGCGCTCATCGGACTGGCCAGCATTACCGCTTATGCTGTCGCCGCCGACGATTATCAGGGGGATGTCGAAGCGGTTTACGGGCCAATTTTTGGCGAGGAAGGCGAAGCCGATCCGCGGCCCGCGCCAGTCCCCGATGTAGCGGCTGCGCTCGAACATATGGCCGATGCCTATCCCGAACTGAACCTGACCTATGCCATTCTCCACGACCCGATGACCAAGGGCCAGCATGTCCAGATCGTCGGCGAGCATGACCGGCGGCTGATCTTCGGTGAATATTACGCGTTCAGCGCCGACGGCAGATTTGAACATACGGCCGGTCTGGCGGACGGTGACTGGGGACAGCAGGCCGCTGCCTCGACCTATCAGCTGCATTTCGGGACCTTCGGCGGACTGCCGGTGAAGCTTGCCTATCTATTGTTCGGCGCGGCGCTGACGGCAATCTGCGCCACCGGCACCTATATCTGGCTGGGCAAGCGCAGACGCAGAGGCATCGAGGAGCCCCGCCTCCGGAGTGCTTGGAACGGCGTCATTATCGGCACGCCTCTGGTTCTGGCGATAACGCTGCTGGCGCGGTTCGCCTTCGGCAATGACTTTCCTTTTGCTATCGCCTTCTGGATCGGCTTGCTGGTCGTGGTTCTGGGCTATGCGGAAATGTTGAAACGCAAAGCCGCCAGCTGATCGCGGGCCGCATCCCCGTTGTTGAGCCCCCCCCGGAATGCAAAGGCGCGCCAGACTATAGTCTGACGCGCCCTTTGCCGGCAGGTTACAGCGGGGGGCTTCCGGTCATGGGCAGCCTGCCGGCAAGCGCCTTACTGGCTGTTCTGGCTTTGCGGCGTCTTTTCCTGCTGCTTGGCAGCCTGCTTGATTTCACCTTTGCTCATTCCGGTGATCAGCACATCACCCGATCCGGCAAAATTAGCTGCGGGAAGGGTGGCCGTGCGGTTGCCAGCTTCTACAACCACGGCACTCACAACGCCTGAGCCGGTTTGCTGGACAGCCTGGACATAGCCAACCACGCGACCCTTCGAATCCTCGATGGGCATGCCGGGGGTAATGGCGAACATGCCGTCAGCATTGGCCGCAGTGCTGCCCGAAGCGGCGAGCTGGCCGAGATTGCCCATCGCCATCGTGCTACCGCTGGCAGCGATGCTGCCGGCAAGCGACCCGGTGCCTCTCGCGCCGTTGACAGCGTTACGCGCGGTTCCGGTGGCAGTGGATGCAGCGCCGCTGGCCGCTGATCGTGCGCTGCCGACGCTGTTGCGCGCTGTTCCCACCGCTTGCCCGGCGGCCGAGCGCACGGCGTCGGTGCCGATCAAAGTCGTATCGGTGCTGCTGCTGGCCGAGCCGGAAGCCGAGCTGCCTGCCGCCCCGTTTGCTGTCCCGTTGATGATATTATTCGAGGCATCGACCCCGCCGAGCAGCGAGCCATTGGCACTGGAATTGCTGTTGGCGTCGGTGGCGACCCGGCCCGACTGCGTGTCCACCGTCCGGTCAACCTTCGTGGAGCTGGTCACTCCGCCCCGGCCGGCAACGGTTCCGCCGGTCTGGCCGATCGTGTCCACTCCCGAACCGATGTTGCCCCCCAGGGAACCGCCCAACGAACCTCCGAGACCGCCGCTGCCGCCGAGCAGCTGGGCCGATGCGGGCGCTGTCGCCAGAAACGCGATTGTGAAAGTGCCGGTGATGATGCTTGTGATTGATTTCTTCATGTTGCTTCTCCTTCTGTGGCGATGCATTTTTCGCCATCTGTCAGGAGAACGAGCCGGCGTTCCGGATTAATCCGTCCCTCGCAAAAAAAAATCGGAATATTTATCGGTCGGCGCAATTTTCGCAGACCAGACCATGGCCATAGACCTTGTCCGCGCCCTTTTTGCCAAGATCCCGGGCTTCGCCGATCAGCGCGCTCACCGCCTTTTCGATCGCTGCTATATCGGGGGCAGGATAATGCGCGGCAAGACGCGCTGCTACCAGGGGGGCGGCGTAGGATGTGCCGCGCAACGGCACAGTCTTGCCATCGGGAGAAGCGCCCATGATATCTGCGCCAGGGGCGGCGAAATCGACCGGCGTGGCAATCCCGGCTTCCGGTAGTGCCTTGTGCCGGCGATCCACGCCCGTCACGCCGAGCACGCCCTTGTAGGCGGCCGGAAAGCGCGGCGGGGCCGCCGGCCCGTCATTGCCCACGGCAGCCACGATCAGCATGCCCTTGCCCTGGGCAGAGCGGATCGCGCGGCGGAGCAAACCATTGTCCGGCCCGACGAGGCTGATGGTAACGACAGGAATTTTCCGCGTCGCCATCCAGCCGAGCGCACGTGCTATCGCGGTTGCATTGCCGCCCGCCGGATCGCTGCCATAGATGTCCGCCGCCAGCAGGCCGGTCCCGCTGTCTTTCCGGCTCATGGAAATCAGCGACGCGATGGCCGTGCCGTGCGCGCTCGCTAGCGGCGCTCCCTTGGCAAAGCCGCGCTGTTCGACAGGGAACTTTATCAGACCATGTCTGGCGACGCCTCCGTCAATCAGACCGATGGTCGCGGTTTTTGCAGCACCGCCGGCCAGCAACGCAGCGGGCAGGGCACCGCAACCGCCGCAAGACGAGGGAGTGGCGCTGGTGAAGTAGATATTGTCACCGCTGATCTCTGCCTCACGCGCGATTTTCTGAAGCTTCTTCTGCTCCGACTTCAGGCTCTCGCCCTTGCGCGTCGAAAATTTCACGAAGTTCAGGTCCAGCCCGTCGATCCGGCCGCGCTCGAACACGGTGAAACCACTGGCCACGGCCTTGCTGACCGATGCTTCGGAGATGTCGGTTGCCACCAATATGCCGCGCACCGCGGGATCGCCATTTTCGTCCCGCTCCACATGCGCCCGATTGTCTCGCAGTAACCGGTTGGTCCGGTCCATGCGCAGGCGGTCTAGCAATGCTGTCAGTTCCGACCTGCTCAGCCGGTCGAGCAGATCAGCTTCGAGCGAACCGGTGATTGGATCGATTATCTTGCTGCTTGCCTCTCCGACAGTCCGGTCGGGGAGACCAAGGCCCGGCCCGACGCCGGGCAGCGATAGCTGGGCCCATGCCGCGGCCGGAACGAAGACGATCAGGATCATCAACCAGTATCGCGCTGCTTTCATGCCTTCAATCCTTCCGGTAGAGACAGGCCATTGCCCGTTTGCTTTTTTTTGCGTTCATGGATTAAACGAACCGGCTCCATCGTTTCATCCATAGACCATCAATAAAGGATATCCGCGCTGAATGGCATTTGAACAGGATCTGCTGGCATTGCTCCCGCAATTGCGGCGTTTCGCCCGCAGCCTAACGCGCAATATCGATGATGCAGATGATCTGTGTCAGATGGCCCTCGAACGGGCGCTGAACAAGCGCGAACAATGGCAAACGGGAACAAGACTGGATAGCTGGATGTACAGGATTACGAGAAATATCTGGATCGACACGGTCCGCGCGGCCGGGCGGCGGGAGCATGTCGCCAATGATGATGACGCGATGCAGAATGTTGCGGGCGACGATCACCAGCGCATGGAAGAGCGGATGGAACTTTCCGATGTCGACCGGGCGATGGACCTGTTACCGCTCGACCAGCGCGAAGCCATCGTGCTCGTCCTGGTCGAGGGCTTTGCCTATAAGGAGGCGGCAGAGTTGCTTGACATACCGATCGGCACCCTGACTTCGCGACTGGTTCGCGGACGAGAAGCGCTGCAACGCGGACTGGGAGAAGCGGCATGACCTTTGATGACGAAACGATCATCGCCTATGTCGATGGCGAATGCGATGCGGTGACCGCCAAGCGGATCGAAAAGGCGATGGAAACGGATCATATACTGGCCGATCGCATCGCCAGAGAACGGGCCCTTAAAAGCCGGCTCGCCGCCCATTATGATCCCGTCGCGCAAGAGCCTGTGCCGGATCGCCTGACCGCGCTGCTGACCGCTTCGATGGAAAATAATGTCGATAACAGCTTTGCCGAGCGAAAAGCCGGGGAAGACCGGAAACGCGCCGGCCGAACTGGTTTCGGCATCGCGCAATGGGGCGCGATGGCCGCAACCCTGGCGCTGGGCATCGTGGTCGGCCAGTTCGGCCTCGGCCAGAATGCCGGTCCGGTTGCCCAGCAGGAGGGCGCGCTGATCGCCAGTGGCCAACTCGAAACCGCTCTGGAAAAGCAGCTTGCCTCGGTCCAGGGCGAAGACAGCCGCTATCGCATCGGTCTGACCTTCCGTTCAAGGTCGGATCAGATTTGCCGCAGCTTTGACGGCGAAGCGCTTGCTGGTATTGCCTGCAAGGCCGACGGCCACTGGCAGCTGGAGGACATGCTCCCCGGCAAGGCGACAAGCGGCTATCGGCAGGCTTCGAGCAGCGAAATCAACACCCGCGCCGCGGCGATGATGGCCGATGCTCCGGTGGATGCGGACGGCGAACGCCAATTGATGGAAAATGGCTGGAAATAGCGACCGGGTATCGACGCGCGATCGAGCGGTCTTTCCCGGAAGCGCGCGTCAGTGCGGCGGATCGCCACAAAAAAGGCGGGGATCAAACCCCGCCTTTTGTTAAGCTCTCCTGAAAAGTCTAGTCGCCGACCGTGACCCGGCCATCTCGAAAATTGCGATCCCGCATTTCCTCGACATAATCCTTGTCGGCATCAACAAGTTCATTTTCATATTCCTCCCATGCCTCGCGCGTGTCTTCCGCATCGGTCGCCCGGCGCAGATCGCTTTTCAGCTCCTTGTCGGCTTCCAGCACATCCGCCAGATAGTTATACCAATGCTTGTCATATTGACCGGCAATCGGCGTTTTCCGGATTTCCACATGGCTTTCCTGTCCGGCATGGGCGGCCAGAGGGGTGGCAGCAATGGCGGCAATGGCTAAGCTGGTTGTCAAAAATGCAGTTCTCATTTCCATATCTCCATTCTGGTCGTGCAAGGAGAACGAAGCGAAATGCATTTCTCATCCATTGGCATAAAGATTTCTTCGCTCGAATAGCCAGGAGAGAGGGCGGTCTTGGGCGATGGCGGAATATTTCGACAGCGCGGACTCGCCGTTGCTCCCGGCAACGGAGCACATAATCAATCCTGCGAACTGACCTGGATCACATGCTAGCTGGCGACGAGATTAAGATTTCTTCGGGAGGGCTGGATGTCAATTTTGCGGCCCCAGTCGAAGCTCAGAAAGTCCTGCTCGATACCATCGGCAAAGACAACGCCGCCTTCATTCATCCGCGAGGTGATTTCCAGAGACCCGTGCTTCAGCTTAGCCGCGCGCATGCTGGTTCCGGTTGATATGCTGGGGAAGGGTTCGCGGACAAAATAGGCGATCGCGGCTTCTTCGGGGAGAATAGAAAGCTTTGCACCGGTCGCCTCCATGATCGAGCGTGCCCAGCCCGTTGCGCCGGTACCGCTGGCTACAATGACGCCGCTGGAACTCTGGTTTTCCTGCTGGTCCCCTTGTGCGATCCTGTAGCGGGCAGACTGGTGGCTGCGATGGCCGACAAATAGTTCGTTGAGCGCAAAAAGCCTTTCGCCGCCGTCCAGCACCGCCTCCACCATGGTTCGGCGCTGGACGTCAATATCCTGGTGGAGATAGGCGGACAACCGGGCGGACAGCTGGTCCACTCGCAGGCGCACGAGAACGCCATCATAGAGTTGTGGCGCAGCGTTGACGCCGAAGACTGTCTGCCCGTCCAGATATTTGGCCACATTGGCAATGAGCCCGTCCTGTCCGACAGCGATAATCACATCATCGGGAGCAAAGAGGAACCGGTTCAGGTCGCTCCGCCGGACAAGCGTCTGTTTCCAATCCGGAGGCACAACCGCGCGCGCCTGTTTCAGCGTGTCGATAAAATCCGCATGCCTGTGTTCCACTTCCGATATTTTCTGTCCGCGCGTTTCGAGATGAAACCGGGCTTGCTCATGCGTCGCATGTCGCGAGAGCAACAGTTCATAGTCGGTTTCGCGGGTGACAAAGACCGCTCTTGGTGAAATCGAGGTCATGTCTTTCTGCTGCGCCGGGTTTTGGGTACCGTCGGGCCGGGGTCATTTTCCTGCGGCTGCGGCATGAGTGCGACATTCTGTGCCCCCTCAACCTTGCCGCCGAATTCCCGCATGACCGCGGCCAGAATATCCGGCGTGATGTTGAGATGTTCGATATTGTCGAGCTTTCCGGCCATTTCCCGGGCGGCTAGACCCAGCAGGACGCCAGGTGCCAGATCGCGATAGACAGCGATATGCGCCGTTTCACTCTCCGCATTGGCCGTCTCGATCGTGCGGATCCGTGCGGCCTCAGCATTGGCTTCGACCTGTTGCGCCTCTGCCCGAGCCATGGCCCGGCTCTTGCTGTTTTCCGCTTCTTCGGTGATCAGCAATTTTTCGCGACGGGCGAGCTCGACTTTGTTGTTGAGCGTATTTTCCTCGATAGCGCGCTCTTTCTCGACCGCCAGAGCGCGACGTTCAAACACGGCCTCATCCGCCTTTTGCTGTAGGGCCTCGAATGTCGGTGTCTGCAGGGCGCGTTCCAGCTCGCTGCTCGGGGCCAGATTGTTCAGCCGGGCCGCCACGATCGCAAGGCCAATGTCATTCAGCGCCGGTTCGCCAGCCAGCGCCGTCTCCAGCCTCTGCCGCAGGGGCTCCACGCCGGCATCAAGCAATTCGCGGACTGTGGCTTCGGCGAGATATTGCACGGTGGCCTGATTGACCAATCCCGCCAGCCGGGTCTCGATCCGTTCAATCGGGTCCCGGATATATTGCCCGTTGGCCAAGCTGATCGTGAAATCGATTCGCTCCGCCACTTTCTCGGGATCTGCAATGCGCCAGTTGAGTACGCCTTGCACGTTCACATCCTGAAAATCGGCGCTGCGACCTTTGATAAAAATCGTCATCTCGCGGTCGTCCATCGGCAGTTCGGCTATACTTGCCGTTTCCGGACGGAACCAGAAGACCAGTCCCTTGCCGCTCTGCCGGACTGAACCTTTGCGGTAGCGAATGACAAAATGGCTGGCGTCGCTGCGCAATTGCGCGAGAAATGCAAAGTTACGTATCTGTGCCATGATCGTTTCTTTCGTTGTCCTGGTTGAAATAATATAATTCTGCCGGCCGGAACGAGGCACCGGTCTCGCGCTTTCCACTGCCGCTGATCCAGTTTCGATCGAGCATTTTGCGCCGGAAAGCGGGCTTGTTCAATTTTACGCCCAGGATTGATTCGTGCACGTCCTGCAACTGGCGCAATGTGAAAAGGGAGGGCAGTAAAGCAAAGGCTACGGGCGAATAGTCCAGCTTTCCGCGCAGCCGCTTGATGGCCAGGCCCAATATTTCAGCATGATCGAACGCCAGCGGCAGGGGCGTGCAATCGCTGTCTAGCGCGGCGACCGGCCCGCCCGTTTCTCCGGGCCACGGCACTTCGATTTCCGCCAGCGTGAGCGCGGGATTGTCTTTCAGCGCCGCTTCGAAATGCTTCGCTGGCAGCAGGGCAAAATAGGCCACGGTCAACACCCGCATGCGGGGATCGCGATCGGGTGCGCCGAAAGTGTAGAGCTGTTCAACATAGGCGTCGGCAATCTGCGTATGTTCCAGCAAGATGCGCCGCGCCGCTTCATCGAGGCTTTCGTGCATCTGAAGAAATCCGCCAGGCAAAGCCCATCTACCTGCGAAGGGTTGCTGCGCGCGGCGGGTGAGCAGGATCGCCGGAGAACCATTCAATATGCTCATCAGCACCAGATCAACGGTCACCGACGGGCGATCATATTGCGCAGGATCATAATTTTCGAGAAATTCTCTGTCGTCCATGTCCAGCCTCATTGTGTAATATGCATATTACATATAACCATATTAGATATAAGTAAAGCGCTTGTTGTGCGGTCTTGAAAAAATCCATTCGAGCGATGAGCCCTTCCGCCGGTTCAGCCGCGGCAAAGTCGAGTGAGGGCGGTAAGAAGTCGGTCTTCGCCCTTTCCTACAGCCCCGTGCGTCTGGTAAAGCAAGGGGTATGGAAACGTGCCATTCTGCTCTCTCCCGCAAGCGCTGCCCCGCGCCGCGCCGGAATGTTGCGTGGGCTGTTGCTATTGGCCGCAGTTACGCAGAAATGTTTGAAAAATTGAGAAATAGTCTGATTTAAATGGCCAAAGCTGTTTCCGCTTTGGGGGGTGTGACCCGTGTGACCCTAAATTTATTCCCGGCGACGGAGCCAGCGTTTCTGCTGTCGCGATGACGAGCGGTGGTCTTGGGCAAGAAGGAGCGGCAAGCGCCGAAGCTGCGGGGTAAGTCCGGCCCCGGAAAGCCGCAAGGTCTGTGGAGGTGCGTTAGGGATTCGAACCCTAGATACCATTGCTGGCATACCGCATTTCGAGTGCGGCGCTTTCGACCACTCAGCCAACGCACCTCATAGACGGGGCAGCATCTAGCGATCATCGCGCAGCGCTGCAACCCATATTGGGATGTCTCGCGGAATCCCGGGAGAGACGGGCAGGGGGCAGCTCTGGATACGCCCTGAAAGCCCTGGAAAACTGGGGTTTCTGGAATATCGTCTTTTGCCGGGTCGATCTCTGCTATAGGCGGTGACGAGAATAGACCCGAACGAGGAAAGCCCGAATGGCCAGACAACAACCGCTTTCATGACAGACAATCTCGCTCAATATGGCCTGCTCCTGTCCGTGCTGCTGTTCGCGATTCTCGCCGTCAGCGAGTCCCTGTTTCCGCGCCGCCAGCGTTCGCTGTCGCGGGCCAGGCGCTGGCGGACCAATATAGTGATCATCCTGCTGGACAGCGTTGCGCTTCGGCTGATGGGGCCGGTCGCCGCGCTCGCCGTCGCCGGCTATGCGGCGCAAAATCATATCGGGCTGTTCAACTGGACAGACTGGCCTGCATGGGTGGAATTTGCATTCGCCCTGATCCTGCTCGATCTGGCGATTTACGGGCAGCATATCGCGACCCACAAGATCCCGCTGCTGTGGGCCATTCACCAGGTTCATCATGCCGACCGCGACATCGATGTAACGACCGGAATACGCTTTCATCCGGTCGAGATCATCCTGTCGATGCTTTACAAATGCCTGTTGGTGCTGTTGATCGGGCCGAGCCTGCTCGCGGTGTTCGTCTTTGCGCTCATCCTCAACCTGTGCGCGATGTTCAACCACAGCAATTTGCGGCTGCCCGGCTGGCTGGACCGACGGCTGCGCCTGTTCCTCGTCACCCCGGACATGCACCGCGTTCACCATTCGATCGTGCCCGGCGAAACCGACAGCAATTACGGTTTCAGCATCGCCCTGTGGGACCGGATTTTCGGCACCTATATCGCGCAGCCGGAAGCCGGCCATGACGGCATGACAATCGGTCTGGAGGAATATCAGACTGACAGTCCGGCTGATCTATGGTGGAGCTTGATGCTCCCGTTCCGGAAAGGCTATCGGCCAGACAAGACCAAAGGTTACAAAAGAAATTCTACCGGAGCCGGAAAATAGGCTAGGTTCCAAAGCGGGCAGAAGCTCCATATAGGAGACGATATTCAAGGCTGGCCAGTGCAGCGGAGCCCCGTCGGGCGGAAAGAATTACATGAAAAAAATACTGATCCTTCTGCTGTTCGCCATAGCTATCGCCAGCTTCTTCTACTTCGATCTCGGCTCGCAGCTGACGCTCGCCAATCTGAAGGAGCAGCAAGCCGCCTTTGACGCGCAATATCGGGCGGCGCCCTTTCTGGTCATTGGCATTTTCTTCCTGATCTATGTAGCGGCGACGGCGGCATCCTTACCGGGCGCGCTCATTCTGACCCTTGCGGCTGGCGCCTTGTTCGGCGTCCTAGCCGGCACGATCATCGTGTCCTTCGCATCAACAATCGGCGCGACCATCGCCTTCCTCTCGTCGCGCTATCTGTTCCGTGACACGATCAAGGCGCGTTTCGGTGACCGGTTGAAGGCTATCGACGACGGCGTCGAGAAAGATGGGCCCTTCTACCTGCTGACGCTCCGTCTGGTCCCCATATTTCCCTTCTTCCTGATCAACCTGCTTATGGGGCTGACGGCTATAAAAGCCCGGACCTTCTATATCGTCAGCCAGATCGGCATGTTGCTCGGCACAGTGGTCTATGTGAATGCGGGGACCCAGCTCGCCAATATCGACGAGGTCAGCGATATCGGCTCGCCCGGCCTGCTATTGTCCTTCGCCGCGCTCGGCATAACGCCGTGGATCGGCAAGTGGATCGTCGGACTGATCAAGCGCCGGAAAGTTTACGCGCGCTGGACCAGACCGAAAAAATATGACCGCAATATGGTGGTGATCGGAGCCGGCGCGGCCGGTCTGGTTTCCTCTTATATTGCGGCCACGGTAAAAGCCAAGGTGACGCTGGTCGAAGCATCGAAAATGGGCGGCGACTGCCTCAACTACGGCTGTGTGCCCAGCAAGGCGCTGATCAAGAGCGCCAAGGTTGCCGAACAGATGCGTCACGGCGATGTTTATGGTCTGGACAAGGTCGAACCGACCTATAGTTTCAAGGCGGTGATGCAGCGCATTCACGGCATTATCGCGGAGATCGAACCGCATGACAGCGTCGAGCGCTATACCGGTCTCGGTGTCGATGTGGTGAAGGGCTATGCGACGATCGTCGATCCGTGGACAGTCGAGATCAAGCGCGAGGACGGCGAGACACAGAGGCTCACCACCCGCTCCATCGTCATCGCGACCGGCGGCCGGCCGTTTGTGCCCGATCTGCCCGGCCTCGATGAAGTCGGCTACGTCACCAGCGATACCCTGTGGGAAGAATTCGCGCAGATGGACGACATCCCCAAGCGCATGATCATACTCGGCGGCGGCCCGATTGGCTGCGAATTGAGCCAGGCCTTTGCCCGGCTCGGTGCCGAGGTGGTGCAGGTGGAGCGTTCGGATCGCCTGCTGGCGCGCGAAGATGATGAAGTCGCGGAACTGGCTCTCGGCGCGCAGCAAAGCTCGGGCGTCGAAGTGCTCACCGGCCATGATGCGATCCGCTGTGAACGGGTGGACGGCGAGAAGCGCCTGATCCTTTCTGCAGATGGCATAGAGAAGAGCATCGCCTTCGATGCGCTGGTGGTTGCAGTCGGACGCAGCGCCCGGTTGAGCGGCTTCGGACTGGAAGAACTGGGCATTGAAACCGACAAAACGGTGGTGACCGACGACTATCTGGCCACCCTCTATCCCAATATCTTTGCTGCTGGTGATGTGGCAGGCCCCTATCAGTTCACTCATGTGGCATCGCATCAGGCGTGGTTTGCTTCGGTCAACGCCCTGTTCGGCCAGTTCCGCAAGTTCAAGGCCGACTATCGGGTGATCCCGTGGACCACCTTCATCGATCCCGAAATTGCGAGGGTCGGCCTGAACGAGCAGGACGCCAAGGCGCAGAACATCGCCTATGAAGTCACGACCTACCAGATGCACGAGCTGGACCGGGCGATTGCGGACAGCGCTACCAAGGGATTTGTCAAAGTATTGACCCCGCCGGGCAAGGACAAGATCCTGGGCGTTACCATTGTCGGCGACCATGCTGGGGAACTGCTCGCCGAATATGTGCTGGCGATGAAATACAAGCTCGGCCTCAACAAGATTTTGGGCACGATCCATACCTATCCGACCATGGCCGAGGCGAATAAATATGCCGCCGGCGAATGGAAACGGGCGCATGCGCCGCAAGGCCTGCTGCGCTGGGTCGAGCGTTATCACGACTGGATGCGCGGATGATGGCAATCTTGCAGCAAGGCCAGGGCCTGATCGGCCTGACGCTGATCCTCCTGTTCGTCTGGCTCCTGTCGGAAAACCGGCAGGCCCGGCCAAGCTGGAAATGGATCGGCGGGGCTTTGTTGCTGCAATTTGCCATTGCGCTGGTGATCGTCCGGGTGCCCTTTGTCTGGGATATTATCGGCCTCGCCAATCAGGGCGTGATGGCGATTGAAAAAGCCACGCTGGTCGGATCATCCTATATGTTCGGCTATGCCGGCGGGGCGGAACTGCCCTTTGTATTGAAGGAAGGCGCGCAGCCGCCGCTGATCATCGCTTTTCAGATATTGCCTCTGGTCATCGTCTTCTCGGCGCTGTCCGCCTTGCTGTGGCACTGGGGCGTGCTCGCCTGGATTGTTCGCGGGCTGTCCTGGGCGCTGCGCAAGACCATGGGTGTCAGCGGCGTGGTTGGCCTCAGCGGCGGCGCCAATATCTTCCTCGGCGTAGTGGAATCGCCGCTGGTTTTGCGCGCCTATTTCGAGAAGATGAGCCGGGCGGAGCTGTTCATGGTCATGGTGCTGGCGATGTCGACCATCTCCGGCGCGATACTGGTTCTCTATGCTTCTACCCTGTCGGCCACTGTGCCCAACGCCGTTGGCCATATGATCTCCGCATCGCTGATCTCGCTGCCGGCCGCGATATTATTGGCCCGGCTGATGGTCCCGGGAGACGGCAAGACCGAGACCGGCGACGAGCAGCCGGGTCTCAAATATGATGGCAGTATCGACGCCATCGTCCGTGGAACCATGGAAGGTGTGCAGGTGTTTCTGGCAGTGATCGGCATCATCCTTGTGGTGTTTGCGCTAGTTGCGCTGGTAGACCAGATATTGACGATATTGCCTTATATCGACGGTCAGGCGATAACGATCAGACGTGCCTTCGGATGGCTGTTTGCGCCCCTGATGTGGACCTTGGGCGTGCCCTGGGATCAGGCGCCGGCCGCCGGGGCCTTGATGGGGACAAAAACAATCCTCAACGAATATGTCGCCTATCTCGATCTCTCGGCGCTGCCGGAAGGAACCTTCGATCCGCGCAGCCAGTTGATTGTCGTCTACGCCTTGTGCGGTTTCGCCAATCTCGCCAGCGTCGGCTTGCTGGTATCGACGATTGGCACGCTGGCACCATCGCGGCGCGTGGAAGTCGCCGGGCTGGGCATGAAAAGCTGGATCGCCGGCAATTGCGCCACCGCTATGACCGGCGCGGTGATCGGGTTGATAAGCTTTGCGTGAGGAGGCCAGATGCTTGATTCCCGGATAAGGCCGCTGATCGACCCGCCGCTCAACGCCATCGGCAAGAGGATGGCGCGGGCAGGCATCACGGCCAATCAGGTCACGCTTACGGGCGCGGCAATCGGCATCGGCGCGGGCGTCGCCATCGGCTATCGCTATTATCTACTGGGTCTGGCGCTGCTGCTGCTAAGCCGTTTGCTCGACGGCCTCGACGGAGCCGTCGCCCGTGCAACCAGGCAATCCGATTTCGGCGGCTATCTCGATATTGTCGGCGACTTTGCCTTTTACGTCGCGGTCCCGCTTGGCTTCGGCTTCGCCGTCCCGGTCAATCTGCCTTATGCGATGATCCTGATCGCCAGCTTCACCCTGACCGGTATCAGCTTCCTCGCTTATGCGGTGATGGCGGCGAAAGCGGGCCGCGAAACCGACGCGCATGGCAAGAAAAGCTTCTTCTACAATACAGGGCTCGCGGAAGGGACGGAGACCATCACCGCCTTTGTGCTGATGTGCCTGCTGCCCCAATATTTTACTGTCATCGCGACCGTTTATGCCGCGATGTGCGTGATCACGGTGATCCAGAGGACCATCACTGCGAAAGTTGACTTTCCCTGACCGGCCTTTGCGACCGCCAGCGCGAACAGGCAAAAAAGCGGGCATCGATTATGCTGCTTTCCGGCCAGAGAATCTTCACTCTTCGGTCACAGTTGAACCATAAAGGGACTTTCACCGCCGATCGCGCGGTGAATCCGATTTTTCGCCATTAAAAGCTGGGAAATCCTGCTGTTTTTTGGCACGATAGACTTTCGGCGAGGGACATTTGAATGACCAAGACTAAAACGGCTGAATATCAATCCCATTTGCAAGACGTGCTGGATGCTCCGGAAGGCGCGCATATTGCCGCTCTTTTCGATTTCGATGGGACCATCATTGCCGGCTATTCGGCCACCGCGATGCTCTGGGAGAAGATCAAGCGTCGGGAAATGACCGCTGAGGAAGTGGTCGAAACGATCAATGTGATGGCTCAGTACAGCACCGGCAACATGGGTTTCTCTGGCCTGATGTCGGGTGCCGCGAAATTCATGAAGGGCGTTACCGAAGACAGTTATTTCGAATTTGGCGAGGAGCTCTACGAAAAGCATATTGCCCGCAAAGTCTATCCCGAAGCGCGCGCTCTGATCGAGGCCCATCGCGCCAAGGGTCATACGATCGCCATCGTCTCCTCCGCCACCATCTACCAGATCGAGCCGACTGCCCGCGATCTCGATATCGAACATGTGCTGTGTTCGCAATATGAAGTCGAGAATGGAGAATTTACCGGCAATATCATCCGACCGCTCTGCTTCGGCGAAGGCAAGGTGATCGCAGCCGAAGGTCTTGCAGCAGAATATGGCCTGGATCTCGACAACAGCTATTTCTATTCCGACAGCTATGACGATATCGAATTGCTGGAAAGAGTGGGCAAGCCGCGGCCGTTGAACCCCAATACAAAATTGCGCGAAGCGGCGCGCGAACATGGCTGGCCGCTGGAAAAATATGAAAGCCGGGGGCAGGGCAAGCCGGTGGATTATGTCCGGACCATCTATGCTACCGGATCGCTGATCGGTTCCGCCGTGGCTTCTCTGCCCATCTGGGCGCTGACCGGATCGAAGCGGGAAGCCATGAATTTTTCCACCGGTCTCTTTGGCGATATTGCCACCGCTTTGACCGGCTGCGAGCTGGAAGTGACCGGTGAGGAGAATCTCTGGACCTCGCGCCCATGCATTTTCGTGTTTAACCACCAGAGCAAGGCCGACGTTATGATCCTGGCCAAACTGATCCGCCGGGACATGGGCGGCGTGGCCAAGAAGGAGGTGCGTGACACGCCGGTGATCGGCAAATTGATGGAACTGGCCGGAACGGTCTTCATCGACCGGGCCAATGCCGGGAGCGCGATCAAGGCGATGGCACCACTGATCGATGCGGTGAAGATCGACGGCAAATCCATTGTCATCGCTCCAGAGGGCACGCGGACGCTTTCGCCGAAACTCGGGCCTTTCAAGAAAGGTGCTTTCCATATGGCGATCCAGGCGGGTGTGCCCATGGTACCGATCGCCATCCACAATGCCGGCGATGTAGCTCCCAAGAACGAATTTCTGATGCGCCCCGCAAAGGTACGCGTTGACGTCCTACCTGCAGTCGATACCAGCAAGTGGACCAGCCGGACGATGAACCAGCATGTTGCGGAAGTGCGTGGCATGTTCCTTGACGCTCTGGGGCAGGCGGAAGAAGAGGACGCGCTGGAGGCGCTGGTGAACGAGGAGCGTTCACCGGATAAAAAGACGGCTGCGCCAAAGAAAAGCACAAAGCGCAAAGCCGGAACGAAAAAGACAGTAACAAAAAAGCCCGTTGCCAAGCAGGCCGCCCGCCGATCTACCCCGTCAAGCAAGCCGGCAGCACCAAAGCCGTCGAAAATGGAAGCGGCTGAATAAGCTGGAGTCGAGGAGTGGGGATGGACGAAGCAGCGCTAATCGCAAATTCCGGGCCGCTGCTGGCGCAAGGTCCCAAATTGTTTGTCATCGACGCGCGCAACGGGGTCGAACGCCGCTATCTGCTCAACTGGATCCGGACATCGATACCCGACGTCGGGCCAGACGAGGCGCTTAACTGGGTCAGCCTGCCGATTTCCGACGAGCGCGCCAAAATGCGCCTCGGCCGTCTCGAGGAAAAGCTGAAGGAAAGTCCGGATACGCTCGTTGTCCCTGTACGTATTGCCTGGCGGATTCCCAATTTTGAAAAAAGCCGTGCCGTCAAGATGCGCCATGTCATTTTGGGAGACCCCCGCAATCCCGGTGCGTTCCGCGCCAGATCCATTCTCTTGCGCAACAAGCGCCGGGCGCAATGTCTGATCGGGCAGCCAGCGACGATCGGCGAGCTCAAGCAGAATTTTGCCGAGCTCAGCAAGGATTACGACCAGACTGACAATAGTGAATTTGCTGCCTTTGTGGTTCGCCAGGCCGGGCTTGTGCTGGATATCGCCGAACGCGGATTGCGCGGGCGGCGCTACAAAGTGCCCCGGCATGTTGCCGACGGGCTGCGCAGCGACGCCCGGTTTCGCGCCGCAATGACCCAGCTCGCCACCGAACGGGGTGACAGCGAAGCGGTGCTCTACGAGCAAGCGGCAAAATATATGAAGGAACTGATCGCAAGGCCAAGCCCGCTGTTCATTGACATGAAGGCAAAGCTCGACCGGTTCATGCTGTCCCAGGGCTATGATGACGATGTCGTCTTTGACCGCAAGGAACTGACTCGCTTGCGCCAGACGATGCGGGAACATCCGACTTTGCTGCTGTTTACCCACAAGACCTATATAGACGGTGTGACCGCCACCGATCTGGCCTATCAGAACGACTTGCCGCTCATACATCTGTTCGGTGGCATCAATCTGGATTTCTTCGGTCTGGGCTTCATGCTGCGCCGTGCCGGGACCATCTTCATCCGCCGCAGTTTCGAGAACAACCCAGTCTACAAGCTCGTGCTGCGCTATTATGTCAGCTATCTGCTGGAAAAACGCTTCCCGATGACCTGGGCCTTCGAGGGCACGCGCTCGCGGCTCGGCAAGCTGATGCCCCCGCGTTATGGCCTGCTCAAATATGTCATGGACAGCGCGCACAGCAACGACATTGAAAACGTCCATATCATCCCGGTGGTCACCAGTTTTGATCTTATCCGGGATGTTGAGGAATATGCCAGCGAACAAACCGGCCGGATCAAAAAACCGGAATCATTAAGCTGGTTCATCGGCTATCTTCGCAGCCTGCGAGAACCGATGGGAAAGGTCTATGTCGATTTCGGCGAACCGGTGGTCGTTAAAAAGGCGCCCAACCCGAATGACCGGCTAGCCCTGTCGAAAATGGCGTTTGAAGTCGCGGTACAGGCCAATCGAGCAACGCCTCTGACCCTGACATCATTGATGTGCCTCTGTCTGCTGGGCACCGCCCCCCGCGCGATGACGGAAGACGAATTGCGCGCGGTCATCAATTTTCTGGTCGGCTGGGCCCGGGAGCGCGACATTCGCCTGAGCGAAGATCTGACGGACAAAAATCTGGAGGGTGTTCAGCGGGTCATCGAGACGCTTGTCAATAACGGATTGCTCGTGCGCTATGACAAAGGCTCGACGCTGGTTTACGCGATCGAGCCGGACCAGCATCCGATTGCCAGCTATTATCGCAACACCATAATCCATCATTTCCTCGACAAGGCGATCATCGAGCTGTCGGTTCTCAAGGCGCGGGAGGTTACGGACCGTAATGCAGCGGAAATATTCTGGGAAGAAACCGACCGTCTTCGAGACCTGTTCAAATTCGAATTTTTCTATCCCGAGAAACAGCAATATCGCGAGAATCTGAAAGCCGAACTGCAGCGTGCCGATCCGGACTGGCAGGCAAAACTGGAGGAAGGAGGCGTCAAACTGGCCAGTCTCACCAACCGCTTCCAGCCGTTGATTGGCCATGCCGTATTCCTTCCCTTTGTCGAAGCCTATACCATCGTTCTGGATATTCTGTCGCGGCTGGAGCCTGGTGACGCGATCGACAAGAAAAGCTGTGTGGAAACGGCATTGAAGGAGGGGCGGCAGGCCTATCTTCTGCGCCGCATCACCAGCGAGGCTTCGATCGGAAAAATCCTGTTCGAGAACGGTTTCAGAATGGCTGCAGGACTGGGGCTGACCGGCGAAACCACTCCGGAAACGATCGCCGAACGCAAGGCACTGCTGCGAAAATTCAGGGCCCTGTCCCGGCGGATGGAAAAATCCCGGCTCGAACTGCTTGTTCTGGCCGACAAGATATTTGAATGATCGCGCTGTCGAAAGGACACGATTGATGACCGAGCAGAGCAATATAAACCAGCTGAGTGCACAGGATGCACAATTTCTCTACATCCAGTCCGCCACCAATCTCACCCATGTCATGGCGGTTTATATCTATGATCCGTCCACCGCTCCCGGCGGTAAGGTAAGGTTCAAGGACATAATGGAACATATGCGCAAACGGATGGACATCTCGCCCATGTTCAAACGGAAATTATATCGTCTGCCGCTGGATATCGATCATCCCTACTGGGTGGAGGACGAGCATTTCGATCTCGAAGCGCATATTTCGCACAGTCGTTTGCCGGAACCAGGCGACTGGCGGCAATTCTGTATCCACGTCGCGCGCCATCACAGCAAGCCGCTGGATATGAACCGGCCGCTCTGGGACATGTATGTGCTGGAAGGTCTGGATAATATTCCCGGCTATGCCAAGGGCAGCTATGCCATTTTGACGCGGATCCATCATTCGACCATCGATGGTGTGTCCGGCGCCCATTTCTTTGCGGCCATCTCCGACAAGGACCCCCACGGGACCCCAGCGATACCCTTGCCCAAGGGCAAAACCCAGGCCAATGCCCTGCCGACAACCGCCGAAATCCTGAACCGCGCGATCAACAGTACCGTCACGTCTCCGGTTAAACTGACCCAGGCGCTGATGAAATTTGCGCCGGCCCTTCTTTCATCGGCGCAAAAAAATCTGACGGGCAGCGCCGACAAGACGGAGTCCGGCGTTCCCAAAACCCGCTTCAACGCTGCAGTTACGCCGCATAAAATGTTCGATGCGATCACCTTCGATCTCGACGAACTGAAAAAAATGCGCCTAAAAGCAGCTGAGTCGACGATCAATGATGTGGTGCTGGCGATCTGCAGCGGGGCTTTGCGCCATTATCTAACCAAGCATAAGGAACTGCCCGAAGATTCTCTGGTTGCGGTCGCTCCGGTCAATGCGCGCAGCCGGTCCGGCGATGAATCCAATCCCGGTAACAATATTTCGGCGATGACGATCAAGATCTGGTCGAATATCGCGGATCCGCTGGAACGGCTGGAGGCGATCCGAGATACCACCCGCGAAACCAAGGCGGCAAAGTCCGGTCTGAGTGCGCGGATCATGACCGATCTGTCGAAACATATTCCCGGCGTGACAATGGCCGGTGTCTCGCGGATATTGACCGACGAACGTTTCGCTCCGAAGATGAGCAACCTCATGGTTTCCAACGTTCCCGGCCCGCAGATCCAGCTCTATATGAACGGTGCCAAGCTAACCCATCAATATGGTCTAGCACCGCTGGCGCATGGGATGGGCCTGTTCATTGCCACTCCGAGCTACAACGGAACGATCTCTTTCAGTATCATCTCGGATCGAAAGATAATGCCTGATGTTGAGTTTTTCAGGGAATGCCTGCAAAAGGCTTTCAATGAACTGCGCGATGCGAAGCCGAGCGAGGTTGTCAAACAACCCAAAAAGGCCAGCAAGGTACCGGAAAAACCGCCCGTTTCTGCCGATGGTTCGGTAATGTACCGACGGGTGACAAAAAAGCCGCGGACGGTTGCGGCAAAACCGGCCGATCGCGGCAAACCGAAAGTGAATTAGGGAGCGGATTGTTTATATGTCGCACGATCAACGGGCGATGCGCGATACCATGCGTAATTTTGGTGAAAGAGTGAACCGAATATGATCCTGAACACGACTTTGAAGATGGAAAAGGCGATGGCCCAGGCCAAAAGCTATTCCGAATGGTCGAAGGCCGCGAAAGCGCACGACAAGTCCACCGGAGTCGACATATGGAAGGCGTCAGATGAAAGTAAGCATTTTGATCACTCTTCCATCCGCCGCCGACTGAAGCGCCTTTCCAAGCTCTGGAAAGAGCAGGACAATGCAGGCCTACTATATGCTTTGAACGAGGGCATTCACGGCAATATGGATGGCATGGGGCACGCCCGGCTCCATCAGAAGGCCAAATTCGGTACTAAGCAGTTGATCCAGGATTATGTCGACGCGATCGCCAATTCGCTGGAATATCTGGCGAGCGACAAGGTTACCGACATTCCGTTCGAGGAAAAACTCGATTTCTTCCGCCGGGCGCAGCATTGCTACGGACGGTCCGCATTTTTGATGAGCGGCTCCGGAGCCTATCTCTATTTTCACGTTGGCGTGGCCAAGGCTCTCTGGGAAGAGGGTCTGTTGCCCGATATCATGTCGGGATCCAGCGGTGGATCGGTCGTTGGTGCGCTGATCAGTACGCACACGGACAAGGATATACCGCCATTTTTCAAACCGGAAAATTTGATCGTCGGACCTGAAAATGAAGATGAGGGCGGTTTCATGGGAGGCCCCAGCCGGATGCGGGCCGACGAAATCCGGCAGCGTCTGTCGGATCTTTTGCCCGACCTTACCTTTCAGGAAGCCTATGAGCTTACCGGTCGTCATCTGAATGTCTCGATTGCCCCGGCAGAGAAACACCAGACCTCGCGCCTGCTCAATGCCATTGCATCGCCCAATGTCTTCATTCGCGAGGCGGTTCTGGCGTCCTGTGCGGTCCCCGGCATTTATCCGCCCGTGACGCTGGCGGCAAAAGACCATCGCGGCGAGCGGATTCCCTATCTGCCCAACCGGAAATGGGTCGACGGGTCGGTCACTCACGATTTGCCGGTCAAAAGACTGGCCCGGCTTTATGGCGTCAATCACCATATCGTCAGCCAGGCCAATCCGCTGGTCACGCCATTCGCGACAGATGTCAGCCACACGCGCAATCCGCTTTCGTCAATCCGCAACGCCTCGACCGCGACAATGAAGGCATGGCTCAACGCCAATGTGGAAATCATGCAGAAGCCGCTGTCCTATTTTCCGCGCTTGAACAGCATGGCGAATATGGCGCTTTCGGTAATCAATCAGGATTATACCGGTGATATCAATATCATCCGCCCGACCATGTTCTGGAGCCCGTCCAAGCTGCTGAGCAATTTGCCGGTCGAGGATATCGCCGAATTGATCCAGCTTGGAGAGCGGACGACTTGGCCGAAAATTGAAATGGTCCGGACCCAGACCAAAATCAGCCAGACGCTTGACCGGATATTGTTCGCATATGAAAATGAGCTGGCACACGATCACGAACTGGTAGTGAAAAGGAAAATCGCTTGATCCATGAAAACGGGACATTGACGCTTGCACCGGGATCCAAGGCGGCCGGCGCAAAAATATTCTGGCAGAAATGGTTGCCGGACAATGATCCCAAGGCGATCATTTTGCTAGTGCACGGTTATGCCGAGCATAGTGGGCGCTATCAATATTTTGCCGAGCATTGCGTGGGCAAAGGCTATGCGGTTTTTGCTTTGGATCACTGGGGGCATGGGAAATCGGATGGCACAGCCGGTTTTGTTCCCGATTTTTCGGTTTTCAGGGACGGTGTTGATCGGCTGCTCGCCCAGGCGAAGCAGGATTTATCCGATTTGCCAGTCATGCTTGTCGGGCACAGTATGGGCGGATTGATCAGCGCGACCTATCTACTCACCGAACAGGGAAATTTCGCTGCCTGCGTGCTTTCCGGCCCGGCGATCCAGGCGGCCGAGGAACCATCCGCAGCGCTCAAGGCGATCAGCGGCTTTCTGTCGCGCTTCTTTCCCAAGCTCGGTGTGCTCGAGCTCGACCCGAACGGCGTCAGTCGCGATCCGGAGGTTGTAGCCGACTATCTCGCCGATCCGCTTGTCTACAATGGCAAGATGGGGGCAAGGCTTGCAGCAGAGATGCTTGCCAATATGACCATGGTCCAGGAGAATGCCGGACGAATTTCCTTGCCCATGCTACTGCTTCACGGAGGACAGGACAGTCTGGCCGGGGTGGCAGGTTCGGAATTTCTGGTTCGCCATATTTCCTCGAGCGAGAAACAGCTGAAAATCTATCCTGAACTGTTTCACGAAATTTTCAATGAACCGGAAAGAGACAACGTTCTGAACGACATGACCGACTGGTTGGACAAACAGCTGGCGGCGGGAGGAGCGTAACATGGAAGCAGTTGAAATTTTTCTGACCGTACTCGGCATCTTGATGGTGTCGCTGCTGGCGCTCTATGTGCTGTTCCCGCGTACTCTATACGGCTTCCTGCGCAACGGTTTGCGAAGAAAAGGCAAGCTGACAGCAAAGTCTATCAAAGTGGGCAATCTTATCTGGCCCTATCTCGAAGGGGGGCCGGCTGATGGTGAGCCTCTGGTTCTTCTGCACGGCTTTGGCGGAGACAAGGATAACTGGGCAATATATGCACCGGAAATCGTCGGAAAATACCGCCTGATAGCGCCGGACCTTCCGGGATTTGGCGAGAATATTCGCGATATCGCCCATGATTACGACATGGCGACCCAGGCTGCGCGGGTCCGCGACTTTCTGGACGCCATGGGAATAGAAAAATGCCATATCGGCGGCAACAGTATGGGCGGTTTCGTCTCCCTGCGCTTTGCCTTGGATTATCCCGAGCGATTGCTGTCCATGACGCTGTTCAACAATGCCGGCGTCATTGGTGCCAATGAAAGCAAGCTGCAAAAAGAGGCCCAGTCGGGCAAAAATCCGCTGGAAATCCACAGTCCGGAAGATGTGAAACGGATGCTCGCCTTTGTCGCCCACAAGCCGATGAAAGTCCCCGGAAAGTTTCGCAAGATTTTCTACGAGGATTTCGCTGTCCATCGCGAACTGCTCGACAAGATTTTCTGGACTCTGGTCGAAGATGGTACCGCAAAGCCGCTGAATGACCAGCTCGGGCAGGTAAAGGCACCGACACTCATCATCTGGGGCCGTCACGACCAGTTGATTGACGTCAGCTGTGTCGATGTGCTGGAAAACGGAATTCCCAATGCCGAATCCGTGGTCTTTGAGGAAGTGGGTCATATCCCCATGATCGAAAACCCGAAGGGTACCGCGAAGCGGCATCTCGAGTTTCTTGCAAAATACTGAAATTCCCTTCAGTTTAGACAGGATGGGCTCCCGCTAGAGGAGTCGCCGACGGAGGGTATATATGGAATTGAAAGTTGGATTGCTCGGCGGCGGCTCTTGGGGAACCACGGTTGCGTCGCTGGTTTCGCGCAACGCGCCGATAAAAATCTGGGCGCGCGATTCCGAAACCGTCAGCGATATCAACAATAATCATTGCAACAGCAAATATCTGCCCGACATAAAATTGCCACCTGCTTTGACCGCAACGTCGGAAATCGGCGAGGCCGTGTCAGGCGCAGATGTCTTGGTGATGGGGATACCCTCCAACAATTTTCGCGCGGTACTCGAAGAGGCGAAGCAATATTTGAGGCCCTGGGTTCCGGTCATCAGCCTTACCAAGGGACTGGAACTGGCGACCAGCAAGCGGATGACAGAGGTGATCGAAGAAGTTCTGCCGGGGCATCCGGTCGGCGTCTTGACCGGCCCCAATCTGGCTCGTGAAATCATGGCGGGGCAGGCGGCCGCCAGTGTGATCTCGATGGAAGATGAGATTATCGTCAAACAGCTGCAGCAGCTTTTCCACTCCGGCCTGTTCCGCGTTTACACCAATACCGACCTGCTGGGTTGCGAATTGGGCGGGGTGCTCAAGAATATCATAGCCATCGCTGTCGGTATGGGCGATGGGCTGGGAGCCGGCGACAATACGCGTTCGGCTCTGATCACCAGAGGGCTTGCCGAAATCACGCGGCTAGGCGTTGCCATGGGCGGCAAACCCGAAACATTCTCTGGTCTCACCGGCATGGGGGACATGATCGCCACTTGCACCAGTCCGCTGAGCCGTAACCGCCACGTCGGCGTCGAGCTTGGCAAGGGTCGTCATATCGACGAAATCATCGACGAAATGCACATGGTCGCGGAGGGTGTGAAAAGCGCGCCGACGGTGATCGCATTGGCAAAAAAATACGGGGTCGAAATGCCGATCGCGGAGGATGTTTTCGAAGTCACCAAGGGCAACCGGTCTGCCGTTCGCGCCTTTCGTGGACTGGTCAACCAATCTGCCGGAGCAGAATCCGACGCGGGTTGAAGTTTCGTGCCTTCAAAGGTGCCGAAACAGGCGAATTCGAGATGAAAATCGCTTGCAGGCATGGCGGATATTTGCCTTGTCTCGTCGGATGTTAACCAATTACATGGGAATTTTATCGCTCAAATGACTCAAAGATAAGAAAATTTTTGAGTCAATTAAGCATGTTACCCAATCTTCTCGGTTTCACTTGCATTGAAATGGGGCATGTCATAAAATTTTACATATTAGGCAAAGAGTTTTGTTAGGCTGAGTATCGTCGAACATCTTGCCGGATATGGAGTATATTATGGACTTTCGCAGTCGCGCAGCCAACGAGTTGGATCGTAATTTGACGATCGAGGCGAATGATATGCTGGTCCAGACGCCCCCTATTTCCGAACCCGATATCTTCTCCAAACAGTTTCGCGAAATCGACCTGAGATTCGACCGGTCCGACGAAATATTCTGGTGCTATATGAACCAGAAATCGCGCCCCAGTTATACCTATGAACTGGGCGAGGAAATTCAGCAGGTTCAGGACTGGATCCATTCCACCTACGCGATCAACGGGACCAAGGCGGCCGATCCGTTGCGCTATTTTGTCGCCGCTTCGCATACGCCCGGCATCTACAATCTGGGCGGTGATCTGAAGCATTTTGCGGATTGCATCCGTCGTCGCGACCTCGGCGCGTTGAAAAAATACGCCCGGACCTGTGTCCATATGCAATATGAGAATAGCACCGCCTTTGGCGCACCGATCATCACAATGGCCCTCGTGCAGGGTGATGCTCTGGGCGGCGGTTTTGAACACGCCCTGGCGTTCGACATATTGGTGGCCGAGAAAAGCGCGCGACTGGGATTGCCGGAAATTCTCTTCAATCTCTTTCCCGGAATGGGGGCCTATAGTTTCCTGCGTCAGCGTCTCAGCCGGAAGGAAACCGAGCGGTTCATTCTCGAAGGGAAATTATACACTGGCGCCGAACTTTATGACATGGGCGTGGTGGATATCCTGGCGGACGACGGAATGGGCGAAGCCGCAATCGTCGAATATACCAAGGAAAACCGCAAACGCTTTCACGCCGAAAGGGCCGTCTATCGGGCCCGGAAAATCGCCAACCCGGTAAGTCTGGAAGAATTGCTCGAAATCACCGATACTTGGGCGGAAACCGCACTCTATCTGGGAGATGCGGACGTTCGCAAGATGGAGCGGCTGGCATCGGCGCAGGATCGGCGCATATTGCGGTCGCTACGGGCGGTCTGACAATCAGCTAGATTTGTGCGGCCTGTCCGGCCTGCGCATGCTCGGTACCGGCAGCCAGCTTCGTATCAAGATAGGCGCGAATATCAGCGACCTGCTGTTCAATCTTGGACAGATATTCCTGACGTCTCTCCAGAAAGTCCGGTTCGGCAATCACCTCCAGCTTAGAGCATGTCTCGACGAGATAGCTTGCGCCGACATTGGAGGCGCCGCTCTTGAAGGCATGGGCGTGAAAACGGAAATCATCGACAGATCCATCCTCGACCGATTTGCGGAAGGCAACGAGGATCTCGCCGGTATCCTCCAGATAGGCTTCGATGATTGATCTGACAAAGGCTTCGTCACCGATCGACAGCAGATAATCGAGCTGCGTCGGATCAACGGCCGGTGGCTCGGGCCGCCGCAATTTGCTGTCGAAACTGCTGACCACGCCCAGCGGGTCCGCATATGTGTCAACGGCTTGTGCTTCGGTCCTGCTGCCCGTCTGGGAGGTGATAACCTCTATCAGTTCGGTGGCTTCGATCGGCTTGGTAATTCTCAGGTCCATGCCGGCATCGAGACATTTCTTTTCGGTTTCCTCGGTCGAATCCGCCGTCAAGCCGATGATCGGGACATGTTTCCGCGGCCCTTCGATCTGGCGCCACAGGCGGCAGCATTCGATACCACCCATGATTGGCATGTTCACATCCAGGAAGACAATTTCGAAATCCCCCTGTTCGAGCTGTTCGAGCGCTTCCTCTCCGTCAGCCACCACGGTGACCTCGTGTCCGACATTGGACAAGATCGTTTCGAGGACCATCTGGTTAGTCCGATTGTCATCGGCAACCAGCACGCGAACCGGTTTGACCTGGGCTGGCTCGATGTTCGGCGTGGATTCCGGATGTTGCCGCGGGCCGGACCCGACAAAGGAACAGCCAATTTGCACGGCGCTGCGGATCGCGCTGAACTCCGATCCTGGCGGAAGCAGAGTGGCGAAAGCGGCGCGCAACTGGATGTCCTTGAGTGTTTTCTCCTTGCCCTCGGCCAGCAAAACCGGGGGCAGCTGGGCTGCGCGGAACGCAGACCAGAGAGGGGACTGGTCGTCCTGATTGCTCGCAATGGCCTCGTCCAGCAGGGCAATGTCGTAGAGATCGAGATCGAGCTGACTGATAATCTCTTCGATATCATCTGGCCCGTAGCACTGGATATGATCAATCCTGACGGGCTGGTTCTTGTCCTTGCAGATGCTCGGTGCGTCGATCTTCTGGGAGAGAGACAGGATACGGATGGCGTCGTCGTCACTGCTTTGGGGTTCCGCCTCAAGGACATCGACCGGGAAGGACAGGGTGAAAATACTGCCTTTCCCCGGATCGCTCTCCAGGGAAATATCGCCACCCATTTGATTGGCAAGCTTTTGGCAGATCGCCAGTCCCAGACCGGTACCGCCAAATTCGTTCGCAATCGTGTCATTTGCCTGCTGGAAGACGTCGAATATTTTCTGCTGCTCTTCTTTCGCAATGCCGGGTCCGGTGTCGGTTACGGAAACCCACATTTCGTCCTGACCAGCTGTGGATACAAATCCGCAGCGCAAGGTAACCGAACCGGAATTGGTGAATTTCACCGCGTTACTGGTCAGGTTGATAAGGATGTTGCGAACGTAATCCAGTTGGCCCGAGATCAGCTGGTTGCTGCTCGGTTCGGCCTGCAGGTTGATCTCCAGGCCCTTGTCGTCGGCGGCGATCTGCATGATGTCGCGGACCTCGGAAAGAAGATCGACGAGAGAAAAGGGTTTCGGATCGGGCAGCTCATCCCGCGATTCCGACTGGGCGAAATTCAGCAGCTGGTTGATCAGGTGGAGCAGGTGGCGTCCGGCGGATACGCTGGTCGCGATCATCTGGTGCTGTTTTTCCGGCAGCTGCATTTCCAGCAGGTGCGTGCCATAACCGATGATGGCATTCAACGGGGTGCGCAATTCATGGCTAATGCTGGCGAGAAACAGGCTCTTGGCTTTGTTGGCAGCTTCGGCCTCTTCTTTCGCCTGGGATATCTTGGTGATCAGCGTCGAGCAATAGGCCGGGATCACCAGCAGCCCGATCAGCAGGCCGATCGAAAGGGATGAGTTGTTCCGCCAGAAGTCCACGGTATAGATGGCCCAGCCAAACGCCATCGCGGCCATCACGGACGCTATGAACAGCCAGAAAATGCCGAAGCGGAAGCCATTGCCGAGAATGACCCAGAGAAAAAGCGGATATCCCGCCGCGACGCTTTCTCCTCCGACCTGAAACAGGAAGGCTCCGACGCCAAAGTCCGTGCAAAGCCCGAGAAAACGCCTCAAGCTTGAGGGTTTTCGGTGCATCCGATAGGCGACGGCAATGGCGACACTGAGGATGAAATAGACGCTGAAACCGACGATGAGGCCTGGTGTGGCACCCAGCATGACACAGACCGACCATCCCAGAATGACCAGGATGATCCGGTTCTTGATCATCTCGTGCTCGCGATCACGTATCTGTCCATCCAAGCCGTGCTTTGAATGCATGTGATGCCTGTGCGACCGTGCCGGCGCTTTTGATGTGGCGGACAGCAAGTGGATTAGCCTTCTACCGCACGACTGGCGGGATTATTTTTTCGGCCGTCAAATAATTTTCCGAGATCCTCGGCCCGTTGCGGACGCGCGATCTTGAAACCCTGGATTTCGTCGCAACCGGAAACGCGGAGCAAATCCAGCTGCGCGTCATTTTCGACGCCTTCGGCAACCACCCGCATGTCCAGTGCATGCGCCAGATGCGCAATGGTGCCGATAATCGCGCGATCGGCCGGGCTATGTTCGATCCGGGAAATGAACGTGCGATCAATTTTCAGGCAATTGGCGGGCAGATCCCTGAGATATTGCAGCGAGGAATAGCCGGTTCCGAAATCGTCGATGGATATGCCGACACCGCTGTTGCGAATCTGCTGGAGCGTGGCTCTGACCTGCTCATTATTGTCGATCAGCAATTCTTCGGTAATCTCGATCGTGATTTTTGATGGTTCGATGCCATTGGCTTCGATATTGGCGAGCAGTTCCTGGCAGAGATTCTGGTTCTGGAACTGGCGCGGGGATACGTTGATCGCGACGCGTGGCAGATCAATACCGCGGTCGGCGTAGGATTTTATTTCCCGGCAAACTTCACCCATGACCCAGCGGCCGAGAATGTCCATGAGTCCGCTTTCATCTGCGACCCGGATGAACTGGATCGGCAACAGGCGGCCGCGGCGTGGATGATCCCATCTGATAAGCGCTTCCAGGCCAACATATTCGAGTGTTTTTGCATCGACAATCGGCTGATATTCGAGCGCGAACTGATTTTCGTTAAACGCGTCGCGAAGCTCGTTTTCCAGCGCGGCATCGGCCTGGGCAATCTCGTTCATGTCTTCCGAGAAGAACCGGTAGCAGTTGCGGCCATTGGCCTTGGCGTCATACATGGCGAGATCGGCCATGCGGAGAACTTCCTCATATTCATCGCCGTCGTTCGGGATCAGGCTGACGCCGATTGACGCGCTGATCACCTGACCCACACCGCTGATGGCATAGGGCTCGCTGATTGATTTCAATATTTTGGAACAGCGCGAATTGATCGAGTCGATATTCTCGAATTTGTTCAAAATGATCGCAAATTCGTCCCCGCCGATGCGGGCGGCAAAATCCTCGGGGCCAATGACCTTGGAAATGCGTTCGGCGACCTCGCGCAACAGCGCGTCGCCGCTGTGATGGCCGCGGGTGTCATTGATGATCTTGAACCGGTCCAGATCGAGCAGCAAAAGCGCAGCCTGGCTATCGGCTTTCTTGCAATTGGCGATGGTCGATTTGACATTCTCGGCGAGCAGCACGCGATTGGGCAGGCCGGTCAGCATGTCGTGCAGTGCGAGATGCGTTCTATGTTCCTCGGCGAACTTCCGGGCAGTGATATCGACCGCTGTTGTCAGCACGCCGATCGTCTCGCCTTTGTGATTGAGTAGCGGCGACTTGTTGCAATGGAAAATCAGATCGACACCGTCGCTGGTGATTTTCTCTTCGAAATGCGGAATGGCCAGGCTCGATTTCAGCACCATCGCATCCCGTCTGCGCGTATTTGCTGCCAGGGTCGGCTCGAAATTATTGGCAAAATCGGTGCCGACCATCTCGTCCGGGTCCTTGTCAAACAGGGCGGACTGATAGGCGTTGGTGAACAGGCATTTTCCCGACCGGTCGGTCGCATTGATCATGATCGGGATCGTGTCGATGATTTGCTCGAGCATGCTTTTGCCTGACGGACCTTCGTTCGAGGCCGCCGCGCCAAAGGCTGCGTGCTTCCGGCCGATTTCCGAGGCGCGCTTGCGCAGGGTCACGCTTTTCTTGCTTTTGGTCAGCAGGGACAAGGCACGGCTACAGAATTCGACATGCGAAACCGGGCTCTGCAAAAAGTCGGTGGCGCCAGCGTCCAGTGCGGCAAGCCGGCATTCGCGATCCTGATGCGCTGTAATGACGATCGCTGGAATTTCATTAGCGCCAGGCATCAGCCTGACCTTGCGGATGAATTCCGCGCCGTTCATTTGCGGCATCCGGTAATCCACCACCATCAGATCCGCCTTGTTGTCGCGCAGCCAATCCAGCGCTTCCACAGGATCAGCATAGGTGACGGCGGAATATTTTTCCCCCATCAGCGTCACAAACTGGGCGTAGATCCGCAGATTGGTAGGCCGGTCATCGACTATTAAAACACGCGTGCTCATGATTGAAGGCACTACAGGGCGATGATCAAGATAAGGTTAACGTCTATTTATCGGATCATTTTTCGCTTTTCTGTCCGTCATTGCCCCTATCAGGCGGCCTCTCAGCCGATGGCCGAGGGATGAAAAGGCCTCGCTGTTTCAAAGGATCCGGCACCTGCGCACCGGGACAAGGGCGAACATGTCCGCAGAAATCCAGCCAAAATCATTCTCGTTCGATTGAACGGTTCAAGAGCAGAAAAGCTATTCACGGCAAGCAGATGACGCGATTTATTGGAAGATTTGGAAGCATGTTTGAGAAATCGATGGTCGGGAAGAGAGGATTCGAACCTCCGGCCCCTGCCTCCCGAAGGCAGTACTCTACCAGGCTGAGCTACTTCCCGATCCGATTGCTTTTCCTGACGCAAGGGATGCAATGGGCAGATTATATGCCAGTATGATTTGCGGTTCAAGCCATCGGCGCCCGGTCTGGCAAAACTTTATCTGTTTGATCTCTCCCGCCGGATTGGGTTGAGGATATCGCTTGAGCGGTCTACCGTTTGCCGGAACCTTGGTTGGAGTGTGATGGTTTGATTCCCGGACAGCATTATGAGCAGCAATATCTTGACCTGATGCGGCAGATCTGGACGCAGGGCGATGAACGTGTCGATCGCACTGGTGTCGGCACCCGGGCCATTTTCGGTGTGACGATGCGTTTCGATCTAGCAGACGATGCCATTCCTTTGCTCACGACCAAGCGGGTGTTCTGGAAGACGGCAGCACGCGAAATGCTGTGGTTCCTGACCGGGGACACGAATATCCGCGAACTGGTGAAGCAGAAAGTGCATATCTGGACCGACTGGCCGCTCGACAAATATCGCAAGGAAACCGGCGAGCTGCTGGACCGCGACGCCTTTGAACAGCGGATCATCGAGGATGATGGCTTTGCCGCAAAATGGGGCGACCTGGGCCCCGTCTATGGGAAGCAATGGGTCGACTGGCCGCGCTATACACCGGCGGGCGAGGGCCTGTATCGTCGGGAGAAGAAAGGGTTCAACCAGATTGAAGCCCTGATTGACGGCATCAGGAATAATCCCGGCTCCCGGCGCCATATTTTTACAGGCTGGAATGTGGCCGAGCTGGACCAGATGGCTTTGCCGCCCTGTCACAAGACCTATCAATTCTATGTCTCGGGAGGAAAATTGTCGGGGCTGCTCTATCAGCGCAGTTGCGATCTCGGTTTGGGCTTTGCGTTCAATGTCTTTTCTGCCGCGCTGCTGATCCGGATGATTGCGCAGCAGTGCGATCTGGAGCCGGGCGAGCTGATCTGGAATGGCGGCGATGTGCATCTCTATCTCAATCATGCTGATCTGGTGGAGGAACAGATATCGCGGGAGCCTTCCGGCGCTCCCAAACTGAAAATCCTTCGCAAACCCGATTCGATTTTCGATTATGAAATTGGGGATTTCGAGGTGCTGGATTACAGTCCCCAGGCGCATATTTCCGCGCCTGTAGCGGTCTGATCAATCAAAAGGGCAGGGAGATTGACCTAAATTCGGTTTTGTAATATTGTAACAGCTAGTTGAACGAATATTGCAGCGCAACAATTGCGCGATTCTTGTTGGAGAGGCCTGATGGCTGACGAAAATACCAAAAGCAATTTGCCGCCGCTGACTTTACACATACCCGAACCGAAATTTCGCCCCGGTGATACGGTCGATTACAGCGATCTTCAGATTCCTGAAGCCGGCGCGCAGAGGCGTCCGGACATCAACACCGCGCCCAAGGACATGCAGGACATGGTCTATGACATGGTCCGCGTTCTCGATGACGATCACAAGGCTGTCGGTCCGTGGGATCCAAAGCTTGATGATGAGATATTGCTCAAGATGCTCCGCACGATGGTGCAGGTGCGCACCTTTGATGACCGGCTGCACCGTCAGCAGCGACAGGGCAAAACCAGCTTCTATATGAAATGTACGGGAGAAGAGGCGACATCGGTTGCCGCCGCCATGGCATTGCACGGCGATGACATGTGCTTTCCGAGCTATCGCCAGCAGGGCATATTGTTCGTCCGGGGCTATCCGATGATCGAGATGGTCAATCAGATATTTTCGAACAAGGCGGACAAGCTGAAAGGCCGTCAGCTGCCGATCATGTATAGTTCGAGTGAGCTGAACTTCTTCACCGTATCGGGGAATCTGACCACCCAATATCCGCAAGCCGTGGGCTGGGCGATGGCCAGCGCGAGCAAGGGTGACAGCCGGATTGCCGCTGCCTGGTGCGGCGAGGGATCGACCGCCGAAGGCGATTTTCACGCGGCGATGACCTTTGCCGCGGTCTATAACGCGCCGGTGATCATGAATGTGGTCAACAACCAGTGGGCGATCTCGTCCTTCTCCGGCTTTGCCGGGGCAGAGCGGACCACCTTTGCGGCGCGCGGTGCCGGCTATGGGATCGCTGCATTGCGGGTCGACGGCAATGATCCGCTGGCTGTCTATGCCGCGACAAGCTGGGCCGCAGAACGGGCGCGGACCAACCAGGGTCCGACCCTGATCGAGCATTTCACCTATCGCGCCGAAGCGCATAGCACGTCCGATGACCCGACCGCCTATCGCAGCGCGCAGGAGCGCGAAGAATGGCCGCTCGGCGACCCGATCATGCGGCTCAAGCGGCACCTGATCCGGCGCGGTGTGTGGAGCGAGGAGCAGCAGGAAGCTCTGGATGCCGAATGTCTGGAAGCGGTCAAGGAGACGGTCAAGGAAGCCGCCAAAAACGGCATATTGGGCCACGGTCTGCACCAGCCGTTCGAAACCATGTTCCAGGACGTGTTCGAAGAAATGCCCTGGCACCTCAAGGAACAAGCCGAACAGGCCAATAAGGAACGGGAAATCAAATGGCCGTCATGAACATGATAGAGGCTATCAACAGCGGCCTCGAGACAATGATGCAACGCGACGACAATGTCGTGATCATGGGCGAGGATGTCGGCTATTTTGGCGGGGTTTTCCGCGCCACAGCGGGCCTGCAGGAGAAGTTCGGCAAGACCCGCTGCTTCGATACGCCGATATCCGAATGCGGGATTATCGGCGCGGCGGTGGGCATGTGTGCTTATGGTCTGCGGCCGGTGCCGGAAATCCAGTTCGCCGACTATATCTATCCCGGAATGGACCAGCTGATCTCCGAAGCGGCGCGGCTGCGCTATCGCTCGGCCGGCGAGTTTACCGCGCCCTTGACCGTCCGTTCGCCCTTCGGCGGCGGTATCTTTGGCGGGCAGACGCACAGCCAGTCGCCGGAAGCGATGTTTACCCATGTTTCGGGGTTGAAAACCGTCATTCCGTCAACGCCTTATGATGCCAAGGGCCTGCTGATTGCATCGATCGAGGATAATGATCCGGTGCTCTTCTTTGAGCCGAAACGTATCTATAACGGGCCTTTTACCGGCTATTATGACAATCCGGTATCGCCCTGGTCAAAATTTGCCGAGGCCGAAGTGCCGGAGGGCCATTATACCGTGCCGCTGGGCAAGGCCAATATCGTGCGCGAAGGCGATGCGGTGACGGTTCTGGCCTATGGCACGATGGTTCATGTCTGCAAGGCGGTGGTCGAGGAGCACCAGATCAACGCCGAAGTCATTGATTTGCGGACCCTTGTACCGGTGGATATCGAGACGATCGAGGAGTCGGTGAAGAAGACCGGGCGCTGCCTGATCGTGCATGAGGCAACGCGGACCAGCGGCTTTGGCGCGGAGCTGTCCGCGCTGGTGCAGGAACGCTGTTTCTATCATCTGGAGGCGCCGATCGAGCGGGTTACCGGATTTGATACGCCTTATCCGCACAGCCTGGAATGGGCCTATTTCCCCGGACCGGTGCGGATCCGTGAAGCGCTGGAAAAAATTGTCAGGGACTTGAAATCATGAGCAAATATATATTCAATCTGCCTGATATCGGCGAGGGCATTGCCGAAGCGGAAATCGTCAAATGGCATATCAAGATCGGCGATGTCGTGGCCGAGGATGACCAGCTGGCCGATGTCATGACCGACAAGGCGACGGTCGAGATGGAAGCGCCGGTTTCGGGCAAGATTGTCGCGATCGCCGGTGAAGAAGGCGACATTATCGCGATCGGTTCGATGCTGGTCGAGATCGAAGTCGAGGGCGAGATCGATGCTGACAAATTGGAAGAATTGGAAGCATCCAGTACGGCTGCCGATGCCGCCGATAAATCAGATGTTGCGGTCAAGGACGTCAATCAAGTTATTGATAACAAAGGAGAAAATTCTGAACCTTCCACAAATCCAACTGCGCAGGGCGATGTCGCGGAGCCCGTTTCCGCTCCAGTGGCTTCCGACAATCCTTCGACGGAAAATGCTGGCCAGAAAGTGCTCGCCACGCCCGCTGTTCGCAAACGGGCAGCCGATCTTGGCGTCGACCTCAGCGAGGTCAAGGCGCAGGGCGAGCATATCCGGCACAGCGATCTCGACGCCTATCTGAACTATGGATCGGGGCAGGGCTATCGTCCCGCCGGATCTGTGCAAAAACGTGACGATGAAGTGATCAAAGTCATCGGAATGCGACGCAAAATCGCACAAAATATGGCAGAATCGAAACGGAATATCCCGCATTTCTCCTATGTCGACGAAATCGACATGACCGAACTGGAAGATATGCGCGCCGATCTGAACGCCAATCGCGGCGACCGTCCGAAGCTGACCATGTTGCCGCTGATGATTGTCGCCATCTGCAAGTCGCTGCCGCAATTTCCGATGCTCAACGCGATTTACGACGACGAGGCCGGGATCGTGACCCGCCATGGCGCGGTCCATCTCGGCATGGCCACCCAGACCGGGCAGGGGCTGATGGTGCCGGTGCTGCGCAACGCGCAGGATATGAACGTCTGGCAACTGGCGTCCGAAATCGCCCGTCTGGCAGCGGCAGCGCGCGACGGCACGGCGACCGCGAAAGAGCTGACCGGTTCGACCCTCACGCTCACGTCGCTCGGTCCGCTCGGCGGCATCGCGACAACGCCGGTGATCAACCGCCCCGAAGTGGCGATTATCGGCCCGAACAAGATTGTCGAACGGCCGATGATCATCGACAGCGAAATCCACGCGCGCAAGCTGATGAACCTGTCGATCTCCTGCGATCACCGCGTGGTCGATGGTTATGACGCGGCCAGCTATGTCCAGGCGCTCAAGCATCTGCTGGAAACGCCGGTGCTGCTGTTCGCGGACTGAAGCGGGCGGTCCTTCTCCCGTGAGGGAGAAGGATACAGAGCCTTGTGAGCGAAGCGAACTAGGCGGCGTTGGATGAGGGCGTTCTGTCCTCTGGGGCGCAGAACGCCCTCATCCAGCTGCGACTAGGGCAGCAAGCTGCCAAGTCTTCGCATCCTTCTCCCGCACGGGAGAAGTACTCTGGCGAGCTGCCGTTCGTCCTGAGCCTGTCGAAGGACAATTTACGGCGATAGGTGCACTTCGACAAGCTCGGTGCGAACGGAATAGGGCAAGTGCGGTCCTTCTCCCGCACGGGAGAAGAAGGAATTTGGATGCGTCTCTCCCTCAAAGCCCCAGGCCGCCCAGACTTTCCTGGTCGAATTTCAGGCGGAAGGTGACGAAAGGGCCGTCTCTTGTGTAGCGGCTCTCTTCAAAGTCGCGATCGGCGAAACCGACGACATTATAGCCGACCGAAATATAGGCGTTCTTGAACGGGGTGATGCCGACGCTCGGACCGCCGGAATAGGCGATGCTGTCGAAACCATTGCCGACGCGGGCGGTGGCCTGGCCGCCGACGTCGATCGTGTCGGACAGGTCGAACTTGACGTCAGCGCCGACGACATTGCTCCAGCCTTCGACATCATCCTGCCCGAAACGGTCGAACACATAGCGGCTGCCCCAGAAGAAACCATATTCCCCCGCTACGGTGAACAGTCCGCCACCGGAATCCAGCGGGGTGTAGTTCACGCTCAGGCTGTTAATGATCCGGCGCGAGGTGACATTGCCGTCGACGAGCAGCGGCGCGCCACCGATCGGTCCGGATTCACCGGAGACCGCATTGCGCACACGATCTTCCCGGAATTCCAGCTTCTCGAGCCATGACCACCGGCTGTCCGACGGACGATGGGCCCAGCTGGCTTCGGCTTCGATGACGCGCGAGCTCGTACCGCTCTCGTCCTTGGCGACATATATGCTGGCCAGTGCGCCGAGCGCGCTACCCTCGCCGATCTGCCGGAGCAGGGCGGTGGTCAGTCCGTAGCGGGTGCTGATGTCGCCATCACGGTATTCGGCGCGGCTGTTCCAGCTCCAGTCGGCGTGACGGTAGGTGGCACCGGCGGTGACCGCGAGGAAATCCTCGGTCAGGGTCGCGTCATTGCCGAGAAAACCGCCCGAGGCGACCGGCTGTTCGTTGTTGAGCACATCGCCGCGGTCAAATCCGCTGATGGTTTCATTGCCGTCCAGCGAGAAATCGATGGTCCACTTGTCGCCCACCGGAATGCTCTGCGTCAGGCCATAGGCGGCATAGCTGCGCGGACCATATTCGGTAATTTCCTGCTGGTTCATGCTGCTGACGATGCGCGCGCCATTCCAGGGCGAGACGTCGACGCCGATGCGGGCGGTGCGGGCATCGATATTCTCGCCATCGGCAATCTCGTAGGTGCCGATGATCTTGATATCCTCGGTCAGCGCATAGCGTGCCGAGAGGCTGTGCCGCGCGGGGAAGTCGATACTGTCATCCTGTCCGCCCAGCGCGAATTCGGTCTGCGCATCCAGTTCCAGCTTGCCGCCAAACAGCCGCTGGGTTGCACCGAGCCGGACGAGAGTGGATTCATTCACCGTGCCGTCCGACAGCCGGTCATGGGCATAGATCAGGCCGGCGCGGAAAGATGTGTTGTCGGTGCGATATTCGAGTTCGGCGGTCGCGGCGCGACGGCGGGCATCGGACATCAGGAAATTCTCCTGATAGCTGGTGACGGCCAAAGACAGATTGTCCCTTATGCCGACCCGGCCATCGATGCCGAATTTGCGGGTGCCGCTTTCGGCAGCGTTCAACTGTCCAAGGCCATAGCCCGAGGCCTGTTGCCGGACATAGGCGAGTATGTCGAATTTCGAACCATGATGTTCGGCTTCGACCAGCCATGCGGTTGCTGCCTTGCCGCTGTCGGTGGCGGAAAGATCTTTCGCTTCATTATCGGTGACGGCGAGTTCGGCGCGAAATTCGGTCTTGAGATCCGGCCGGTAGCGGACGTCGACGCCCAAAAGATCGGTTTTGACGCTCTCATTCTCGTCGTGCACAGCGGTCGCGCCGATCTTCAGCTTTTCGTCGGCGGTCTGGTAGGTCGCGCGGCCGCCGGCGTTGATATTGCGTTCACCCACGCCGAGGACTTCATATTCGGCGATGATGAACTGCGGATCGAGGGTGCTGCTGCGGCTCAGTACCGGTTCGCGGAAGCGCAATGTGCCGGCGAGATAATCGATGTCATAGTCAATATGCCGGGTCAGTTCACGCCGTTCGACGATCTGCTCCGAGCGGAAGCGGTCGCGCGTTTCCAGGGTGATCCGTTCGCTGTTGGCCAATATATCGCGGGTGGCGAGGGCATAGGGACCGGACAGGCCGTTGCCCTGGATTTCCTCGCGCCGGAAGCGGTTGGGCGAATCCGCCGCAAAAGCGTTGAGATGCACCTGATCGCTTCTATATTCCGCCTTGATGCCATTGAACGCGCGCTGGTAGCGGGCCAGTTCGGGCTCGCTGATGCCCGTCTCGTAATCGCCGAACAGCGCGTAAAACTGGGGCCGCTCCAGCTTCAGATAGAGGCGGCGGACCGATGCGGCGTCATAGCGCTGCTCGCTGCGGTCAGCATAGACGGTATAATAGCTGCGCGGATCGATGACGCCCTGGAAGCGGGTTTCGTCTTCTTCCTTGTCGCTGTCATAGGCCAGCGTCATCAGCCATTTGCCCGTGACCCGGCCCTTGGCATAGAGCGCGATCCGGCCGTCGACATTGATATTGTCATCATCGTCGGCGAGATCCTCGAGCCGCTCGTCGAGCGTGTTGAAACCCAAGGTACCGGCAGCGAAGCCGACCACGGTCCATGGCCGGTCACCGGGATCAAGCCAGGTTTCGACCCGCTGGGCGCGTTCGACTTCGCCGTCCCGGAAGGGGAAGGCAATGCTCAGCGAACCGGAAGCGGTCGTCGGTGCCAGTTCGATATAGGCGATGCCTTCGTCGCCCTCGACCCGCCACACCGGCCGCCCGCGTTCCAGACCGGCAAGCTGGTTGGCCTGCTGGGCATCGATTTCGATGGCCGGGGCATAAGGGGCGGGGACAGAGAAATCGCCGACCATGCCATTGCGAGCCGGCTTGCCGTCGCGGTCGGTCAGGCGCACCGCGATCACCGGGCGGGTAACGCCGTCGGCGACCAGAATGGAACGATCCCTGAGCAGCTCCGCGTGCAGCGGGCTGCCGGCATAATGGACTGTGCGTTCCAGTTGCTGGACCAGCTTGCCATCGCGATCGACCACGCGGGCGATCAGGATATTGGTGCGGTCCTCGATTTCGATCCCGCGCCAGGTGCTGACCCGGACCTTGCCGTCGGCACTTTTCTTGGTGCCGTCAAAGGCCAGTGGCGTGACCGGCTTGCCATTGACCGAAAGCTCGACCCGCTGGCCGGCGTGATGCTTGATCGCGACGCGCAGCGCCTTGACCCGTGGATTATGCTCTTCTTCGGGGAACAGCCATGCAATGCCGGGCTGTTCGCCGGCAACCCAGTCGCGGCCCGCGCCCGCCGCTTCGGGGTCCGAAAGAAGTTCCGGCTTGTGATAGGTCTCGGCGGTCTTCATGTCTCTGGCCGCGACTTTTCTGGCCCGGAAATCCGCGCGTTTCAGCGCGCCGCCACGGCCTTCGACAAAGCGCGAAATGGCGCTGCCGGCGGCGCGCGTGTTGCGTGCGCAATCGACCGGGGCCTGATCGGCCGGGAAGCTCGATGGATCGATCTGGACCACGTGCAGGCCGGGCTTGAGGCCCTCGAAATGATAGCGTCCGTCGCTGTCGGTGACGGTATAGGTTCCGTCCTGCAGCATCACGCGGATATCGCCGATGCCCGCCGCTGTCCGGGGATCGGCGCTGCAGCCGCCGCCGGTGATGCGGCCGACGAGCGTGAACCGTTCGGAAATGCCGTCGCGGACGATATTGACGATCGCATCGACGGTCGGGCTGGTGGTGCCGCGATCATCGCGGGCGGAAGCGAGGTTGAGCGCGTCTCCGGGCTGCGCGTCCTGGCGCACTTCGGCAATATAGGTCAGCAAGGCGCTGCCCGAAGGGGGCAGGGACGGCACTTCGACGGAGAAATCCCGGCCATTGGCCTGGACAGACGGCGTGATCAGGTCGCCATTATAGCGGACCGTGCCGGTCTTCAGCCGCATCGCGCCTGGCAATTGGTCGGAGATCGTGATCTGGCCCGTGCTCCGCAAAACGTCGGAATTCTGCACGGTAACCCGATATTGTACCGCGTCTCCGGGCGCGGCCTGGGCGGTGGAGGCCGATTTGGTGATCAGCAACGGCGCGCCGGGCCGGTCCAGCGGTACATCGACACGGACCGGGGCCGGATCGCTCAGGATGATGACGCCGCCATAGGAGCCGTCGACAATGGTGAAGGGAAGGCCGTCGGTGCGCCGCAATCCGGCCAGTTGCGCGGGCGTCGCCACCGATTCGAAACGATAGGGCTGGGGCGGCTCGACGAGCAGGCGATAGCGGCCTGCCCGGGCAAAGGGGAAACGGTAGAAGCCGTCGCGGAAATCGTAGACCGTGCCGCCGCTGTCGGTCACCATTTCTCCCGAAATCACCGTGCTCGGGAACAGCGAAACCCCGTCGTCGCCGAATACCTGGGCCGGCTGGCCGGTCGCGATATCGATCAGGGTGACGCGTGCGCCACTGACCGGCGTGCCGTCACTGCTGTCGAAAATCTCGCCGAACGGATCGATCAGGATGCCGACTTTTGCGCTGCCGATCGCGTTGCCGCCCATTTCGTGAACGGTGATGTCGAAGGTTTCCCCGCGTTTCACCGACAGGACGCAATCGCCCTGAACCGGGGCAGGCGGGACCGCGGCGGTGTTGATCAGGCCGACAAAGCGGCCGCTGTCGGGCGCTGTCTCGACGATATTGATCTGTTCCCGGTCGCCGGTCGGCGTGGTCAGATAGATGTCGAAGCTTTCGATCGCCCGCGGATCGAGATTGCGATTTGCCGCTTTTATCGAGATGATCAGCGGTTCGCCGGCCCTGATACTGTCCGTCGGCACGACCGAGGCGGGACTTCTGGGTGTCCCGGCAAAGGCGCCGCTGAGTTCGATCGGGATGCTGCCGCGCGTGCTCCGGCACATGGTCTGTGCAATCGGGAATTGCTCGGCCCCTGGCGGGTCGGCAAAGTGGAATAGCATGACGTCCAGCGGATCGGAAGGCGGCTGGACAATCTGGATGTCTACGCGATTGGACGGTTTCTGCTGCCGCTGGCCGCCGATATCCCATTCCGCTCGCGCGATATTGCTGATCAGCGGCAGATGGTGCGCCGGTTCGACCTCGAAACCGGACGCGTGCGGCTGCTCCTCGGCAAACTCGGGTTGGGCGAGTGCCGTTGAGGCCGGCGCGCTCAGGGCGCACGCCGCCAATGCCAGACCGACTGGCTTGAAAAAGGTGGTGAATCTACCCACGAATATGGCCGGAATTCAGCGGCAAACCGGTTGAACACCGGTTTGCCGCCAAATTGCGAAAGGCTCTATTCGACCGTTACACGGAAGACGAGCGTTTCGGTCGCGCCCGAGGCAACGGTGCCAAGATTGCCCGAAACCACGCCTGAGGCCTCTGCACCGGTGCCGGTGCCGTCGGCATTACAGGTGGATCCGGTGACCGTGCCTTCGGTTACCACGCCGATGACGGCCGGAACCGTCGCCGGACCGGTGGCCAGGCTGCTGTAATAGGCCAAATTGGCCGGAATCGTATCCGAAATGGCGACGCCGGTTGCCGCTGCGCCGCCGGAAGCGTTGGCGACAGCGATGCAATATTCGACAATTGCACCGGGAATGGCTTTCGGATTGGTGCTGCCGTTGACCGGATCCCACAAGACACTGCTGGTTTTGGTAACCGTGATGTCCGCCGCGGATACTTCATAGGTATCCGTAGCGCTGTGATAGCCGTCGCCGGCGCCATCGGAACTACCGGTGCCCGCCGCGTCGGCAAAGACATTCTGCACCACCGAAGTGTCGTCCGCGTCACCCGAATCGTTCGAGAAGGCAAGGCCCTGCACGCCCGAACCGGTTGCCGGTAGGCCGCTGCCACCATGGGCTGCCGCCTGGCCGATCAATATGACATCCGACAGATTGCCGGTGACGACACCGCTCGGGATATTCGCCACGACGTGGATCGTCACGCTGCTGTCTTCACCGAGATTGTCGATATAGGTGATCAAAGTGTCGCTACCGTCAAAGACGCCGGCGGTGGTGCCATTGTCGAGATAGTAGGTGAGCGTGCCGGTCACGTCGAAATCGTCCGTGGCCGGTTGCTCGGCGCTCAACAACACGTCGATCGTGTCGTTGGTCTGGTTGCTGACGGTATAGGTCACCGCCTGCTGCGTCGCGTTCGGCGCGACCGATGTGTTCACCGAATCGCTTTTGGCGACGACAAGGTTCACCTTGCGGTCGACTACAAACACGTCACTGTCGGTTTCCGCGGTCTGGCCGGTCCCCCCGACATTATATGCCACACTTACGGTATTGGTAATGCTCGTTCCTGCATCAGTGCCCAGATCTGCAGCGAACGCGGGGTTTGCACCCAGCGCCGCTACAGAAATGGTACTAGTGGCAACGAGAAGTTTCAGTATACTGGTCATAACTGTCTCCTGTTTCACTTATTTGGATCGCCTAACCCCGCGGCGATCCGGTACGGTTGCGGTCACTTCACAGTGCCGCGAAAAACCAATTTCCCTCCCGAACCTGCAGAAAGGGCACGATTGAACGTCCATTTCACATGGGTGACATCGGTCATAAGGGCGGGACGGATTTCACCGTTCGCACCCAGGTAAGTGAGGTCCGCAAGCGGCCCCCAGTTCTTGCCTCCGTCAACGGAGACAATTTCAGTGCCATCAGACGTTCCATTGAACGCCACCGCCTTCGGTAGCGGATTGGTGACAGAGAAATCCGTAGCCGGCGCGCTGCCGACATTTTTATATTTGACGACGAACACGAGCTTGTCGCCCGGTGTGACGGTCGTCGGCTCCTCGAGCACAAGCGCGGTGGTGCCGTTCGGCTTTGCCACCTTGCGTTCGACGAAAACGTCGCTCGACAGGCTGACATTATTGGCCGCGATCGCCGTGCCCGGCATGATCAGTGCTATCGCGAGAGAAATTGCTTTTATCATTTTGCTATACCCCGATTGCGTTCAGTCGACGGTGACTTGAAAAGTGATGGTGCGGGTCTGCCCGCCCGGAACCGTGCCCAGCGCCACGGCGATCGAATCGTCGGCAAAACTGCCGGCGTCGCCATCATTGTCGGCATCACCCAGCGGTGCGCCTTCGAGTGTGATGGTTCCGGATCTGTAAGTGGTCTCGGCGGGTATATCGTCGCTGATCACCAGATTGACGAGATCGCCGGAGCCGACCGTGGTCGCGACCAGCTGATAGAGGATGACCGCGCCGGGGACCGGCTGCGCGCCGCCGAACGGATCGGTGATGGTCGCGCTTTTGGTCAGCGTGACGTCGGATGCCTGGATCACGAAAAAGCCGCTGTCGGCATCGCGCGCGCCGGTGGAACCGATCACGGCATCGCCGCCGCCATCGCCCTGTCCGGCGAATATCGTGCCGGGCGTGCCATGGCCGGTATTGGCGACTGCGGACAGCTCGATCTCGGCGCGGTCCCCGTCACCGGCGGCCGCGGGAATCGTCGACAGGATGAAAACCGCGATGCTTTCATCGGGTGCCAGCACCGGATCATTGGTGCCGGGCGTATACAATGTGTCGACGCCCGGATCATAGACGCCGTTGCCATTGCTATCGAGAATCGTCTGCTCGAAGACCGAATCAAATTCGTCACCGGGCTTGGTTGTGTCGGCGGACAGGGTGAAGGCTTCCGACCCGTTTCCGCTGTTGGTAACCTGATAGCTCAGTACCTGTGCAGAAAGACCAGGAGCGCTGGCCACGTCACCGGGATCGCTGGAGACGACCGTGACATCAAGCAGTTCGTCGACCTTGATGGTGACCTTGTTCGAATCAATCGTGATCGGCGTGCTGCCCTCGGGCGAGTCATAAGTGGCCTGCGCGACATTGACGATGTCGGTTCCCGCCAGCGTTCCCGCTGCCTGTGCGGCAGTGGACGGCAGAGCAAGGGCAGCCGTGCCCAGCGCCAGCGCCAAACGGAGACCCGCACCAAGCGAACTTGGCGAAGGCGGCCGGCATCCCGAAAACTGTGTTTGTGCATATTCCATGCCGGCCATATGCCAAAGAAAGCAAAATATTTGGTAAACGGGAAATAAATGATGTTGGCCCGCCACCTTCCTTTAAAATCACGGAAATCTGGCGTTTTTCCCGGATCGTTAAGCAGTCATTTCGTGCTGGTTAACCCGCTGTTTACCATGATTGCGCTTAACTTCTGACCATTGCGACCGTTGATGGCTGGTTTCGGGAAATAGCGAATCCCGCTTCGGCAGCTTGCGGCAGAAAGGCTATGTCAGGAGGGGCAAATGCGTCGCGGAGAGAAATTTCGAGAAATATATAGAATAATCGAAAGAGTGTTGTTGACAGGGATGCACCGCTCTTATACTTGCGCTGCTCCACCGCCTATAGAGGCACATAAGCGGGTGTAGCTCAGTTGGTTAGAGCGCCGGCCTGTCACGCCGGAGGTCGCGAGTTCAAGTCTCGTCACTCGCGCCATTTCCCTTGTTTTCCGGGAAATGGCGCCAAGACCCCGTATTCATCCAGGTCAGTAATGGGCGCATCGGGAAGATCCACGCAATTCCGAGAATCACATAGACTGGCAATTGCAGCCAGAAGTTCAGCGCGCTGATCTTTTCGATCAGGGTGACCGCGATTCCGCACCACAGCAGGATCAGCACCAGTATCAGGATCATGCCCGCCGGTTTGCGCCAGCTGGGTTGGTCTTTCGGCTGGCTGTCGGTTTCTGGCGTCATGGCGTCATCCTGTATCATTCGATTATTTCGCATTCCGTTACGATCATCTGCAAGGGCAGGTCGTGCGCTTCGGTCGGTATCTCGTCGGCTTCCTGAACCGACCAGGCCAGGCCGATACGGGGTATATCGGGATACCGGGCAAAGCTGCGGTCATAATAGCCACCACCCTGGCCGAGGCGCCGCAGCGACCGGTCAAAGGCAACGAGCGGGGCTATGATCACATCAGGATCGACCAGCGGGCAGGAATCGTCCGGTTCGGGGATGTCGCGGAAGCCGCATTCCAGCAACTCCGGGCCGGTCACCATCCGGAATTCTAGTGCGCCGCTATCCATCACGCGGGGAAAGGCGATATTGACGCCGGTCTCGGTCAGATATTCGACCAGCCGCTCGGTGGGCGCTTCGCTGCCTACGCTCCGGTAAAAGGCGATTGTCTTTCCGGGAGCAAGCAGGCGGGCCAGAGGAGAGGGTGGACGGCGAAAGGACAGATTGCGGCTGGCACCGTCCAATTGCCCGACAAAGCTGTCGCGCCGCCTTCTATATTCTTTACGTAGTTTCTGCTTTTTCTCTTTTAAGCTACTCAAAAGAATGTCTTTCTTTGGGAAGGTGACGGGACCGTCTCGGTCGTTGGCCGGAAAATCCTCTGACGCCTATTACGTCAGGTGGGCGCCATATGCATCGGACCCGACTGCAAAACAGTCCGCAATCCGGGCAGGGACAGCTCCCTAGGAAGTTATATCGCCTCAGGGATGTTCGTATCTAGCTCGTGCCAGACAGTACCCGTCACACCCTATCTAGGCGCGATGGGGGTGTTACTCAAGACTGTTCGCCAATTGTTCGGCGCGATCTGCCAGTTTTTCCAGGGCGGCAATGGCCTTTTCGTCCATCGGGTCGGGTTTGGCCGGCGCGTCGGCTTGAACAGGCGCGGCATTGGCGGATTGCGCGCTGTGCAGCTCATCGGCGAGCAGCAGCGAAGTGAACAGCAGCATACGGCTTTCGGTCAGGCCGGCCGGATCACCGGATTCACGGGCTTTTCCGTCGACCATTGCGGCCAGTTTCGTCAGATGGGCTTCCTCGCCGTCCTGGCAGGTCACCATGAAGGAGCGTCCGCCGATTTCCAGTTTCATTTGCGCCATGTCAGTGCTCCTGCCGCTCGATCAGCCCGTCTATCGTCCGGATGGCCTGCTTCATTTCTGCTTTGAGCGCCTCGTGGCGCGCTTCCAGTGCCGGGTCTATATTGGCCTCAGGCCTGTTCTTGGCCGATTCTATGCGACTGAGCGCCCGTTCGATCCGGCCGATGGCCAGGATGACACGTTCATTGTCCATGAGCATTTTCCAAAGCTTGTTCCCAACAGGTAAGTTCCTGTCTTTCGTTGCTATCAATCTATTCTGACGCCGTAAACACCGGATGATGAAAAGCGGTCCTTGACGCCGCCTCGCTGGATCATCAAAGGAAGAGGCAAAATAGCGAATCGCGGCATTCCGTTGCGTTTTTTCACGCGTCCAATCCAGGGGATCAAACTAGATATGACCGTTACCGAAAAAAGCATGGCAAACGCCATCAGAGCGCTCTCCATGGATGCGGTACAAGCGGCAAACAGCGGCCATCCAGGGATGCCGATGGGCATGGCGGACGTGGCCACGGTCCTGTTCAGCGATTTTCTGAAATATGATCCGAAAGCCCCGAAATGGGCGGATCGTGACCGTTTTGTCCTGTCGGCCGGCCATGGCTCGATGCTGATCTATTCGCTGCTCCATCTGACCGGCTATGCGCGGCCCACGCTGCAGGATATCAAGGATTTTCGCCAGCTCAGCTCGCCCTGCGCCGGCCATCCGGAAAATTTCAAGCTGGAAGGCGTCGAGACGACAACCGGGCCACTGGGACAGGGCTTTGCCACGGCTGTCGGCATGGCGATCGCCGAACGCCATCTGAACGCGACCTTCGGCGATGATCTGGTCGATCACAAAACCTGGGTGATTGCCGGTGACGGCTGCCTGATGGAAGGGATCAACCATGAAGCGGTTGGTCTGGGCGGACATCTGGGGCTCGGAAGACTTAATGTTCTTTGGGATGATAATGGTATAACTATCGACGGTGGAACGGAATTATCGACCAGTGAAGATATTCCGGCACGCTATCGGGCGTCCGGATGGCACGTCGTGTCCTGCGATGGCCATGACTTTGACGATATCCGCCGGGCGCTGAAGGAAGCAGAAGCCGATCCGCGGCCTTCGCTGGTCGCCTGCAAGACGGTCATCGGCTATGGCGCCCCGACCAAGCAGGGCACCTCGGCGACCCATGGCGCGCCGCTCGGCGACGAGGAAATCGCTGGCACCCGTGCCGCGCTCGGCTGGGATGCAGAGCCTTTTGTCATTCCGGACGACATAAAGGCGGCATGGCGCAAGCTGGGAGAGAAGGGCGCTGCGGCGCACGCGGACTGGGACGCGCGGCTGGAAGGCCATGCGCAGGCCGCCGAGTTCAAGCGCCGTATGGCCGGCGAGCTGCCGGAGGGCAATGCGATGCGGGCCTATATGGAAGGCCTGGCCAAGGATCCGCCGAAATGGGCGACTCGCAAATCTTCGGAAATGGCGCTCGGCGCGATCACCGAGGTTCTGCCCGAAATGATCGGCGGCAGTGCCGATCTGACAGGTTCAAACAATACCAAAACTCCTTCCACCAAGCCACTGACAAAAGAAGATTATTCGGGTCGCTATATCTATTATGGCATCCGCGAGTTCGGCATGGCGGCGGCGATGAACGGGATGGCGCTGCACGGGGGGATCATTCCCTATGGCGGGACATTTCTGGTGTTCACCGACTATTGCCGCGGCGCGATGCGGCTTTCCGCGATCCAGAACGCCCGGGCCATCTATGTGATGACCCATGACAGCATCGGTCTTGGCGAGGATGGTCCGACCCATCAGCCAATCGAGCATGTCCAGAGCCTGCGCCTGATGCCCAACATGCACGTCTACCGGCCCGCCGACGCCATCGAAACGGCGGAATGCTGGGCGCTCGCCATCAAGCGCGCCGATGGTCCCTCGACACTGGCCCTGACCCGCCAGGGCCTGGCGCCTATCCGCGATGACGTCAGCACAAACCGCTGCGAACAGGGCGCTTATCGCGTCAAGACGGCGGAAAATGCGAAGCGGGTCGTGCTGATTGCAACGGGTTCGGAAGTATCGCTGGCGCTGGCGGTTGCCGAGAAGCTGGAAGCTGCCGGCACCGGCGCGGATGTCGTGTCGATGCCCTGCACCGAATTGTTCGACGAACAATCGGCCGAATATCGCAGCGAACTGCTTGGCGGCGAAGGGCTGTTGCGGGTTTCGATCGAAGCGGGCACGACCTTCGGCTGGGAACGCTATACCGGCCTTGACGGGCTGCGCTTCGGGATCGACAGCTTCGGGGCGTCGGCACCGATCGACGATCTGTTCGAGCATTTTGGTCTCACCGCCGATGCCATCATCCCGCAAATACTAGAAAAAATTGGCTGAACACAGCCAGAAAGTTCGCATGCAAAGGAGCAAAATTGATGACAAAAGTAGCAATTAACGGATTTGGCCGGATCGGCCGTCTGGTCGCCCGCGCGATATTGGAACGCGAAGATGACGGTCTCGAACTGGTCGCGATCAACGATCTGGCGGACGCCGAATCCAACGCTCTGCTGTTCGCCTATGACAGTGTGCATGGCCGTTTCCCCGGCGAAGTGACCGCCCATGGCGATCATATCATGGTCAATGGCAAGAAAATCGCGGTGACCTCTGAACGCAATCCCGGCGATCTGCCGCATGGCGACATGGGCGTGGACATCGTGCTCGAATGCACCGGCTTCTTCCAGTCCAAGGATGCGGCACAACCGCATATCGACGCCGGCGCGAAACGCGTGTTGATCTCGGCTCCGGCCAAGGGTGACCTGAAAACGGTCGTCTACGGCGTCAATCACGACGTCCTGACGTCATCGGATATCATTGTCTCCAATGCGTCCTGCACGACCAACTGCCTCGCTCCGGTTGCCAAGGTGCTGCACGACACGGTGGGCATCGAGCGCGGTTTCATGACCACGATCCACAGCTATACCAACGACCAGCGGATGCTCGACCAGATGCACAGCGACATGCGCCGTGCCCGCGCCGGTGCGGTCAACATGATCCCGACGACCACCGGGGCTGCCCGCGCCGTCGGTCTGGTGCTGCCGGAACTGAACGGCAAGCTCGACGGCTCGTCCGTCCGCGTGCCGACCCCGAATGTCAGCCTGGTCGATCTGGTGATCACGCCAAGCCGCGACACCACGGTCGAGGAAGTCAACGGCGCGCTGAAAGCCGCTGCCGAAGGCGCGATGAAGGGCGTGCTGGTCTTTGAAGACAAGCCGCTGGTGTCCAGCGACTTCAACCATCAGCCGGCCAGCAGCTCGGTCGACAGTCTCGAAACCACGGTGATGGACGGCAAGCTTGTCCGCGTCGTCAGCTGGTATGACAATGAATGGGGCTTCTCCAACCGCATGATCGATACGGCCAAGGTCATGGCAGGCTTGCTCTAACTCACAAAGGTTCTGATTAATGTCAGCTAATAGTTTCAAAACGCTTGATGATATCGGTGATGTTCGGGGAAAGCGCGGCCTGGTCCGCGTCGACCTGAACGTCCCGATGGCGGACGGCAAGGTAACCGACGACATGCGCCTGAAGGCCCTGATGCCGACGGTTGCCGAATTGGCTGACAAGGGCGCGAAACTGCTGTTGCTCGCCCATTTCGGACGCCCGAAAGGGGAATATGTAGCCGAATATTCGCTCGAACCCGTGGTTGCCCCTCTGGCGGCGGTTCTGGGCCGGGACGTCGGTTTCATGCAGAAACCTGACCAGGCGGCCATCGATGCCTTGCCCGAGGGCAGCATCACCGTGCTGGAAAACAGTCGCTTTGCGCCGGGCGAGGAGAAAAACGATCCGGCGATGGCCAAGGCGATCGCCGCTTTCGGTGACTTCTATGTCAATGACGCTTTCTCGGCGGCGCACCGCGCGCATGTGACGACCGAGGGGCTGGCGCATCTGCTGCCATCCTACGCCGGCCGTTCGATGGAAGGCGAACTGACCGCGCTCGACAAGGCGCTGGGCAATCCCGAGCATCCGGTGGCCGCCGTGGTCGGCGGGGCGAAAGTCTCCAGCAAGCTCGACGTGCTGCGGCAGATGGTCGAGAAGGTCGATCATCTGATCATCGGCGGCGGCATGGCCAACACCTTTCTGGCGGCGCGCGGCGTCGATGTCGGCAAGTCCCTGTGCGAGCATGAGCTGGCCGACACCGCCAATGAAATATTGGCTGCGGCCGACGCGGCCGACTGCACCGTGCATCTGCCTTATGATGTGGTTGTGGCGAAGGAATTCCGCGCCAATCCGCCGACACGCACGGTCAATGTCCACGAGGTCGAGGCCGATGAAATGATTCTCGATATCGGGCCTGCTGCCGTCGAGGCGCTGTCCGATGTGCTCAAGACCTGCAAGACTCTGGTCTGGAACGGTCCGCTTGGTGCGTTCGAGACGCCACCCTTCGACAGTGCAACGGTCGCGTTGGCGAAAACCGCCGCGGCCCTGACCAAGGAAGGGCAATTGCTGTCTGTTGCAGGGGGTGGCGATACGGTCGCCGCGCTCAACCATGCCGGCGTTGCCGATGATTTCAGCTTTGTATCGACCGCAGGAGGCGCTTTCCTTGAATGGATGGAAGGCAAGCCTCTGCCCGGCGTCGAAGCGCTCAACCAATAATATTGAACATATCAGGAAATGAAAAATGGCGAATAGTGAAATGATGAGCAAGATCGAGAATGGCCAAGGCTTTATTGCCGCACTGGACCAGAGCGGTGGCTCGACGCCCAAGGCATTGGCCGGTTACGGCATCGGTGCCGATTCATTCTCCAATGACGACGAGATGTTCGGTCTGATCCACAAGATGCGCAGCCGGATCATCACCTCGCCCAGCTTCGGCAATGGCAAGGTGATCGGCGCGATCCTGTTCGAAAAGACGATGAACGGCGATGCTGGCGGCAAGCCGGTGCCCGAAGCGCTCTGGGATCGCGGCGTCGTGCCCTTCCTGAAGGTCGACAAGGGTCTCGAGGACGAAGCCGATGGCGTCCAGCTGATGAAACCGATCCCCGATCTTGCCGACCAGTGCAAGCAGGCGCTGGCAAAAGGTGTTTTCGGCACCAAGATGCGGTCGGTGATCAACAAGGCCAATGCGAAGGGCATTGCGGCGATCGTCGCCCAGCAATTCGACTTCGGCAAGCAGATCCTGGCCAACGGGCTGGTGCCGATCATCGAACCGGAAGTGAATATCAAGAGCGAGGAGCGGGCCGAATGCGACAAAATCCTGCTCGGCGAACTGAACAAGCATCTCGACGCGCTGGCGGATGACCAGCGGGTGATGCTGAAATTGTCGATTCCGGTCGAGGCCAATCTCTACAAATCGCTGGTCGATCATCCCAAGGTGGTCCGGCTGGTGGCGCTTTCCGGCGGCTATTCCACCGAGGAAGCCTGCGCGGAACTGGCGAAGAATGAAGGCATGATCGCCAGCTTCAGCCGTGGCTTGCTGCAGGACCTGCGGGTTTCGCAGAGCGACGAGGAATTTGATGCCGTGCTCGGCGGCGCGATCGACAAGATTTATCGCGCTTCGATAGCCTGACCGGAGGGCCCGGGCTTGTCCATGTCCGATCCCGCCTGGTCTGCTGTCGACGATTATATCGTCGACAAGCTGATCGGCGAGGACGCGGCACTGGAAACGGCGCTCGCGAATAACCGGCGAGCGGGCCTGCCGCCGATAGACGTTTCCCTGGCGCAAGGCAAGATGTTGCAGTTGCTGGCGCGTGGCGTCGGGGCGAAGCGTATTCTGGAGATCGGGACGCTGGGCGGTTATTCATCCATCTGTCTGGCCCGCGCGCTGGACGAGGACGGCGTGCTGGTCACGCTGGAGCTCGAAGGCGATTATGCAGCCGTGGCGCGCGGCAATCTCGACCATGCGGGCGTCGGCCATCGCGTCGATATCCGCGTTGGGCCGGCCTGCGACACGCTCGCCGGCATGTGCGTCGAGGCGGAGACCGCTTTCGACTTTGTCTTCATCGATGCCGACAAGGATAATTATCCCGCCTATCTGGACTATGCGATCCGCTTGTCCCGCCCGGGCACGATGCTGATATTCGACAATGTCGTGCGGGCAGGCGAGGTGATCGATCCGCGTTCCGGCGATCCGAAGGTGGCCGGTACCCGCGCCCTGTATGACGCGCTGCAGGATAATCCGCGCATAGATGCCACGGCGATGCAGACAGTGGGCAGCAAGAAGTGGGACGGTTTCCTGCTCGCCTTGGTCCGATGAAGGCGCTAGAAGACGGAAAATGAACGACATTCCCTGCCAGCTATATCTGATTTCGCCACTGGATGTCGGCGGACCCTTTCCCGACCGTCTGCGCGAGGCGCTGCAAGCCGGACCTGTCGCGGCTTTCCAGTTCCGGGTGAAGGATGTCGACCGGCAGGAAGCCGCGCGGCTGGCCGGACCGCTGAAAGCGATCTGCGACGAATTTGATGTGGCCTTCGTCGTCAATGACGATGTCGCGCTGGCCCGGCAACTGGGCGCGGATGGCGTGCATCTGGGACAGGCGGACGAGAGTCTGAAAAATGCCCGCGAGACATTGGGCAATGATGTCCAGATCGGCATCACCTGCCACGACAGCCGCCATCTGGCGATGGAAGCAGGCGAGGGCGGCGCCAATTATGTGGCCTTTGGCGCTTTTTTCCCCACCAGCACCAAGGAAACCCATCACCGGCCTGAACCCGAACTGCTCCAATGGTGGTCCGGGATGATGGAAATACCCTGCGTCGCTATCGGTGGAATCACGGTAGAAAACTGCCAGCCTCTGATCGATGCAGGTGCGGATTTTCTGGCGGTGAGCGGCGCGGTGTGGAATGACCCGGCCGGCCCCGGGGCGGCGGTTAGGAAATTTGCCGAAATATTGGAGAAGACTCCGGCCGGTTAGGATGAACCGTGGGTCTTGCCGATATTGGACGACAGATATTGGGCGACGAAACTGCTGACCGACGGCGGGACGAAATTGGGCATTTGTTCCATGTCGCGCAAATAGCCCTCGGTCTCCTTGAACGAGTGCATCCGTCCATTGGCAATCGAATAGCCGAACAGGCCGGCCGCCAGCGCGGTTTTGCGCCGTGGGGTCGCATTTCTGTAGTTGCCGCGCAAGCGTGTCATCTCTGTTTGTGCCATGCCCTGTTCCTAGCCGCAGCGCGTTTCGGCGTATTGTATGAAAAAGACCTGTGGTGTGATCGCACCGCTTTCGGTGTCACCGGGCTTGCCTATTATCGGCCAGCAGATTACAGCGCCGCTCAATCAAACATTCTATCGAGCGAGACAAGCGATGAAGATCAGCGGTGTGGATATCCGTCCGGGCAATATATTGGAATATGAAGGCGGCCTCTGGAAGGTTGCCAAGATCCAGCATACGCAGCCGGGCAAGGGCGGCGCCTATATGCAGGTCGAGATGAAGAATCTCGTCGACGGTCGCAAGACCAACGTTCGTTTCCGCAGCGCCGATACGCTCGAGAAGGTTCGTCTCGACACCAAGACCTTTCAATATCTTTTCGCGGATGGCGACCTGCTGACCTTCATGGACAAGGAAAATTACGAGCAGATCACCTTGCCCGCCGATCTGCTGGGCGAAGCGGTCGAATTTTTGCAGGACGGCATGGACGTACAGCTGGAACTTTATGACGAAAAGCCGATCTCCGTGGCGCTGCCCGACCAGATCGAGGCCGAGGTTGTCGAAGCCGACGCTGTGGTCAAGGGGCAGACCGCTTCTTCCAGCTACAAGCCTGCCGTGCTCGACAATGGTGTCCGCGTCATGGTGCCGCCATTCATTTCGGCCGGCACGCGGATCATCGTCGATGTTTACGCCCGCGAATATGTTGGCAAGGCCAGCTGACCAAATACCCTCCCGCTTGCGGGAGGGACCAGGGCGGGCACGACCATATTGCTCGCCTGCTCTTTGAAAAACAGATAGACCCACCCCAAGCCCTTCCCGTAAACGGGAGGGGGGAGACATTAAAATGCCAGCACATTCCGCCCTTATCACCGTCATGGAGCGCGCCGCGCGCAAGGCGGGATCGCGCCTGCGCCGCGACTTCGGCGAAGTAGAGCATCTGCAGGTGTCCAAAAAAGGGCCTGCCGACTTTGTTTCCAAGGCCGACATGCGCGCCGAGCGGATTCTCTACGACGAATTGCTGAAAGTCCGTCCCGGCTGGGGCTTCGTGCTCGAAGAGGGCGGCATGATCGAGGGCGAGGAAGGCAAGCCGCGCTGGATCATCGATCCGCTCGACGGCACCTCGAATTTTCTCCACGGCATTCCGCATTTCGCCATTTCGATCGCGGTTCAGGAGCGCTCGCTCGACGGGCGCGGCTGGGGCAAGATTACCAGCGGCCTGATCTACGAACCGCTCACCGATCTGACCTGGTGGGCGGAAATGGACAAGGGCGCATGGCTCGGCGAGCGCCGTTTGCGCGTCTCGGCCCGCCGCGATCTGTCGGAAGCGTTGATTGCCACCGGAATCCCTTTCAAGGGCCATGGCGATCTGGGCGAATGGGCGCGGATCTTCGGCGCCGTGGCACCGCAGGTCGCCGGGATCAGGCGCAATGGTTCGGCCGCGCTCGATCTCGCCTGGCTGGCCGCCGGCCGCTATGACGGTTTCTGGGAAGCCGGTCTGAAAGTATGGGACGTTGCAGCCGGGATATTGATGGTTCGCGAAGCGGGCGGTTTTGTCACCGACTATACCGGCGGCGACCAGCCGATCGGGCAGGGCGAAATATTGGCATCGAACGAAGCGCTGCACAGCAAGCTGCACCGGATATTGGCAAAGTCGCTGCTCTAACTGCGAACGCCTCGCAAAAGGCCGCAATTTTAGCCACTTCACCCTTGCGGCATGGGGAGCCACTGCCTAAAAGCGGCCCCGAATATTAGCGAAACGAGTCATCAGTGGTCGATCTTTCCGAATATGCACCGATATTATTGTTCCTGTTCGTAGCGGCAGGTCTGTCCACGGCCTTTGTGTTCCTGCCGATGGGTGTCTCCCGTCTCACCGGAACCCATAATCCGAGCGCCGAGAAGCTCTCGGAATATGAGTGCGGTTTTCCCGCCTTCGAAGATTCGCGCAGTCAGTTTGACGTCCGCTTCTATCTGGTCGCGATCCTGTTCATCATTTTCGACCTGGAGGCAGCCTTTCTGTTCCCCTGGGCCGTTTCGCTTGAACTCACCGGCTGGGTCGGCTGGACGACAATGATGGTATTTCTTGCCGAGCTGGTTATCGGCTTTGCATATGCCTGGAAAGTAGGAGCGCTGGAGTGGGATTAGAAACTGGCACCAGTGGTTCGGCCATATTGAACGCAGACGGCACGCCGATGCGTCCCGATACGCAGCCTGACGAGGCGTTTTTCAAGGACCTGAATTCGGAAGTGAATGACAAGGGCTTCCTTGTCACTTCTACCGAGGAATTGTTCCAGTGGGCCCGGACCGGTTCGCTCTGGTGGATGACATTCGGTCTCGCCTGCTGCGCGGTCGAGATGATCCACGTCAACATGCCGCGCTACGATATGGAGCGTTTCGGTGCTGCCCCGCGTGCCAGTCCGCGTCAGTCGGACGTAATGATCGTCGCCGGCACCTTGTGCAACAAGATGGCTCCGGCGCTGCGCAAGGTCTATGACCAGATGTCCGATCCGAAATATGTGATCTCGATGGGCAGTTGCGCCAATGGCGGCGGCTATTATCATTACAGCTATAGCGTTGTCCGTGGCTGCGACCGGATCGTCCCGGTCGATATTTACGTGCCCGGATGCCCGCCGACCGCAGAGGCCTTGCTCTACGGCGTGATGCAATTGCAGCGGAAGATCCGCCGCATCGGGACGTTCGAGCGCTAGGATGGTAAATTTGCAATCTTTCCGTTCATGTCGAGCGAAGTCGAGACATGCAGTGGTGAATAACGGTCTCTCGACTTCGCTCGAGACGAACGGGGTTTTCTAATGGCTCATTCCGCACCAGCTATCTCCAGTAACGCCGGCGTTGCCGCCAAGCTTGGCAAGGCGATCGGCGCTGCCCTGGTCGACACGGTCGAGGCCTATGGCGAAATCAGCTTCACCGTCGAGCGCAAGAAGCTTGCCACGGTATTGGAAAAGCTGCGCGAAAAGCATGAATATCAGCAGCTGATGGAAATTGCCGGGGTCGACTATCCGGATCGCGCCGAGCGGTTCGAGGTCTGCTATCATCTGCTCAGCCTCACCAAGAACCATCGCATCCGCGTCAAGGTCACGACCGACGAGGACAATGCGGTGCCAAGCGTTACCCATATCTGGGAAGTTGCCGGCTGGCTCGAGCGCGAAGTGTTCGACATGTATGGCGTCCTGTTCGACGGCAATACCGATTTGCGCCGGATCCTGACCGACTATGGTTTTCAGGGGCATCCATTCCGCAAGGATTTCCCGCTGACCGGCTATGTCGAGATGCGCTATTCCGAAGAAGCGAAGCGCGTTGTCTATGAGCCGGTGAAGCTGGCGCAGGATTTCCGCAGCTTCGACTTCATGTCGCCATGGGAAGGCGCGGACTATATTTTGCCCGGTGACGAGAAAGTGGGCGGCGAAGCGCCGCCACCGACGCCGAAGACCACCGACGACAAGAAAGATACCGGCGCTGGCGAAAAGGCCGACAAGGAAGCCGCCAAGCCGTCGAAGCGCGAAGAAGCTGCGGCCAAGAAGCCGGCTCCGAAGCGGACCAGGTCGGGTACGCAAAAGAAGGGGGAGGGCAAGTGATGGCTAGCAACGCTCCCGTTCGTGTCGAGCGTAGTCGAGACACCTCTATCCACCACAACCGGCTTCTCGACTTCGCTCGAAGCGAACGGGAGAGTGGAACGCTGGCTCACGGCTTCTCGACTTCGCTCGAAGCGAACGGAAAGGTAGGCATCTAATGGCTGACTATCTCGACGAAATGGACCATATCGCCGATGAATCCGATCCGACGGTCGGCGATCTGGAAATTCAGAATTTCACGATCAACTTCGGTCCCCAGCATCCCGCAGCCCATGGTGTTTTGCGGATGGTGATGGAGCTCGATGGCGAGATTGTCGAACGCGTCGATCCGCATGTCGGGCTGCTGCACCGCGGCACCGAGAAGCTGATCGAGCACAAAACCTATTTGCAGGCTTTGCCCTATTTCGACCGGCTCGATTATTGCTCGCCGCTGGCGATGGAGCATAGCTATGTGCTGGCGATCGAGAAATTGCTTGATCTCGAGGTTCCGCTGCGCGGGCAATATCTGCGGGTGCTATTCGCCGAGCTGACCCGGATCTGCAATCACATGCTCAACATCGGTGCCCATGTCATGGACGTCGGCGCAATGACGCCCAATATCTGGGTGTTCGAAATTCGCGAACAGTGCATGAATTTTTTCGAGCGGGCGAGCGGCGCCCGCATGCACAGCGCCTGGTTCCGGCCCGGCGGCGTGCACCAGGACGTGCCGCTGAAGCTGCTCACCGATATCGCCGACTGGCTGGATGAATTCCCGACGCTGTTCGAGGATGCGATGAGCCTGGTCGTCGGCAACCGGATCTTCAAGCAGCGCAATGTCGATATTGCCACCGTGTCGCAGGATGATGCAATTCGCTGGGGCTTTTCCGGCCCGGTGCTGCGCGGCAGCGGTGTTGCCTGGGACCTTCGCAAGTCGCAGCCTTATGACGTTTACGACCGGATGGATTTTGATGTGCCGGTTGGCACCAAGGGCGATTGCTATGACCGGTTCATGGTGCGGGTCGAGGAAGTCCGGCAGAGCGCCCGGATCATGCGCCAGTGCCTCAATGAAATGCCCGATGGCCCCGTCGCCTCCACCGACCGCAAGATCGTCCCGCCCAAGCGCGCCGAGATGAAACAGTCGATGGAAGCGCTAATCCATCACTTCAAACTCTACACCGAGGGCTTTCACGTCCCCGCCGGCGAAGTCTATGTCGCGACCGAAAGCCCGAAGGGCGAATTCGGCGTCTATCTGGTCAGCGACGGGACAAACAAGCCCTATCGCTGCAAGATCCGGCCGACCGCTTTCTCGCATCTGCAGGCAATGGATTTCATGACCAAGGGCCATATGCTGCCCGACGCCACCGCCATTTTGGGCGCGATTGATGTCGTGTTCGGGGAGTGTGACCGGTGAGTTTGGCTAGTTCATTTTGGCATTTCGCTATGCGGCGATATCAAACCCGTAAGCCTAACGCATGTTGGGAAGCTGTCGCATTCATGTGGTTTGGCCTCTTGTTTTCCGCTTATAGTCTAGCATTGTTTCAAGACTTTGAACTCAATCAACGATATATTTTGCCAGGGATTATTGTTTGTGGTTTGCCGTTGGTTCTCGGCATAATACACCGCCGCATCCGCCTAGAACGTGCAAAATCCTCAGATGCACTTTATCGAAAGTGGTTATCAACTAATGGCTGAAGCACCAACCATCCCCGACGAAATCGAAACCCGTGCCAAATGGGGCGATTTTGCGTTTACGCCGGAAAATGAAAAGCTCGCCAAATGGCAGATCGCGAAATATCCGGCTGGCCGACAGAAATCGGCGGTCATGGCGCTGCTCGACCTGGCCCAGCGGCAGGTTGGTGCAGACACGAAAACGCAAGGCTGGCTGCCGGTTCCGGTGATCGAATATGTCGCCGCCTATCTCGATATGCCCTATATGCGGGCCTATGAGGTCGCGACCTTCTACACCATGTATAATCTCGCGCCGGTCGGGCGGTTTCATGTCCAGGTTTGCGGTACCACGCCGTGCATGCTGCGCGGTAGCGACGATGTGATGGCGGCCTGCAAGAACAAGGGCATGGCAAAGGGCAAGACGACGCCCGACGGCCTGTTCACGCTGACCGAGGTCGAATGTATGGGCAATTGCTCCAACGCACCGATGGTCCAGATCAACGACGATAATTACGAAGATCTCGATTATGACATCATGACCCGGATTCTCGAGGATCTGGCAGCGGGCAAGGATATCAAGGTCGGCTCGCAAATTGGTCGCAAGACCAGCGAAGCAGAGGGCGGTCCGACGAACCTGCAGGCGATGGTCGAGGAAAATCACGATTACCGGGGGGAATGGTGATGGATTTTTCTGTGAACCGTTTTCCGTTCGTGTCGAGCGTAGTCGAGACACATTGCGCGACAACCGGTCTCTCGACTTCGCTCGAGACGAACGGTGTTGGAAGGGAGCGCTAATGCCATGCTACTCGACGGATATGCAGGCTGGATCGGGCTCGGCGTTGTCATCATTGGCATTATCGGCGGCCTCTGGGGCCGTTGGAGGAAAAAATAATGGCGTTTGATTTCCTTCAGGACAAGGACCGCATCTTCACCAATGTCTATGGGTTCCAGTCATGGGACCTGAAGGCATCGCAGAAGCGCGGTGACTGGGACAATACTGCCGACATCATCAAGCGCGGCAATGACAAAATTATCGAGGAAATGAAGGCCAGCGGTCTGCGCGGTCGCGGCGGGGCGGGTTTTCCGACCGGTCTGAAATGGTCGTTCATGCCCAAGGAAGCGCCCAAGGATAGCCAGGGCAATCCGCGGCCAAGCTTTCTCGTCATCAACGCCGATGAATCCGAGCCGGGGAGCTGCAAGGACCGCGAAATCCTGCGCAACGATCCGCACAAATTGATCGAAGGCGCGCTGATCGCGGGTTTCGCGATGCGCGCGCGCGCCGCCTATATCTATATTCGCGGCGAGTATATTTTCGAGGCCAAGGTCATGGAGGCGGCCGTCAAGGAAGCCTATGACGCTGGCCTGATCGGCAAGAATGCGGCCAAGTCCGGCTATGATTTCGACGTCTTCGTCCACCGCGGCGCCGGCGCCTATATTTGCGGCGAAGAAACCGCGATGATCGAAAGCCTCGAGGGCAAGAAGGGCCAGCCGCGTCTCAAGCCGCCATTTCCGGCGGGTGCCGGCCTTTACGGCTGCCCGACAACGGTGAACAATGTTGAATCGATCGCGGTGGTTCCGACAATCCTGCGGCGCGGTGCCAGCTGGTTCGCCAGCTTTGGTCGCGAGGGCAATCACGGCACGAAACTGTTCCAGGTGTCCGGCCATGTCGACAAACCGGCGGTGTTCGAGGAAGCCATGTCGATTCCGTTCAGAGACATGATCGAGAAACATTGCGGCGGTATCACCGGCGGCTGGGACAATCTGCTCGCGGTCATTCCCGGCGGTTCTTCGGTTCCGCTGGTTCCGGCCGAGCAGATCATGGACGCGCCGATGGACTTTGACGGTCTGAAGGATCTCGGTTCCGGTCTTGGTACGGCTGCGGTCATCGTTATGGACAAGTCGACCGATATCGTCCGCGCGATTTCGCGGCTCAGCTATTTCTACAAGCATGAAAGCTGCGGCCAGTGCACGCCGTGCCGCGAAGGCACCGGCTGGATGTGGCGCGTGATGGAAAAAATGCGTGATGGCGACGCGGATATCGAGGATATCGATACGCTCTACGAAGTGACCAAGCAGGTCGAAGGCCACACCATCTGCGCGCTCGGCGACGCGGCGGCCTGGCCGATCCAGGGTCTGATCCGGCACTTCCGTCCGGAGATGGAACGGCGAATCGATGAACATAAAGGCACAGAAGTGCTGGAGGCAGCGGAATGAAGACAGCATCATTAATAGTCGGATCCCTCGTGACTTTGGCTCTGGGCGTGCCGTTCGGCAGCCCGGCCCTTGCGCAGGTCGATCCGGACATCCAGCTCGGTTCGAAGATACCGGTCCGTCCGGAGAAGCCCGATCCGGTCAAGGATGGTCTGGTCAGGGACCGCTATGTCAGTTGCGCTTATGGTCCGCACCAGAAGCAGATTGATGGCTTGCTGGCCATCAGCGACCCGTTGACCGTCGATTTCGAAGGCGCAGGTATCGAGGAATCGAAAATGTTCCGCCAGTGGAATATTCGCGAATGTTTTGTCATGCAGGGCGATGCGGTCCAGAGCTCGATCTCTTTCTCTCCGTCGGCCTTCCGCTACATGATGCTGGAAGCAGCCTATTTGCGCGCGCATACCAAAACACCGGTCAATTACGAGAACTGGGTTGCCAAGCCGCGTGAGTATGTCACGACCGGCGAAATGTTGCCCACGGCAAAGGCTCTGGGGATCATGTCCGACTGTATTGCGAGCCAGGATCCGGTAAATGCCGACAAGCTGCTTCGCACGGCTTCCGGCACGAAAGCTGAAAAGGAAGCAGCGGTCGCTCTGGTTCCAGCCCTGAGCGCCTGCATCGTTGCCGGCCAGCAGCTGCAGCTCAAGCCCGCCAATATCCGCGGCTTTGCTGCAGACGGAATGTGGCAGCGCTTCGTTGCTGGAGCGCCGACCGCCAGTCAAACTCCTCTGCCAGAGGCGCAGGACTAATGTTTGAATTCACCATATATGACATGGGATATGGCTACCCGATCGGGTCAGCTGTGCCGGAGGCAGCTGCGTGAAACCGGTCTTTGCATTCATACTCATGGCCATGATGGTAATGAGCGGGGTCGATGGCCCGGCCGATGCGCAATCTTCGCAGGCCAGCGAACGACAGGCTGTTACGCATTTCTGGAGATTTGCCAATTGCGTTGCGAAACATGACCGCCGGCGCGCAGAGGACATTTTAAATGGTGCGGACAACTCGGACGAAAATGTCAGGATGACAAAGTTGCTCGCCACGAAAAACCGCGGCTGTATTCCTGCTGGATCGGAAATGAAATTTTCCGGGTCGCTTTTCAGGGCTGCATTGTCCGGTGCATTGCTAAGTCGGAAATACCGTAGTGATGCGGTCGGCGACTATTCTTCTGTCGAGCCCCTCTACCGGGTTACAACATTAGCCGATGGTACGAGCGATGCGATCGTAAAAGACATTGCCCTGAAGCAATTTTCCGAATGTGTTTCCCGGATGGCTCCAGCAAAGACGCTCGCGCTTTTTGGCACAAAGCCTTATTCGAACGACGAGGATGCGGCATTTGCATCCCTGCAAGCTGAAATGAGCCATTGTCTGCCGGTTTCCGAAGGCCAGCAATTCGGTTTCACCCGTCTTGAATTGCGAACACTTCTTGCGGAAGTCGCTTATGAACTGGATATGAAATTGGCTCTGGGAATGGAAGCAACTGAAACAACCGAGGCGCAAAACTAATGCCTAAAGTCACCGTAGATGGCATCGAGCTGGAAGTGCCGCAGGGCGCGACCGTGCTGCAGGCCGCCGAGCTTGCCGGCAAGGAAATCCCACGTTTCTGTTATCATGAGCGGCTGTCCATCGCCGGCAATTGCCGCATGTGTCTGGTCGAGGTAAAGCCGGGGCCACCGAAGCCGCAGGCGAGCTGTGCCTTGCCGGCTGCCGAAGGTCAGGAAATTCGTACCGACAGCGAAATGGTCAAGAAGGCGCGCGAAGGGGTGATGGAGTTTCTTCTGATCAACCATCCGCTCGATTGCCCGATTTGCGACCAGGGCGGCGAATGCGATCTGCAGGATCAGGCCATGGCCTATGGCAAGGGCGGCTCGCGCTACGAAGAGAATAAGCGCGCGGTTACCGAGAAATATATGGGGCCGATCGTCAAGACCGCGATGACCCGCTGCATCCACTGCACGCGTTGTGTGCGCTTTGCCGAGGAAGTCGCCGGCGTCGAGGAAATTGGCGCTATTGGCCGTGGCGAAGGGATGGAGATTACCTCCTATCTCGAAGGCGCGGTGCACAGCGAACTCAGCGGTAATGTTGTCGATCTCTGCCCGGTGGGTGCGCTGACCAGCAAGCCTTACGCCTTTGAAGCGCGTCCATGGGAATTGACCAAGACGCTGGGCATCGACGTGATGGACGGTGTCGGCACCAATATCCGCATCGACAGCCGTGGCCGCGAAGTGCTGCGCGCTCTGCCGCGCGTCAATGATGACGTGAACGAGGAATGGGCGACCGACAAGACCCGCCACGCCATCGACGGCCTGATGAAGCGCCGTCTCGACAAGCCTTATGTGCGCAAGAATGGCAAGCTGGAAGCGGCGAGCTGGAACGAAGCATTCCAGGCAATTGCCGACGTGAACGCGGGCAGTTCTGTTGCTGCGATCGCCGGTGATCTGGTTGACTGCGAAACCATGTATGCGGCGAAAAAGCTGCTCAAGTCGATGAAATCGGACATGCTGGAAGGCCGCCAGACCGGACTATCCTATGATGTGTCCAATCTCGCTGCGGTGAATTTCAACTCTACCATTGCCGGTATCGAGGAAGCGGATGTGATCCTGCTGGTCTCGACCAATCCGCGCTGGGAAGCGTCGCTGGTCAACACACGCATCCGCAAGGCCGTGCGCCAGCGCGGTGCGAAGGTATATGGCATCGGGCCGGAAGCAGACCAGACCTATCCGGTCGAATGGCTGGGCGACGATATGGGCCTGCTGGCGAAACTGCCCAAGGCGCTTGCCGATGCGCTGAAGGGCGCTGAGCGGCCTGCGATCATTCTCGGTGGTGGCGCGCTCAGCATCGAAGGCGCGCATGGCGCGGCTTTGAAGCTGGCAAGCAAATATAAGCTGATCCGCGATGGCTGGAACGGCTTCAACGTCCTGCATATCGGTGCCTCGCGCACCGGCGGGCTGATGCTCGGCTATGCCTATGACGGCGGGATCAAGGCGATTGCGGCTAAGCAGCCGAAGCTGGTCTTTGCACTGGGCGCGGATGAAACCGACTTTTCGCAATTCGACAAGAGCTTCAAGGTCTATATCGGCCATCATGGCGATGCCGGTGCCCATGCCGCGGATGTGATCCTGCCGGGCGCGGCCTATACCGAGAAAAACGGCACCTATGTCAATCTGGAAGGCCGTGTGCAGCGTTCGAACAAGGCGATTTTTGCGCCGGGCGACGCGCGCGAGGACTGGAGCATCTTGCGGGCGCTGTCCGATGTGATGGGCAAGACGCTGCCGTTCGACAGTTTTGAAGAATTGCGCACGAAGATGGCCAAGGATCATCCGGAACTGGCGCAGGAAGGTCTGGTGACGCTCGAATGGTCGCCGCCCACCGGCTTGCCTGACGAACCCAAGGGGCAGGGCGTCCATCCGGTCAAGGACTTCTACCTGACCAACAGCATCGCCCGCGCCAGCGCGACCATGCAGCGCTGTTCCGCGGAACTGCTGCACGCCGATGACGAGATTATGGAGGCGGCAGAGTGAGTATCACCAAACTGCCGTTCGTACTGAGCCTGTCGAAGGACAGCTTGCGCGCGCACCGTTCATATTTCGACAAGCTCAGCACGAACGGTGTACTGGAGATGGCAAAATGAAGCCGCTTCCTGACCTGCTGGTGAGAGCACCGAAAATTTTCTACGCGCTGGCCGTAATAGTGTTTTTTGCAACATTCTGGATGTCTTATTACGAAGTTAAAGCAGTGCAAATGCCCTATGCTCCGGAGAATGATGTGATAGTCAGAGCTGCGCTATTGAGGGCTATTTTGCAGGGATTCTCGGAAGCAATTTGGATCGTTGCAAACGGAATATTGTTTGATTTTCTTGTGCGATTCTGGAATCGCCACGCTGCTCCGAGTGAGCTGGGAGATAACCAATGACCGAATATCTCCAAACCACCTTCCTCGGCGCTGAACTCGGCTGGTTCGTGGCCACGCTGGCGCTGATCCTGCTGATCGCTCTGCCGCTGATGCTGGCCGTCGCGATGATCATTTATGTCGACCGGAAAATCTGGGCGGCGATGGCGCTGCGCAAGGGGCCCAATGTGGTTGGCCCATTCGGCCTGCTGCAAAGTTTTGCCGATGGTCTGAAAGTGTTCCTGCAGGAAACGATCATTCCGTCGAGCGCCAACAAGGGCCTGTTCCTGCTGGCGCCGATCATCACCTTCACGGTGGCCCTGCTGGCCTGGGCGGTGATCCCGTTCGGCGAGGGCATGGTGCTGGCCAATATCAATATCGGCCTGCTCTATATTCTCGCGATCAGTTCGCTGGGTGTTTACGGGGTGGTTATCGCCGGTTGGGCGAGTAACTCGAAATATCCGTTTTTCTCCGCGATGCGCGCCGCCGCGCAGATGATTAGCTACGAAGTCTCGATCGGCTTCATTCTGATCTCGGTGGTATTGTTCGCTGGGACTTTCAATCTTTCCGATATCGTGCTTTCGCAGGAAGGCCATATATTCGGTCTCGTTAATGCTTATGGTCTGAACCCGCTCTTGTTCCCGATGGCGGTGGTATTCCTGATCGCCTCGATGGCGGAAACCGCGCGGCACCCGTTTGACCTGACCGAGGCGGAGAGCGAGCTGGTTGCCGGTTACCAGACCGAATATAGCTCGATGAGTTTCGCCCTGTTCTGGCTTGGCGAATATGCCAATATCCTGCTGATGTGCGCGCTCAACGCGATCCTCTTCTGGGGCGGCTGGTTGCCGCCGCTCGATGTCGACTGGATCCCGTGGTTCGATATTCCGGGCATTGTCTGGCTGTTCGGCAAGATGTTCTTTTTCTTCTTCATCTTCAGCTGGGTGATGGCGACGGTTCCGCGCTACCGCTATGACCAGCTGATGCGTCTGGGCTGGAAAATATTCCTGCCGCTTAGCCTGCTCTGGGTGTTCCTGGTCAGCGGCTATGTGATGATTGACAAGTTTGGATTGCCGCTATGAGTATGATTGTTGCCATGGCCGCAGCTTTGAGTTGTACGATTTTTCCAGTCGAGCCAGACCCTGCATTGGAGGGGAAAATTGGAACCATGTCGATTGACCTGCCAGATGAACTTAGCAAAGAAATGGAACGTGCTTTCTTCAAGGTCAGTGCCATCCCTTTGTCTACCATGAAATTTGCCGACGAAGGAGTTCAGCTGCGTGAATGGATCATTAGGGGCAACGATTTAAAAGTTGGTGAAGTCGGTAAAATCGCTCGAGTTCAAATTTCATCGCAGCCATTCACGCCTTTTTCCATCCGGGTTGGTGAAGTCATCCATGAAGGCGAAGATATTTATCGGTTCAGCGAGAAATTTAAGGGTAATTGTATGTTGAAAGCGGCGTCACCCTCCCGTGAAGGAGCGTCAAAATGACCATCGCACAAACCATCAAGGCCTTCACCCTGTTCGAATTTATCGGCGCCCATGCTTTGACGCTGAAATATTTCTTCAAGGCGAAGAAAACGATCAACTATCCATACGAGAAGAACCCGATTTCGCCGCGGTTCCGGGGGGAGCATGCGTTGCGCCGCTATCCTAATGGCGAGGAACGCTGCATCGCCTGCAAGCTGTGCGAAGCGGTCTGCCCGGCGCAGGCGATCACGATCGAGGCCGAGCCGCGCGAAGACGGTTCGCGCCGGACCACGCGCTATGACATTGACATGACCAAGTGCATCTACTGCGGTTTCTGTCAGGAAGCCTGTCCGGTCGATGCGGTGGTTGAAGGTCCGAATTTCGAATATGCGACGGAAACGCGCGAAGAGCTGATTTACGACAAATCGAAGCTGCTGGAAAACGGCGACAAATGGGAGCGGGCAATCGCGGCAAACCTTGCCGCCGATGCGCCTTATCGGTAATGGGCGCTGTGATGATTGAGATGGGGGCATTTTTGCAAAATTGCGCTGTATATTTCCTCCCGATGCGTAGCATGGGGAGGGGGACCAACCGCAGGTTGGTGGAGGGGGCGAGTGCGCAGCGCTCGCTTCGTTCGCGGCCCCTCCGTCACGCCTTCGCCAAGGCTTCGGCGCGCCACCTCCCCAAAGCTTCGCTTCAGGGAGGATGCGCATAATGCAAATATTCGCTTTCTATCTATTCGCATCCATCGTGCTTGCCAGTGGTGCCATGTGCATTTTCTCGCGCAATCCGGTGCACAGCGTCTTGTGGCTGATCCTCGCCTTTTTCAATGCGGCGGGTCTGATGCTGCTGGTTGGCGCGGAGTTTATCGCGGCGCTGCTGGTCATCGTCTATGTCGGTGCGGTCGCGGTGTTGTTCCTGTTTGTCGTGATGATGCTCGACATCGATTTTGCTGAGCTGCGCGCGGGTTTCATGAAGAACCTGCCGCTCGGCCTGTTGCTGGCGCTGGTGCTGGTGGTCGAGATTATCTTCGGCGTCGGAACCTGGCAGTCTGCGGGCATGGGCGAGGCCACCGCTGCGGTCGGTCTGCCGGAAGGCGCGCCGTCTAATATCGAACAGCTGGGCGCCTTGCTCTACAGCAAATATGTCTTCCTGTTCGAGGCCGCGGGCATGATCCTGCTGGTCGCCATGGTCGGCGCGATCGTGCTGACGCATCGTACGCGTGGTGGCGTCCGCAAACAGAATATCGCCGATCAGGTCGCTCGCCGGCCCGAAGACGCGACCCGCAACACACAGCCCGAAGTCGGCAAGGGAGTGGAATTGTGATTCAGAATCTATCGGCTCCGTCCGCCAGATATTCAGCAGCCGGGGATATGTCATGATCGGTATCGAACATTATCTCGTCGTCAGCTCGATCCTGTTCGTGATGGGCATGCTCGGCATTTTTCTCAATCGGAAAAATATCATCATCATCCTCATGGCGATCGAACTGATCCTGCTTGCGGTGAATCTCAATTTTGTCGCGTTCAGTGCCTTTCTCGGCGATATGACCGGGCAGATATTCGCCATGTTCGTTCTGACCGTGGCGGCAGGCGAGGCCGCCATCGGGCTGGCCATTCTCGTGATTTATTTCCGTCAGCGCGGCACGATTGCCGTCGATGATGTCAACCGGATGAAGGGGTGAACATGAGTTCGTCTAACAATACCGTTCGCCCTGAGCCTGTCGAAGGGCAGGCTTCGCGCACGCCGTCCATACTTCGACAAGCTCAGCACGAACGGCTCCGGGGGCAAGCGTGAACAGTATCACCCTCATAGTATTCCTGCCGCTGCTGGCAGCGATTGTCGCAGGGTTCGGCAATCGCGTGATCGGCAATGTGCCGGCCAAGATCGTCACCACGGGCGCTTTGTTCACGTCCTGTGCACTCAGCTGGCCGATATTCCTCGGCTTTCTGAGCGGGGCAAATAGCGCCGAAGTTGTGCCGGTCCTGACCTGGCTGATCTCCGGCGACCTGCAATTTGACTGGGCGCTGCGCGTTGATACGCTGACCGCCGTAATGCTGGTGGTGGTAACCACCGTGTCCGCGCTCGTGCATCTCTATAGCTGGGGCTATATGGACGAAGATCCGGACCAGCCGCGTTTCTTCGCCTATCTGTCTCTGTTCACCTTCGCCATGCTGATGCTGGTGACCGCCGACAATCTCGTCCAGATGTTCTTCGGCTGGGAAGGCGTGGGACTGGCCTCCTATCTGCTGATCGGTTTCTGGTTCAAGAAGCCGAGCGCGAACGCCGCGGCGATCAAGGCTTTTGTCGTCAACCGCGTGGGTGATCTTGGCTTCATGCTCGGCATCTTCGCGACGTTCCTGGTCTTCGGGACGGTCTCGATTCCCGAAATCCTCGAAGCTGCACCGGGAATGGCCGGATCGACCATCACCTTTGCCGGCATGCGCCTCGACACGATGACCATCATCTGTTTGCTGCTGTTTGTCGGCGCGATGGGCAAATCCGCGCAGCTGGGTCTGCACACATGGTTGCCGGACGCGATGGAAGGGCCGACCCCTGTGTCGGCGCTGATCCACGCTGCAACCATGGTCACGGCCGGCGTCTTCATGGTTTGCCGCCTGTCGCCGATGTTCGAAACCAGCGATGTCGCCTTGACCGTTGTCACCATTGTCGGCGCTTGCACCGCGATATTCGCCGCGACCGTCGGCCTCGTCCAGAATGATATCAAGCGGGTGATCGCTTATTCGACCTGTTCGCAGCTCGGCTATATGTTCTTCGCCGCCGGTGTGGGCGCGTATAATGTCGCGATGTTCCACCTGTTCACCCACGCCTTTTTCAAGGCGTTGCTGTTCCTCGGCGCCGGTTCGGTGATCCACGCGATGCATCACGAACAGGACATGCGCTATTATGGCGGCCTGCGGAAAGAAATCCCGCTGACCTTCTGGGCGATGATGGCCGGTACGCTGGCGATCACCGGTGTCGGCATTTACTGGCTGCACGCGGGCTTTGCCGGCTTCCACTCCAAGGACGCGATCATCGAGGCGGCCTTTGCCTCGGGCACCGAAACCGGCCAGTTCGCCTTCTTCATCGGCGTGCTCGCGGCGCTGCTGACCAGCTTCTACAGCTGGCGCCTGATGTTCCTGACCTTCTGGGGCAAGCCGCGCTGGATCCAGTCCGAGCATATCCAGCACAGCGTGCACAAGACACCCGAAGAAGCCGGCGCCGACCAGACCGGTGGCTATCACCCGCATGAAAGTCCGTTATCTATGCTGATTCCTCTCGGCGTTCTCTCCGTCGGTGCTGTCTTTGCCGGCTTTGTGTTCAGCCATGCTTTCATCGACGATGGCGCGTTCTGGAACGGCTCCATTGCCTATGACGCCGGCCTGATGCACGCGATGCACGAAGTGCCGCTGTGGGTGAAATTGTCGGCTACGGTGGCCATGCTCACCGGTCTCGCAACCGCCTATTTCATGTATTTCCGCGGAACCGACCGTCCGGCAAGACTGGCCGCGACCTTCAGCCCGCTCTACAATTTCTTCTTCAACAAATGGTATTTCGACGAGCTGTATAATCTGATCTTCATCCGTCCCGCCTTCTGGCTGGGCCGGAAATTCTGGAAGACCGGTGACGAGGGCACGATCGACCGCTTCGGCCCCAATGGTATCGCTTCGGTGATCGCCAGCGGCTCCGGCGTGATGAAACGCTTCCAGAGCGGCTATCTCTACAGCTATGCGCTTGTCATGCTGCTCGGTCTCGCGGCCGCAGCGACCTGGATTATCGTGCGGGGAGCCAGCTAATGAACCAGCTCGATTTTCCGATCCTGTCGCTGATGATGGGCCTGCCGATGCTGGCAGCGATCATCTGCCTGTTCCTCAACGCGCAAGCCGCGCGCTGGCTGGCGCTTGTGACGACACTCGTCCTTTTCGGCCTCGGCGTGGTTCTCTGGGCCAATTACGATATCGGCGGTCCGCAATGGCAATATGTCGAGCGGTCCGATCTGTTCGGCAATTTCGCCTGGGCGCTGGGTATCGACGGCATTTCGATGATGCTGATCATGCTCACCGTGTTCCTGATGCCGATCTGTATCGGTGCCAGCTGGGAATCGATCCAGACAAGGGTCGGCGAATATATGGCGGCTTTCCTGTTCATGGAGGTGCTGATGATCGGCGTCTTCGCAGCGCAGGATATCTTCCTCTTCTACATTCTCTTCGAAGCCGGCCTGATCCCGATGTATCTGATCATCGGCATCTGGGGCGGGGCGAACCGGATCTACGCCAGCTATAAATTCTTCCTCTATACGTTGCTCGGCTCGGTGGTGATGCTGATCGCGATGCTGTGGATGGTGCAGGATGCCGGAACCAGCGACATTCCGACCCTGCTCAACTATGATTTCGCGCCCGAGGCACAGACATGGCTCTGGCTGGCCTTCTTCGCCAGCTTCGCGGTCAAGATGCCGATGTGGCCGGTCCACACCTGGCTGCCCGACGCGCACGTTCAGGCACCGACCGCCGGTTCGGTTATTTTGGCTGGCGTATTGCTGAAAATGGGCGGTTATGGCTTCCTGCGCTTCTCGCTGCCAATGTTCCCCGAAGCGTCCGAGCAGTTCATCTGGCTGGTCTTCGCGCTGTCGATGGTGGCCGTGGTCTACACGTCTCTCGTCGCGCTGGTGCAGCAGGATATGAAGAAGCTGATCGCTTATAGTTCGGTCGCTCATATGGCGATTGTCACGCTCGGTCTGTTCGCCTTCAACCGTCAGGGCATCGAGGGCGCGGTCATCGTCATGCTGAGCCATGGTCTGGTATCGGGCGCGCTCTTCCTTTGCGTTGGCGTCATCTACGACCGGCTGCATACGCGTGAAATCGACCGTTACGGCGGGCTGGCGATCAATATGCCGAAATATGCGATTCTCTTCATGCTGTTTACCATGGCGTCGATCGGTCTGCCGGGCACCAGCGGTTTCGTTGGCGAATTTCTCTCGCTGGTCGGCCTCTACAAGGTCAACAGCTGGGTTACGCTGGTCGCCACCACGGGGATCATCCTCGGCGCCGGCTATATGCTTTATCTTTATCGCCGCGTTGCCTTCGGCGAGCTTGTTCACGAGGACGTCAAGGCGATGCCGGATCTGTCCGCGCGGGAAATGGCGCTGCTCGCGCCAATCGCCGCTGCCGTGATGTGGATGGGTGTCTATCCCGAAAGCTTCATGGCACCGATCCGCGGTGACGTCGGCGCGCTGGTTGCGCGTATTGATCGCGCGGCTCCGGAAGGCGATGCGCATCTTAAGATGGGAGAGGCCAAGGCCGTCACCCAGGACCATGTTCAAGGGGAGGCCCACTGATGGATATCGGAAATTCCCTGTATCTGGTTGCACCGGAAGTATTTCTCACGATCTCCAGCCTGATCCTGCTGCTGGTTGCCGCCTGGGGCGGTGAAAAATCCGCGCGTCTGGTGACGATATTGTCGGCAGCAGCGCTGTTCGGCGCATCGATCCTGTTGATGGTTCTGGCCCATATGCCCGAATTCAAGGACGGCGTATTCGCCTTCGAGGGCCAATATCGCATGGATGCCTTCGGCAGCACCGCGAAATTCCTGATTTATCTGGCCGCGATCGTCTCGCTGATGGTTGCGCCGCGCTTCTTCCAGGCCGGCGGAAAATATCGCCCGGAATATCCGATCCTGATCCTCTTTGCCTGCGTCGGCATGGGGATGATGGTGTCGGCGACCGACATGATGACGCTCTATATCGGTCTCGAACTGAACAGCCTGTCGGCTTATGTTCTGGCCAGCTTCATCCGCACCGACGTGCGCTCTTCCGAAGCGGGTCTGAAATATTTCGTGCTGGGCGCGTTGGCCAGCGGTATGCTGCTCTTCGGTATTTCTCTGGTCTACGGCTTTGCCGGCTCAACCAGCTTCGCGGTGATTGGCGAGACGCTGAACGGCGATCTGTCCACCGGTCCGCTGATCGGTCTGGTACTGGTCCTGTCGGGACTGGCGTTCAAGATCAGCGCCGTGCCGTTCCACATGTGGACGCCGGATGTCTATGAAGGCGCGCCGACGCCGGTCAGCACTTTCTTTGCCAGCGCGCCGAAAGTGGCCGCAGTGGCGCTGACCGCGCGGGTCATTATCGACGCTTTTGGCGGCCAGACTTCGGCCTGGCAGCAGATCATCGTCTTTGTCGCGCTCGCCTCGATCATCCTCGGTGCGGTTGCCGCGATCGGACAGCAGAATATCAAGCGGCTGCTGGCCTATAGCTCGATCAACAATGTCGGCTTTCTGCTGATCGGCCTCGCTGCCGGTACGCCGGAAGGTATTTCGGCGATGATGTTCTATCTTGCCATCTATGTCGCGATGACGCTGGGCAGCTTTATCTGCGTGCTGGAAATGCGCGACAAGGACGGCAGGCCGCTGGAAAGCCTCTCGAGCCTCGCCGGACTGTCCCAGACGCGTCCCGGTCTGGCTGCTGCTTTTGCCGTGTTCATGTTCTCGCTTGCCGGCATCCCGCCGCTCTTCGGTTTCTGGGGCAAGTTCCTGGTCTTTGATGCAGCTGTTGCCGCCGGCATGTTGCCGCTCGCGGTGATCGGTATCGCCGCATCGGTGATCGGCGCCTTTTACTATATCAAGGTCGTCAAGATCATCTATTTCGATGATCCGTCGGGCGAGATTGTCGCGACCGGGCACAAGACCGAGAACGGGCTGATCGCGCTCATGGCATTGTTTGTCTCTCCGCTTGGCTATCTGGCAATCCCGCTCATGGCGCCGATTACCAACGCCGCCGCGGCGTCGCTTTTCTGACTATATTCGTAGAGACTGTTGCCGAAACCGCATCGACCAATGCGGATGTGAAGGCGCTGGCCCTGAGCGGCAGCGCGCCGGAAGGATTCTGGTTGCGCGCGGAGACACAGACCGGCGGGGTAGGGCGCCGTGGCCGCAAATGGGAAAGTCCGAAAGGCAATCTCTTCTGCAGCACCGTCGTGGATATGCGACCGGGCGACCCGGAGCCGTCCTCTTTGTCTTTCGTTGCGGGACTGGCGGTTCACGCCGCCATTCGTCATTTTCTGCCGGATGTGCCGATGCTGCTCAAATGGCCCAATGATGTGCTCGTATCGGACGCCAAGATCTGCGGCATATTGCTGGAGCGAGTGAAGGAACAGGTGGTCGTCGGCATCGGCGTCAATGTCGCGCAGGCCCCGCAGGTCGAAGGACGGGCCGTGACCAGCCTGAAAAAGGAAGGCGCGGTGGTGGACGCCATTGGTTTTCTTGACCAGCTGTCGAGAGAATTTGAAAATTGGGTGAAGCTTTGGCGGGAAGCCGGTCTGGCGCACATATTAAGCGAATGGCAGGCCTTGGCGCATCCCGTCGGAATGACCGTGACGACCAGCGACGATGGCGGTGACAAGATCAGTGGCGAATTTGCCGGACTGACCGTCGACGGCGCGCTGCGCTTGAGAAAAGCCGACGGAACGCTTATCGCAATACGCGCCGGTGATATTTCCATCGGATAAAGAGAAGAGTCGCTTATGCTATTGGCCATAGACGCCGGAAATACCAATGTCGTGTTCGCCCTGTTTGACGGCGACGACATTCGGGCGCGCTGGCGGATCGCCACCGATGCCCGTCGCACGGCGGACGAATATGTCGTCTGGCTCAGGCAGCTGCTGGAGCTGGAAGGGCTGGAACTGGGCGCCGTCGATGCGGTGATCATCGGCACCGTTGTCCCGCGCGCGCTGCATAACCTGACCGTTCTCTCGGAAAAATATTTCGGTGTCACTCCGCTGGTCGCGGGTCGTGGCGCCGCCCATTGGGGCATCGCCCTGGATGTCGAGCAGCCCGACAGTGTCGGCGCCGACCGCGCGCTCAATGTGATCGCGGCGCACCAGAAATATAAGCAGGATATCGTGATCATCGATTTCGGCACGGCGACCACCTTTGACGTGGCCGATTATGAGGGCGCCTATAAAGGTGGCGTGATCGCGCCCGGCATCAATCTGTCGCTCGACGCGCTGGTCGGAAAGACCGCACAATTGCCGCGTATCGCGCTGGAATCGCCGGAAGATGACAATGTGATCGGCACCACCACCGAAAGCCAGATGCTGATCGGCATTTTCTGGGGCTATGTCGCGATGATCGAAGGGCTGGTGGCGCGGACCAAGGCGCAAATCGGCCGCCCGACGAAAATCATTGCCACCGGCGGACTGGCCGTACTTTTTGACGAACATACAGATGTATTTGACCATCTGGAATCGGACCTGACTCTTCAGGGCCTGCATTTCCTCTATCAGCGAGCAACACACGCTTCATGACAAAAGCTAAAAAAGAACTTCTCTTCCTGGCCCTTGGCGGTTCGGGCGAAATCGGCATGAACGTCAACCTCTATGGTTGTGACGGCAAATGGGTGATGGTCGATCTCGGCATGACCTTTGCCGATTCCAGCTATCCCGGCATTGACCTGATCCTGCCCGATCTCGAATTTATCGAGAAAAATCAGAAGGACCTGCTCGGTATCGTGCTGACTCACGGGCACGAGGATCATATTGGCGCGGTTCCCTATTTCGCCGCTGACCTCGATGTTCCCTTGTTCGCGACCCCTTTCACGGCGGGCCTGATCCGTCGCAAGCTGGAAGAAGTCGGACTGCAAAATGATGTTGAACTCAATATCATCCCGAATGAAGGCAGCTTTGATCTCGGCCCGTTCGGCTTCCGCTATCTGCCGATCGCGCACTCTATTGCCGAAGGCAATGCGATGCTGATCGACACGCCTTATGGCCGGATTTTCCACACCGGTGACTGGAAGCTGGATGACGAGCCGGTGCTTGGCGTGCCGTCCACTCCCGAGGAATTGCAGAAAATAGGCGACGAGGGCGTCCTCGCGATGGTTTGCGATTCGACCAATGTCTTCAACACCAATGCTTCCGGTTCGGAAGGCGAAGTCCGCCGCAATCTGATGCGCGTGGTCGACGAGATCGACACCCGCGTCGTGGTCACGACCTTTGCTTCCAACGCCGCCCGGTTGCAGACCTTGGGCGAGGTTGCCATCCACGCGGGCCGCAAGCTCTGCGTGGCCGGCCGCTCGCTCGACCGGATCATCGAGAATTGCCGCGAAAACGGCTATCTCAAGGACTTCCCGCCGACCGTCGACTTTCAGGAAGCGATGAGTCTGCCGCGAGACAAGGTCATGATCATTGCAACCGGCGGGCAAGGGGAGGCGAGAGCGGCTTTGGGCCGGATTGCCGGCGACAGCCACCAGATCAAGCTTTCAGAGGGCGATCATGTGCTCTTCTCGTCCAAACAGATTCCCGGCAATGAAATCGCCATTGGCCGGATCCAGAACCAGCTGGCGGCCAAGGGCGTCGTCATGATAACCGAGCGCCAGGAGCATATCCACGTCTCGGGCCATCCGGGACAGCCGGAGCTGGCGCAAATGTATGACTGGATCAAACCGGAAATACTCGTCCCGGTCCATGGTGAAATCCGCCATATGAAAACCCAGGCCGCGTTCGGCCTGCAGCACGGCATTCCAAAGGCCATATTCCAGCAGAACGGCGATGTCGTGCGACTGGCGCCCAATGGCCCGAAAATCCTCGGACAGGAACGCACAGGACGGCTTGTCGTCGATGGCGACGTGATCATTCCGGCCGACGGCAAAACCTTGAACGACCGGCGCAAGACCGCGCATAACGGGATGATTTCGGTCGCCATCGGTCTCGATCACAAGGGCAAGATATTTGGACAGCCCGTGCTCAAAATGCACGGCGTGCCGCTCGAGGAAGACGAAGAGGATTTCCTCGACGAGGTCATCGACAAGATCGTCGGAAAATATAGCAAGCCGGTCGGCGATATCGACAAGTTCAACGAAGCGATCCGTCTCTTGGTCCGTCGCAGCGCAACCGAGTGGACGGGCAAAAAGCCGATTGTATCGGTGCTAACCGTGGAGGCATAGCCAACCGTGGAACCCACCTCTATTCTGGCAATTTACATATTGTTCTGGGTGACGGCAGCCTTCATCGTGCTGCCCATCGGCATCCGCAACCATCATGAATCCGGGGTCGAGATGGTGGAGGGACAGGCGGACGGAGCGCCGGCCAATTTCCGGCCGTTGCGCGTGTTGCTGATGACCACCTTGCTGGCGACGGCGGCCTTTGGCTTATTCTATCTCAACTATGCCAATGGCTGGATCACGCTCGACACGATCGATATTTTCAACAGCCGGGAGCGGATGCGCTAGGCGACCGATGCTAGTTGCGCAGGCGCTCGATTGCCTGGGCCAGCGCCACATAGAGCTTACCGACATCTGATGACAGCAGGGTCACGCTGACCGCGCTGCCGTCACGGGTGGCGAGCACGCCGCGCAGCATCGCCTCGAAATCGTGGATATAGCGGTTCACATGCTCGCGGAATTCGTCATTGCCCGAATATTGGGCAAGGATTTCGCGTACTTCCCGGTTGTCGAGCAGGCGAACCGCCCGCCGCGTGAAGATGCCGCGATCGCCTTTCAGATAGGCAGCCCATTCGGTGTCGGTAACATCGTTCGACAGGATTTTCCCGACATCGATCGAGATGGAATTGAGCGATTCCGTAAGCTGCGCCACCCGCCGGGTGAAATTCTCGTCGCTGCTCTGCTCTGCCTTTTCCCGGGCGAAGAGGATGCGCTGTTCCAGCTTGGTGGTCATGTCCTCGATCGCCGCCAGCTGATCGGTGAGATGCGCAGCGGTCGACTGGGTCGTCACCACCGCGCTCGAAACCGCTTGTTCCAGCTTCGGAGCAATCGAGGCGATCTTGTCGTCGATGATCCGGTTCAGCGCCTCTTCGCTCATTTTTTCGAATGTTTCGGTTGAACCCGCGATAGAATTTTCGAGCGCCTGGCGCGAATGTTCGGAAGCCTGCTTGGCGGTCTCTTTCACTCGCAGCAGCGCGCTGATCATTTTCTCGCCCGCGCTTTCGGCCAGCGATTCATTTTGTTCGCGCACGGTCTCTATGGCCTTAGCAATGTCGTCGATCTGTGCGACCAGCGATGTGCTGGTATCCTCGCCCTTGTCGCGCAATTTGCCCAGCAGTTCCTGTTGTTTGGTGATCGAATGGTCGGTCTGGGCCACCTGCTGGGCAACCCTGCCGGCATCTTCCTGTGCCTTGCGAGCTTCGCGGGCGATCTGGCTGTACAGCGACAAGCTTTCCTGCGATTTTTCCGATACCCGTTCGAAAGCCGTCGGCAGGGTCTCGTCCATTTCCCGGGCGCTGCTGTCGAGCGCGACGAGCAATTTCTCCATCCGCTCGATCATCCCGTCAGCCACGGCATAGCCGCTTTCCAGAGACTGTTTCAGAGCATCGCTATTCTGCTCCATGGCGGTCATGGCAAAGGCCAGCTTGGCGGTCTTGTCACCGCTTTCATTGTCCAGATTTGCGAGATTCTCGGCAATGTCGGTGATGTTTCGATCGAGCGTCTCGGCGAGGGTTTTTAGCCGGACTTCTTCCTCATCGGCGATTTTTCCCGCGCTTGCCAACGCGGTTTCCAGCGCATCCAGGTCAGCGCGCATCGCCGATGCGGATTCCGAAGCCTCGGTGGCAAGCTGCGCTCGCGTCTTGTGGATGGCATCGACGGTTTCCGCCGTGGTTTTCCGCATCAGGGTCGCCAGCTGGTTCGATCCGGCTTCTGCTTCCTGCAACTGCTCGGTGAGGCTGGCCTTGATCCGTTCGGCCTCGACGGCAAGATTTTCGACCGACCGGGTGGACTTGCCGGTCAGGGCGGTGAGGCTTTGCTCGGCCGCGGTGCCGACTTCGCCGATTTTCTTGAGCGTGGCAACCATCGCCGACATTTCGGTCTGGGCGGTGCGTCCGGCATTGCCGATCTGGTTGGTCACATCCTTCGCTGTGTTGATCACCACCGGCAGATGTTCGCGCAACTGCTCGAGATTCTTGTAGGCGGCGCCACCGACATCATCCAGTTTCTGCATCTTGCCCAGCCCGTCATCCAGCGACTTACGGATCAGGCCAGCAGCTGTGGTAAGCTTGCCCGAAGACTGTTCGCCGAGAAACTCCAGTTCCCGGCTTTCCTGACTGAGAAATTCCCGGGCGACGCTGAGCTCGTTATTGACGGTCTTCAAACGGGCTTCGAGCAATTCGGATTCAGTACGCAGTGAAAGGCCGACATCGGCAAAGCGACCGGCTTCACGGGTGCTGTTACGCATGTAGAGAAGATAGGCAATGCCCAGCGTGGCAATAGGCAGGCACCATTGGGTCAACAGGTCTATCCCCGCCTTGGGGGTTATCGATGTTGTAAAAATGTCGCGGTTTGCCCACAGGAAAAATCCGGTCCAGCAGAGCCCGATCATGGTTAACAGCAGCAGCGGAATGAAGCGGGCGCGGGCAGGGGCAGAAGCCGTCTCATCGGCATATTCGTCCCATTGCCCGGCCGGCGATTCATCGCCATTTTCGTGATATTCCTCAGAAAAATCAGGCTGTTCCGATGCCTGTTCGGGCACGTCACTTTCGCCGCCTGCGGTTGCTGCTGTCTGGTCGTCGCCGGCACTTTCGTCGCGGTCGCGCCACATCCCGATTATCTTAGATTCACCTGCCATGGGGACTATTTAACACAATATCGGGTCATAGAAACCATAAGTTAACCATATTGCGTGTAAACGGCAGGAATGTCATTTGATTATGGAGCTTTGGATGCCGCTCTGACGGCCGCGGTGGGGGATGATCAACCCCTTATCGCGGAATTGCGCGCGGCATTTCTGGAGAGCGCAAAACGGCAAGTCGATTTGCTTGGAAGAGCCCGTTGCGATGCCAATTGGGAATATGCCGCCTGGCGTCTGAAAGGATTGGCCGCGAGCTTCTCTGCGACCAAAATTCTCCAGCTCGCCGACGAGGCAGCCCATAGCGCTCCGGGCGATCCGGTCATCCTGCAGAAACTGGAACGCGCCGTTTCAGCGGTCGAAGCGCACCGGGACTGATTTTCCGGCTCCGGCGTGTCGAGTTCGTCGGCGTCGCTGGAATATCGGGAAATGTCACGGGCCCGGTTTTCGCTTCCGCCCCGGTTGCAGATATTGCCCAGCCCGCATCTCTCAGTTATGAAGGCCCAATGAAATATGCGAAGATAGTCCTCGCTGCACTTGCTTTGGTCTTGTTTGGCTGGTGGCTCCTTCTTGAGAACTTGATCATCGCAGATCCGGGGCATGTGTCTGGTTATATACAGCTTGCATCTTGGCTTCTCATGGCGGTTCTAACCATTTTGGAATGGAAGAATGGGCGCTCCAGCGACCACAAAGAACCTTCTGCTGCTTGGAGTGGCACTTGGATTGTGCTGGCAACCGGCGGGGCAGCGATTATATTCCTTGCCAATGACTACTCATCCAAAGGCGATCTACAACTGTTCCTGGCCATCGCAGTTCTGACGGCGGGCGCTGCCTTACTGGTATATCGGTTCGCTAGTCGGCACGAAAACGAAATCGGGGAAGCGCGGTTTAATGCGCATCTGAACGACCGCTAATCATCCAGAAGCAAACTCCAACCGAAACATTTCTGATTATCGCTTGGCATGTCCCGATGCCACCATATATGGGCAGGAACATTCTTCCTTTTCTCCGTTCGGGACCCGAAAACTTGTGAAACTGGCTCTGATTTCTCTGGCAAAAGACGATCTCGACGGACAGGGGCCCATCGCCCTGTTGCCGTTGTTCGCCGGCACGTTGCTCGATTTGCAGATCCAGGCCGCGCAGCGCTTCGGCTGTGAAAAATTCATCTTTCTCTGCCCGGTCACCCACGGCGCGCTGCTGCAGAAAATCGACGCGATGAAGCAACAGGGGCTGGATGCGGAATATGTCCGCAGCCCCAGTGATCTCGTCCAATATGCCAGCGAACAGGACCATATCGTCTATATTGCCGACGGTATCATTCCCAATGAAGAGATCGTCAGTCAGCTGAGCGGGGCTCCGCAGGAATTGCTGTTCACCGTGCTGCATGCCGAGGAATATCAGGAATTCGAGCGCATTGATCTGAACCAGCGCTGGCTTGGCATAGTCTCGCTCAATGCAGCGCGTCTGGTGGCCATGATCGATATTCCGGACGAATGGGAGATCGGGTCGGCGCTGCTGCGGACCGCGGTTCAGGCCGATTGTCCGCGCGCGATCATCTCGGACCGGCGAATGGGTGCGGGGGCGATTTCCCATATCCAGAGCGCACTCAGTGCGACGCAATATACGCGACGCAAGCTCAAGGAAATGCCTGCGGAAAAGGACAATTTCCTGAACCGCTTCCTGTTGCGGCCCCTGATCAAAAGCAGTCTTCCCCGTCTGTGGAGCAGAAGGGCCGCGCCGCAATATCTGCAGATATTTGCGCTGGTTGCCGGACTTTCCGGTATCGGACTGGCGGCTTTCGGCTATGCGATCGCAGCGCTTGCGCTGCTGTTTTTCGGCAGTGCCGCCCAATTTGCCCGGACCACGATGCGGCAGTTCGACGGCGTCGCCAAATTTCGGGACTGGACAGCAATCGCGCTCGATCTGGTCGTGGCCAGCGGCGTTGCCATATTGCTGGTGCAGGCATCCGATGCGGTCACCCTGATGCCGAATATCGTTATTTTTGCATTGCTGCTCGCGCATCTGCTGCTGCTCAGGAGCGCACCCGGGCCTGTCCGGTTCGCGCTCACTCGGCCGGATATGCGGCTGGTCCTGCTGCTCCTGCTCGTCGCCGCGATTTTCGGACCGATCAGCTATGGCATTTATGCTGCGGCGCTCTACTCTGGCCTGTCGCTCCTTCTCGACCGCTTTCCGGCCGGAAAATTGCCGGATTCATCCAGTCGGCAGAGCGAATAGCGGAATATTCGACTTAGCGGCTTGTTAACCACATTAGGGTACGGCCTAGCTATGGCACAGCGAGTTTTTCCGATGGATCGAAGCAAGCACAACGATATTGTCCGCCGCGCGAGCGCGATGGCCGACAAAGCCTCGTTCGTGGCGGATGATTTTGCGCAGGCCCTTTTTCCGAAAACCGAAGTCATATTCAACGACCGCATGCGCTCCAATGCCCAGCAATATCTGCGCAGCGTCGTCGAGCAGATTGAAAAACGCATCTGCACTATCGTGACCGGGGATCTGGGCGTCAGCCATGACCTGTTGCTCGGTATCGCGCAACGCGGCAACGGGCAAAGCTTCGCGATGCTGGAACAATCCGGACTGCTGAAGACATCGGAAATCGTCCGCCATCTGTTCGTCAAGACTCAGCAGAGCGAACTCGCGGCGCGATTGCTGCAGAAAATTTCGCAGGAAGATCTCGAATCCACCTTGACCCGGCATCTCGATCACGCGGACCCCGCCGTTGCCAAGGCGGCGATGGGACTGCTTGTCGCCCAATCCAAAACCACCGGCGCCACCGGTGAAATTGCGGCGAGTCTGGCCGATCTGTCACCGGAAATCGCCTATGCCTTCGCCTGGCCGATCACCGCCGCTCTTGTCAGACGTTCCGGTTTTTCCGGCCCGCAGCTGCAGCAGGCAACCGAACGGCTGCTCGCTGCACATGACGAAAGTGCCGGCGTGGCGCGCAAGGCCGAGCGGCTGGCGCAGCTGCTCGACCAGTCCGGCGGCGAGAATATATCCGTGCCCCATCCGATGAGAGACGGTCTGACGTTATTTATCGCGCGGCTGGCCCGGCAATCGGGCCTGACCAGCGATCAGATTGTCGCCTTTACCGCCGAGCCCGATATGGCGCGGCTCGTCGTGGTCATGCGGGCGGCGGATTTTCCGGTTCAGGAAGCCTTGTCGATTTTTGCCGCACTCGACGGCGGCGACCATATCCTGACCGGGGCCACCTATGGCGAGACCGACCGGGACCGCTGCCAGACCCTGGTCACCCGCTGGGCCTCCCCCGAGGCCTTCCAGAATGCCGAACGGCTGCTTTCCGATGATTTTCCGGGCAGTCCCGGTAAATGAGCACGGATCGCAAATTGACCGAGCCGGTGCTGGGGCAGGTGGATGTCGACGGATTGCTTCTGTCGGCCGACCCGCTGCTCATGCGGCTCCATCTGCGCTGCGGCGGTAGAGAAGGCGGTCCGCTGGCCGTGCCCGAACTGGCTGAATTGTGCCGTCTCAGTCGGCGACTTGGCATGAATCTCTCGCGTCCAGTGCAGGCATCGGATGACGAATCCCGCATTGAAATGTGGGTGGAAACACGTCTGGCCGTGCCGGAGAAGGCAGAGGCTCTCAATCTTTCGATCATCGACTGGAAGGAATATTCGCACGAAGAGAGCGAGAAAAGCGATCCGTCGCGTGAACGGGACTTTGACCGGCTGGAAGGACGCGGCGCGATCCGCACCGATGCGGCGCTGCGCATCATCGCCCAGCAGATGTCGGGCGAGGCGGAGCAGGATTTTGACGTCATCGGCCACTCTTTGCTCGAAATATATGACGTGGTTCCGCCGTCGGCCCATACCGCTTTGCTGGAAGCCGTGGCCGAGCGCCAGCCGATCCGCAATCAGCGCATGCGGCAGAAGAGCGGTGCGGAGCGCCTGTTCGTACTGCAGGGCAATCCGCTGATCGACAAGGCCGGCCTGTTTGCAGGCTACCGCTTTACCGCAACGCCGGCCGACGCGGCGGATCGTCCGTCCTCCAGCGCAACGACAGTAAAAAATGGTGGCGGCAAGCTGATCAGCGACAGTCTGTTCGGGATGCAGCTGGGCCCGGCACTGCGCCAGCCGCTGGGCAAGATTATCGCCAATGCCGAAACGATCAGCAGCAAACTGGAAGGTCCGCTACGCGGAGATTATGCCAGCTATGCCAAGGATATCGCCTCGGCTGGCCGGCACTTGCTCGACCTCGTCAACGATCTGTCTGATCTCGAGGCCATCGAACGGCCCGAATTCACCGTCGCCGGTGACGATATCGATCTGGTGGATCTGGCACACCGCGCAGCCGGCCTGCTGGCGGTCAAGGCGGCTGATCATCACATCCGTATCGATCTGCCCGACGAGAGCGAAAAATGTCCAGCCAGCGGTGAATTCCGCCGGACGCTGCAAATTCTCGTCAATCTGATCGGCAACGCAATCCGCTATTCGCCCGACGGTTCAGTGATAAAGCTGCGCGTGTCCGCCCAAGATGGATTTGCCCGGATCGCCGTCAGCGATCAGGGAGACGGTGTTGCCGCGGAAGACCAGGAACGGATTTTCGAGAAGTTCGAACGTCTCGGCCGCTCCGGCGACGGCGGTAGCGGTCTGGGGCTGTTCATTTCCCGCCGCCTGGCCGGCGCAATGGGCGGCAGCCTGACCGTGGCCAGCGAAGCCGGCGAGGGGGCGACCTTCACCCTGTCCCTGCCGGAACGGAAGCCAGCATAAAAAAGGGGAGCGAAACGCCCCCCTTTTTCCATATTTCGATCAGGATTACCGCTTGTCGATCGGTACATAGTCGCGCTTCGCGGGACCCGTGTACAGCTGACGCGGGCGACCGATACGCTGGCCCGGATCGGAGATCATTTCGTTCCACTGCGCAACCCAGCCGACGGTACGGGCTAGGGCAAAGAGCACGGTGAACATCGAGGTCGGGAAGCCGATCGCCGACAGGATGATGCCCGAGTAGAAATCGACGTTCGGGAACAGCTTCTTGTCGATGAAATAGGGATCGTTGAGCGCCATTTCTTCCAGTTGCAAGGCAACGTCAAAGACGGGGTCCTTGACCTTCAGCGTTTCAAACACTTCGCGAACCGTTTCCTGCATAACCGATGCACGCGGATCGTAATTTTTATATACCCGGTGACCAAAGCCCATCAGGCGGAACGGATCGTCCTTGTCCTTGGCGCGGGCAATATATTCCGGAATGCGATCGGGATGACCAATTTCCTTCAGCATGTTGAGCGCTGCTTCATTGGCGCCGCCATGGGCAGGGCCCCAGAGGCAGGCGATGCCGGCCGCGATGCAGGCAAAGGGGTTGGCGCCCGAGGAACCGGCGAGCCGGACGGTCGAGGTCGACGCGTTCTGTTCGTGATCGGCGTGGAGGATGAAGATCCGGTCCATCGCTTTTTCGATCGCCGGATGCACTTCATATTCCTCGGCGGGAACGCCAAAGGTCATGCGCAGGAAATTGCCGGTGTAGGATAGTTCATTGTCCGGATAGACGAAAGGCTGGCCGATCGAATATTTGTAAGCCATGGCGGCGATGGTCGGCATCTTGGCGACGAGACGGTGGCTGGCGATCATCCGCTGGGCGGGATCGTTGATGTCGGTGCTGTCATGATAGAAAGCCGACAGCGCGCCAACCACGCCGCACATGATCGCCATCGGGTGGGCGTCACGACGGAAGCCCTGATAGAAACCGCGCAACTGTTCGTGCACCATGGTGTGGCGGGTGATCGTGTTGGTGAAGTCGGCATATTCGTCCGCGCTCGGCAATTCGCCGCGCAACAGGAGGTGTGCCACTTCCATGAAGCTGCTCTGTTCGGCAAGCTGTTCGATCGGATAGCCGCGGTGGAGCAAAACGCCTTCGCCGCCGTCGATGAAGGTCAGCTCGGATTCGCAACTGGCGGTCGAGGTGAAGCCGGGGTCATAGGTGAAGGCACCGGTCTGGCCGTATAATTTGCGGATATCAACGACATCGGGGCCCACTGTGCCCGTCAGAACCGGATATTCGAAATTGTCGCCGTTGATGCTGAATTTTGCGTTATCGCCCACGATATTGTCCTTTCTGCTCCTGAAAACTCAGGTTTTTTCTATTTGATCTGCAAGACGTCCCAATGATTCCTCTTTGCCGAGAAGTATCAGGACGTCAAAAATTCCGGGTGAACTGGTACTTCCTGTCAGTGCCGCTCGCATAGGTTGTGCGAGCTTTCCCAACCCCAATTCGGCAGACTCCGCGATCGCTTTTATGACTTCTTCCGTTGCCTCGAGCGTCCAGTCTTCCAGATCGGTCAAGCCAAGGTGAATCGATTTAAGCAGCGTCCGTGCGTCAGCGTCTAGCAGATTTTCTGCCCGTTCGTCGAGGCCAAGTGGGCGTTTTTTAAAGAGAAAAAGACTGGATCCGGCCAATTCGACCAGATTTTTCGCCCGGCTTTTCAAAACCGGCATCGCCTGACCCAGCAATTCCGTCTCCGATAACGCCAGAGGCCTGCCCAAATCCTGTTCAATCCAGGGTGTCGCGAGGCGAACCAGATCATTATCGGCCGCTTCGCGCATGTAATGGCCGTTCAAATTTTGCAGCTTCTTGGTGTCGAAACGCGAGGGGGATTTGCCGACGCCAGACAGGTCGAACCATTCTATCGCCTGTTCCCGCGAGATGATTTCGTCATCGCCATGGCCCCAGCCGAGCCGCAGCAGATAGTTGAACATCGCATCCGACAGGATCCCCATGTCGCGATAGGCCTCGACGCCCAGCGCGCCGTGCCGCTTGGACAATTTCGCCCCGTCATTGCCGTGGATCAGCGGGATATGGGCATAGGCGGGCTCGTCCCAGCCCATCGCGCGGATCAGCGCCAGCTGGCGAAAGGCATTGTTGAGATGATCGTCGCCGCGAATCAGATGGGTGACGCCCATGTCATGATCGTCGACAACGACGGCAAGCATATAGGTTGGCGTGCCATCCGAGCGCAGCAGGATGAAATCGTCGATCTCGCTATTCTGCACCGAGACATCGCCCTGGACCATATCGGCAATGGTGACCTTGCCGGCGGTTTCGGTTTTCAGGCGGATCGCATAAGGCGCGCCCTCCGGCGCCTCCGACGGATCTCGGTCGCGCCAGCGGCCGTCGTAGCGCATCGGTTTTTTCTCGGCCCGCTGCTGCTCGCGCATGGCGGCCAGCTCTTCCTGGGTTGCGAAACATTTATAGGCATTGCCCGATGCCAGCAGTTCGTGGGCGACTTCGGCATGGCGTTCCGCGCGTTCGGACTGGAACACCGTTTTGCCGTCCCAGTCGAGACCCAGCCAGTCCAGGCCTTCTGAAATGGCATCGATCGCTTCCTGGGTGGAGCGCGCTTTGTCTGTGTCCTCGATACGCAACAGCGCTTTTCCGCCATGATGGCGGGCAAACAGCCAGTTGAACATGGCGGTGCGGGCGCCGCCGATATGCAGGAACCCGGTCGGGGAGGGGGCAAAGCGGGTTACGACCATATTTGTCTCTTTCGGCTGTTCAGCATCATTTGAATTCACGCTTGCATGATCCCTGTGATAGGATTTTGAAATGCGGGATGGATTGAGCCCGAATGGCACCACAGGCACCGGTTCCGGTTCGACTGGCACCGCCCTTAGCACGCTGTTTCACCCGCGACAATTGTCTGATTTCCGGTGCAGGATACAACTGTCCAAATTGATTGAAATGCAGCTCGAGAAGGAGCGGGACCAGCTGCCTCTCTGGGTGCCGGTGGCGCTCGGCTGCGGCATTGCCGCCTGGTATAATCTCGCAAATAGCGCCTGGTGGCTGGCTTTCATCTGCCTGTGCGGCGGGATTGCCCTGTTTGCAGTGACCAGCGGAGGCGGCATGCGGCTCGGCAAGGCGCTGTTCTGGTTCGCGCTGCTGGCGGCGGCCGGCTGCGCACTGGTCTGGTTTCGATCGTGGAGCGTCGCCGCTCCGGTGCTGGCACGACCGATTGTTACCACGTTCAATGCCGCGATCGAACGGGTCGAACCGGTATTGGCGCGTGATATGGTCCGGCTGACGCTGCGCACCGGTGAAAATTCGGGGTTGCCGCCACGCGTACGGGTGAACGTGCCGCTGGATCGGGCCGGTCCCGATTTGCAGGACGGCGCCCTGATCCAACTGCGCGCGCGGCTGATGCCGCCGGCGATGCCGGCCTTGCCCGGTGCCTATGATTTTTCCGAGCGCGCCTGGTTTCAGGGGCTCGGCGCGACCGGGCAGGCGCTGGGAGAACTCCGGCTATTGCGCGCTGCGGACCCGGTTTTCGCGCTGTCCCGATACCGGCAGCGGCTTTCGGCCCATGTCCAGTCGCGGATGGCGGGTGCCGCCGGTGCGATCGGCGCCACCCTGGCCACCGGCGATCGCGGCGCTATTGACGAAGCGGATGCCGAAGCGATGCGGCGCAGCGGGCTGGCGCACTTGCTCTCGATCAGCGGGCTGCATGTGACCGCGGTGGTCGGCGCGATCTATCTGCTGGTGCTCAAGACGCTTGCCTTGTCGCCTGCGCTGGCGCTGCGTTTCCGGCTGCCGATCGTCGCGGCGGCCTGCGCGGCGCTGGCGGCGGTCGCCTATACGCTGATGACCGGAGCGCAGGTGCCGACGATCCGAGCCTGCGTCGCCGCCTTGCTGGTGCTGGTGGCGCTGATGATGGGGCGCAGCGCAATCACCTTGCGGATGGTAGCAGCGGGCGCGCTGTTCGTGCTGATATTCTGGCCCGAATCGCTGGTCGGACCCAGTTTTCAGCTTAGTTTTGCGGCGGTGACGGCGATCATCGCGTTGCACGAGCATCCGCGGATCAAGGCGCTGCTGATGCTGCGCGAGGAAAGCCTGATGCGCCGCGCCGGACGGTTCGTCTTTGCCCTGTTCCTGACCGGTCTGGTGGTGGAAATCGCGCTGATGCCGATCGCGCTCTACCATTTTCACAAGGCCGGGCTCTATGGCGCCTTGGCCAATATCGTCGCCATCCCGCTGACGACTTTTGTGATCATGCCACTGGAGGCGCTGGCTTTGCTATTGGACAGCGTGGGTCTTGGCGCGCCGGTCTGGTGGTTGTGCGAACAGGCCTTGAGCAGCCTGATCGCGCTGGCCCATTTTGTGTCGAGCAGGCCCGGCGCGGTGACGATGCTGCCGACCATGAAGGTGATCGCATTCGCGCTGGTGCTGCTCGGCGGACTGTGGCTTTGCCTGTGGCGGGAGCGCTGGCGCTATTGGGGGCTGGTCCCGCTGCTGCTCGGCGGGCTGGTCATCGCCACCACCCGCGCGCCCGATCTCTATATCACCGGTGACGGGCGCCATGTCGCAATCCGTAACGAGCAGGGCGAGTTGGCGATGTTGCGCCGCCGCAGCGGCGACTTCATCCGCGAAATGATCCGCGAAAATGCAGGTATCGAAGGGGAATCGCAGGCGCTGGAAGACTGGCCGAACGCCACGTGCAATGGTGACAGCTGTCTGGCGACCGTATCGGCCGGCGGACGAGACTGGCAGATATTGGCGACGCGCAGCGGTCACTATATCCCGGCGCTCGCGCTGGCGGCTGCCTGTCGCCGCGCCGATATCGTGGTCAGCGACCGCCGGCTCCCGGACAGTTGCCGGCCGCGCTGGCTGAAGGCCGACCGCAGCCTGCTGTCGCAGGTTGGCGGCATGACCATCGATCTGGAGAACAGAAAAATAACCACCGCGCTAGGCTGGACCGGCAGGCATATATGGACCCGCTATAGGCCCGCCGCGAGTGGAGACGCGACCAGCGGCGACCGCGATCAGTAGCGGCGCAGCAATCCGGCCATCTTGCCCTGAATGCGCACTTCGCCCGCGCCGTAGATCTGCGGTTCATAGGCAGGGTTGGCGGGATCAAGCCGCACCCGGACACCGTCCTTGTGCAGATATTTCAGCGTGGCTTCTTCATCATGGATCAGGGCGACGACAATCTCGCCGTCGCGCGCCACTTCGGTTTTCTGGATCAGCGCATAATCGCCATCGAGGATACCGGCGTCGATCATCGAATCGCCGGATACTTCCAGCGCATAATGTTCGCCGGGGCCGAGCAGGGCGGCAGGGACGCTGAGCGCCGACTGGCCTTCCATCGCCTCGATCGGAGCGCCGGCGGCGATCCGTCCGTGCAACGGAATTTCCAGCACATCATTATTGGCGGCCGGAGCGGGATTGGAGATCACTTCGCGCACCGGCGTTTCCGGGTGCAGCGCAACGACATTGGATGGCTCCGCCTCGTGCACGCCGCCCTCGGGCAATTTCAACACTTCCAAAGCGCGCGCCCGGTTGGGCAGGCGGCGGATGAAGTGCCGCTCCTCAAGCGCGCTGATCAGCCGGTGAATGCCCGACTTGGACTTGAGCCCGAGCGCTTCCTTCATTTCCTCGAACGAGGGGGAAACGCCGCTATCCTTCAGCCTGTCATCGATGAAACAGAGAAGTTCATGTTGCTTTTGCGTGAGCATGTCCGGTGTCCTGTTCTGGGAACGAATAAAGAACAATTAAGAAACAAAACGGGGGAAGTCAAGCGGGAAGTGATTAATCTATGGGGAGAAGATCCGGAGATATGGCGGGATGAAAGCTTTGCCCCGAAGGCGGCTATTCGTGCTTTCTGTCACAGGTTGCCCTGCCACAGCCGTCTCTAGATTCGCGGGGCCAGCGTCTCGATGATTTTGCATTCGCCTACGGTTCCATGCTGGCAGGCACCGATCATCCGGCCTAGCTCGGAACGCAGCGTCGTCAGGTCGTCAATTTTTTGATCGATCTCGGCAAGATGCCTGCTCGCAATGTCATCAACCGCTTCACAGGATTGATCTTCATTGTCCGACAGGTCGAGCAATTCGCGCAGCGCCTTCAGGGTGAAGCCGAGATTTCGGGCGCGGCGAATGAAGGAAAGCCTCGCGAGATGGTTGCTCCCGTAATCGCGGTAATTTGCACTTGTCCGTGCAGGAGGTGGCAGCAGGCCGATTTTCTCATAATAGCGGACGGTTTCAACCTTTGTCCTTGTCGCCTTTGCCAGTGCTCCAATTTTCATCGCTTGACCCTATAGTTACTACAGGGTCCATAAATATCGGCGAATCGAAATTTGTCGAGGAAAAACCATGTCCGATAGTTGCTGCGCCGATGCCTGTGGAACGGGAGATGCGCTGAATGACAAACGCTGGCGGCGCATCCTGTGGATCGCGCTTATCCTCAATGCTGCGATGTTTTTTGTGGAAATGGGCGCTGGTGTTCAGGCGGATTCACGTGCGCTTCAGGCCGATGCGCTGGACTTTTTTGGCGATGCTTTCAATTATGCAATCAGTCTTGGTGTGGCCGGAATGGCGCTGGCATGGCGTTCGCGAGCGGCGTTGTTCAAGGGGGCAACGATATTGCTTTTTGGCCTATGGGTGCTGGGGTCTGCCCTATGGGCGTTTTTCAGCGGCACGACGCCGGTTGCCGAGACCATGGGCATCGTCGGAACACTGGCGCTGCTTGTGAATGTCGGCGTCGCCCTGATGCTCTTTCGCTACCGGACGGGTGACGCCAACATGCGGTCGGTGTGGATCTGTTCGCGCAATGACGCGATCAGCAATGTTGCAGTGCTTGCCGCAGCGCTTGGCGTTGCGCAGACCGGCAGCGCGTGGCCCGATCTCGGAGTGGCCGCCATTATGGCGGGTCTGGCCATTACCGGCGGCATTCAAATCATAAGGCAGGCTCGAAGCGAACTGCAATCCGTTAAAAAGAGCGGAATCGCGGTGGGAGAGGCCAGATGATACAGGCTGTACCCGTTACCGCGTTGATTATTGTCTTCCTTGCTTCGGTCTGGCGCGGCTATTCCGTAGCCCGTTCGACCGGCGACAGGGCCTGGGCATTTGGCGCGGCGAAGGGCAGACAGCGTTTGGCCGGGCTTCTATTTGCGATCAGTATCGCCGTTCTGGGAGTCGCGAGCGGGCTGGCTGCGACGCAGCCTGCTACCAGATTTGCCTCGGGCGGTGCACTGCTGGCGGTGGCGGGCACGGTTATAGTGATTGTCTCCCAAATACAGATGGGCCGGGCCTGGCGCGTGGGTGTGCGCGACGGAGACGCGCCGCTGTTCGTTAGGCATGGACTGTTCCAATTCAGCCGCAACCCCATATTCGCCGGGATGATATTGCTCGGCCTCGGCATCGCCTTGAGTGCCAGCATTTGGTGGGGCTGGGTTGCATTGCTTGTATTCACGCTAGCCTGCCATGCGCAGGTCCGGATCGAGGAAGCGCATCTGGGCAAAAATTTTGGCGCTGCCTACGAGCAGTTTTGCCACGATGTACCCCGCTGGATCGGAATTTCGAAATAATCCTGGATTGATCGCCCGAAATTCTCTTCCGATGGGATGGCGCAAAGCATTTGGAAAAAAACGCGGCTTGGTGACAGACGTATTTCGCGAAAAGCCGCAATCCGGCCTCCTCACGCGACGATTGCTTCCATCATGTTAACAAGGGTCGTGTGGCTGTCTATCGCATATCTATGGCGTAGCCCCAATTCCCGCTCGAACTTGCGGATCAGGGCAATATCGCGCTCGGGCGAGCCGTAAACCGCTATGGAAGCGTGGCAGATATAGGCGGTCTGGCCCTGTCGGCGGACGATGCGCGATGCGGTTCCGGCGATCTTTCTGCCGTTCAGGCACAGGTTATAGCTGCCGTCGCAATAGGACCCCTCGACCGGACCGACAGTGGCATCGATATACAGTTTCCCCAAAGCGTCCTGCAGCAATCTGATCAGGCCTTGATAGCTGGCTTCGGGCTGCACCGGCTGATTGCCCGCGGCAACCGCCAGAGTGATGTTCAATATGCCGGGCCGGTGGATAACGGTCGAGCCGCCGGACGAGCGGACATGGACGGGCCAGCCTGATCTGGCGCTGGCGTCCGCCGCCTCGGCGAAGCCTGCCCGTCTGGCAACGGGACGCGTCGTCACTAGGCAGTTCCGGTTCTCCCAGATCCTGAGGCAGGAAGATCCGGACGGCTGGGTGGCGACCCTGTCGATCAGCGCATCCTCGTCATCGATCGCCCGCTGTCCCGAACAAGTCTCGATCGGCGTGCCGGGCGAAATCGCACGCGCCAGGCGGCGGACGAGATCGCGTTCCATCGTCGAGGCCATTATCCTATCGAGCCGACCACTTGCCCGGGAGTGACGATTTCATCCTCTGCCACAGTGATGGATAGGGCACCGCTGGCCGGGGCAGGGATTTCAAAGCTGGTTTTCTCGACCATGATTTCGGCGACGGTCACGCCTTCCTGAACGGTTTCGCCTTCCCCATAGAGCCAGGTGGCGAGGGCGGCTTCCTGATCCGGCTCCCACTGGCCTTGCGGCACCAATATATCGGTCATTTCTGTTCTCCCATCATGGCGATGACCCTGCTCTCGATCTTCCCGGCATCGGGCAGCAGGAAATGTTCCATTACCGGCGTGAAGGGAATGGGAATATCGGGGTGGGCGATACGTTGCGGCGGGCATTTCAGCGGGCCAGGCAATGTTTCACATATTGTCGCGATGATTTCCGCGCCGATGCCGAAGCTGAGATAATCATCATCGACCACCAGCAGCCGGCCGGTTTTTGTGACCGAGGCCAGGATCGATTCCCGGTCCAGTGGCGCTATCGTCCGCAAATCGACGACTTCGGCGCTGATCCCCGCCTCGTCGAGCCTTCCGGCCGCCGCCAGCGCCTGGTGCACCGTGGCGCCGAGGCCGACGATGGTAATATCGCTTCCTTCGCGAACGACCGAGGCCTTGCCGATCGGCACGCAATATTCGCTTTCCGGTGTGTGGTTGATCGAGCCGGCAACGGTTCCCAGCCAGCCCATGCCCTGCAGGGCCTTGTGGAACATGAAAATCACCGGATTGTCGTCGCGGATGGCAGAGAGCATCAGGCCCTTGGCATCATGGGCGTTGGAGGGGATGACCACCTTCATGCCTGGCAAATGTCCGAATGTGGCGTAGAGGCACTGGCTGTGCTGGCCAGCATCGCCATAGCCGCCGCCGACAGAGGTCATCAGCACCATCGGACAGGAGACTTTGCCGCCGGAAAAATAGCTTTGCTTGGCGGCCAGATTGTAGATCGCGTCCATGCAGACGCCGAAGAAATCGACGAACATCAGTTCCACGACCGGTCGCAATCCAGAGGCGGCCATGCCGACGGCCGCACCGATAAAGGCGGTTTCGGAAATCGGCGTGTCGCGGACGCGATCTTCGCCGAAGGTTTCGAACAGTCCGGTGGTCGTGCCAAAGACGCCGCCCATTTTCCCGATATCCTCGCCCATCACCAGAACGGACGGATCGCGCTCCATTTCCTGTGCCAGAGCCTCGCTCATTGCCTTGGCGATGGTCAGCCTGCGTTCTGCAGCGGGTTTTTCGATGGTTTGATCAGGCAAAGACATGGTCAAAAGCCTCCTTGGGTTCGGGATAATCATTGCTGCGGGCAAAGGAGAAGGCCTGGTCGACCAGGCCGCGGGCTTCGCTTTCCGCGCGATCCAGCTCACTCTCTTCGAATCCCGCTTCGAGCAACCGGGTCCGGTAGGCGGGTATGGGATCGATTTCCTTCAGCCGCCTGACTTCGTCCTTCGGTCGATAGCCTTCCGGATCGCCCATGAAATGGCCCTCCAGCCGGCTGGTCTCAATCTCGATCAGGCTTGGGCCGGAACCGGACCTCGCCCGTTCAATCGCGATCCCTGCCGCTTCATATATGGCGTCGGGATCATTGCCGCCGACATGATGGCCGGGCATGGCATAGCCCGCTGCTCTATCGGCGTTGCTGGCAACCGCTGTGCAGGCGCTTTTGGGAACGGAAATGCCATAGCTATTGTCCTCGATGACAAATACCACCGGGGCCTTCCATACTGACGCGAGATTGAGGCTTTCGTGAAAAGCCCCCTGATTGGCCGCGCCTTCGCCCAGAAAAGCAACAGCGACGGCATCGCTGCCCCGCATCCGGGCGGCCATGGCGGCACCGACAGCCGGCCCCATACCCTGGGCGATAATGCCCGAGCAGGAAAAATTCACCGCTGGATCGAACAGGTGCATATGGCCGCCGCGTCCGCCGGCCAGCCCGTCCTTCTTGCCGAAAATCTCGGCAGCCATGGCGTTGAGGTCGACCCCCTTTGCAATCGCGATATGATGCGGCCTGTGGGTGGCGGTGACGACATCATCGGGGCGCAAATGGGCGCATATGCCGACGGCGCAAGGCTCTTGCCCGTCGGACAGATGCATCTCGCCGGGCAGCGGGCCCTTCGCCATATTGAAGACCGGAGTCTTGCCTTCGAAATAGGCGGGCTTGATCATATCCTCGAAATGGCGGCTCTTGACCATCTGGGCATACATCCAGAGGCGCTTGCTGTGGTTGCTGCTCATCGGGCCACCCACCCGCCGTCGATCACCAGTTCGATGCCGGTGACAAAGCGCGATTCGTCGGAGCCGAGATAGACGGCGCCCATGGCGATATCTTCCGGCATGCCGACCCGGTTCAGCGGACATAGCGCCGCGATCGCCGTCCATGGATCATAGGCCGGTACCGATCCGTTCTCGACCCATCCTTCCACCGCCATTTCCAGCATCGGGGTGCGGATGCAGCCGGGATGGATCGAATTGCAGCGGATCGCGTCGCCGTGCGCCGCCCATTCGATCGCCAGGCTTTTCGACATATGGCGCACAGCACCTTTCGACGTATTATAGGCCAGTTGATCCGGGTAGCCGACGATACCGGCGATCGAGGAAATATTGATCACCGAGGCGGAGGAACCGGATTTGCCCGATTCGCGGAGCATCGCCTCGAGCGTCTTGCAGCCCAGAAAAATGCCGTCCACGTTTACGGACATGACCTTGCGCCAGTCCGCCAGACTATGGTCCTGCATCGGTTTTACCAGTTCCAGTCCGGCATTGTTAACCAAAATGTCGAGCTTGCCGAAATGCCCGGCGACATGGTCTGCCATGGCCTGCCAGTCCTCCGGCGAGGACACGTCCAGATGCAGAGCGGTTGCCCCGATGCGCGCAGCGAGCGCCCCGGCGCCTTCGTCATTGACGTCGCCGATAATGATCCGAGCGCCTTCCTGCGCCATGGCTTCGGCGATGCCGGCGCCAATGCCCTGCGCCGCGCCGGTTATACATACGACCTTGTCTTGCAGTCGGCCTGCCATAATCCCATCCTCTTTATTTTTCTGACTGTGGGAAATAGGCGAACGCTTGCCAGTCCGCTTGTGTCAGCGGGGCAACAAAGTTGATTCTGGGCGAACTGTTAACGGAGCGATGGGCTCAGGCGCGCGGATCACTGCTCCGGCAGGATTGTTTGAACTGTCGTGGCGACTGTCCGAATTCTTTCCGGAACGCATGGCTGAAATGGGAAGCATCGGCAAAACCGCGCCGCATCGCGATCTGGGTGACCGACAACCGGCTATTGCCCGCGTCACCGAGATCGGCCTTGGCGGCGTGCAGGCGCCGCTTGCGAATCCAGCTACCAGCGCTCTCGTCGGATTCCTCGAACAGCCGGTGCAGATAGCGCGGGCTGAATTTGAACGCCGCTGCCACCGTTGCCGGGGAAAGATCGGGTTCACCGAGATTGGCCACTATATATTCCTGTACCCTGTTCAGCACGGCCTGCCGGAAAGCGGTGCTCGAGCGGTTGGCGCTTTCCGGTTTGAAGGCCGCCGCAACCAGTTCAACCGTGGCCCGCAACACGGCCGGCCGGTCTTCCGGTTCGACCAGTTCTATGGCCTGGTGGATTTGCACCAGATGGGAGTGCAGGATTGATCCGAGCCCCTTGGTGCCATCGACGCTCAGCCCGCACATATCCTCTATTCCGGGAATCATGATCTTGGCATTGTCGCGCGGGATCAATATCGAATATTGGGTCAACCGGCTGGTGTTCTGGAATTTCGCCGGACGGGTGCTGTCCCAGATCGCGATCTTGCCGTTGGTGACGACGGTTTCATTGGCGCCTTGCTCGAGAAGACATTCGCCCTGCGTGAAAAACAGCAGGCAGAAATAGGCGTCATTGCTTTTCTTGACATCGTCCATCGAACGGAATCCGGTTACCGGATCCGCCACGATATGGGTCAGCATATAGTCGTTCACGGCCCGCCGGCGCACTTCGGCTATATATCGGTCATTGAGATCCGATTTCAGGTCCCAATGAAAATGGGTGCGGTCGAGCACTTCCTGAAAACCGGGCAATTGCCTGGTCGGAGGCAGGCTGGCCGATTGCCAGCTCTCTTCCTCAATTATCTTCATATTCCCTCTCCTGCGTCGATGCTACGACGACCGCGCGGCATGCGCAAGACGGTCACGTTTTCTGGCGCAAATTGCCAAGTTTGGTGTCCCTCTGGAACAATTTTGCACCTGTCGGTTCACCTGAATACAAAAATGACGCCGTTCCCAAGCAAGAAACAACAAGCCTGCGCCGGCTAGTAAACGGGCAACTGGATAGCCGCACTCAAGACGGCTCACCGTTCAGGAGAAGGAAAAGAAATGAACAATATTTGTCGCGCAACCATAGTCGCATCCCTTGCATCGGTTTCATTGCTTGCCCACGGCACCGCGCTGGCTCAGGCCGTGCCGGACAATGTCGATACCGACGAGCAGAGCGGCGGCGTCAATGTCATCGTGGTCACGGCGCAGAAGCGGGCGCAGAATTTGCAGGATGTGCCGGTGTCCGTGTCCGCCTTCGATACGCAGATGATTGCCGACTCCGGGTTCACCAACAGCCTTTCGATCGGCGACCAGGTCCCCAATCTTGAGATCAAGACGTTCGGTGGCGTCCCGAATATATTCATTCGCGGCGTCGGCAATAATGATTTCAACAGTTCATCGATCGGTCCGATCAGCGTGTATCGCGATGACGTCGTGGTGGCATCCACCGGCAGCCAGATTTTCTCGCTGTTCGATCTGGAACGGATAGAAGTCGTCCGTGGCCCGCAGGGCACATTGTTCGGCAAGAATGCCACTGGCGGTGCGATCCAGTTTTTCTCCAAATTGCCAGACGACCGGTTCGAGGGGAATGCCCGTTTCGGCTATGGCCGTTTCAGCCTGTTTGAAGGCGAGGTGGCCGCATCGCTGCCGATCACCGACGGATTCTCGGTCCGGGTCGCCGGCATGGTCCGCAAACGGGATGGCGAAAAATTCAACCGGTTCGACGGTACGGACGCGATCAATGTCGACGAAGCTGCGGCGCGCGCGATTTTCCGCCTGCGCCCCGGCCCCGATACCGATCTCCGGCTGACCGTCGGCGGCGGCCGGGATCGCAGCGACTATCTGGAAAACAAGCCGGTGGGCACGATTAACGGAGCCGATCTGTTCGGCTATACCGATCCGTTCCCCGACGACGAGCGGTTGCTCAATTTCAATGGTCCTTCACGCAATCATTCGGACAATGTCTTCGTGAATTTCGTCGCGCAGCATGATTTCGGCGACTGGTCGATCCGCTCCCTGACCGGCTATGACAAGAGCGACGTCGACAATGGCGTGGATGTCGATGGCGGGCCGTTCCGGATCGATGAAATCACCTTTTTGACGGATGCCGAACAGTTCACCCAGGAATTCCAGCTTTCCTATGACGACGGCACCCTCAATGCGATCGCCGGCCTCTATTATTTCTACGAGGATTTTGACGCGCGCAGCAATGCCGATCTGCTTGGTGAACTGACCTTCGCCCAGGGCGCCTTGCCGGTGATCACCCAGGCTACCCGCAAGAACAAGGCCTATGCAGCCTTTGGCCAGGCAACCTATTCGGTATTGCCCGAGTTGCGCCTCACCGCTGGCGCCCGCTATACGATCGACAAGGTCCGGTCGACCCATCAGGCCGACCTGATCTCAGGGTTTTTCGATGACGATATTGCCAATGGCGATCCCATCCCGCTGGTACCATTCGCCCGGCTCAGCGATTCCTACAAGTCATTCTCCTGGCGGCTTTCGGCAGATTATGATGTCACCGATGACGTGCTGGCCTATGTCAGCGTTGACAAGGGATTCAAGGCTGGTGGCTTCAATATCGGGATTATCACCAATATCGCGGAGCGCACACAGGTCGATCCAGAAACCCTGATTTCCTACGAAGTCGGCTTCAAATCGACCCTGTTCGACCGCAATCTGAGACTGAATGTCGCCGCCTTCTATTATGATTACAGCGATCTGCAGGTCCTGTCGGTCAACACACAGGCGGGTAGTGCCGTGCCAACCCTGGGCCTCGACAATGCCGCCGATGCGAAGATCAAGGGCATAGAAGTCGAGGCGTTCGCGACGCCGACTAACTGGCTCGACCTCGGCCTGAATTTCGGCGTTCTGGATGCCGAGTTCAAAAATTACCAGTCCGGTGCGATTGATCCGGTTTCCGGCCTGCCGCGGGATTTCTCCGGTAACAGCATGCCGGGCGCGCCAAAATTCACGCTGTCGGCCAACGCCCAGGTTACCGTGCCGGTCGGGCGCTTCGAAACGCGCTGGCGGGCCGAATATAATTATACCGGCAAGAAATTCTATAATAATGCCGAGGATCCGCTGATCAGTTCCGGCGAGGGCTACGGGCTGCTTAATTTGCGGGCCTCGCTATCCGATCCGGACAATGGCTGGGAGCTGGCGGCCTGGGCCAAAAATGTCACCAACAAGGCCTATATCGTCGACGCGACCGACCTGCGCGGTTTCGGTTTCGTGCCGCGCTATTACGGCGAACGCGCCACCTATGGTGCCGAACTCCGGCTTACTTTCTAACCCCAGAAGACAGGATTTAACCATGGAAATTGTGCCTGAACTGCTGACCACTCCCGAAGATATTGGCTGGTCCAATCTGGTGGAGGGGATCGAATTCAAGCTTTTCTTTGCCAGCAAGGAAACGGGAAGATGGACGGTGTTGTTGCGTTGCCAGCCAGGCAGCTTTTTTCCCAGACACCGACATCTCGGTGCGGGAGAATATTATGTGGTCAAGGGCAAGATGGAATATCGCATGGGCGTGGCGCTCGAAGGCACCTATGGCTATGAGCCGCTGGATGTTATCCACGACCATACGGCTTTTCCGGAATATACCGAGCTCTATTTCACCAATCATGGCCCGGTCGTTTTCCTCGATGACGAAGACAATGTGACATCGATATTGGATCATTCTCTTTTAACCGAGCTGTCGAACGGATAAGCTGCTGCCGATGCATGAATATGAAAAGTCCATAGCGGATACTATCGCCGATCCGGATCGTTTCTGGCTGGAAGCCTCTTCGGAAATCGACTGGATTATAGCGCCGACTATCGGCTGGGACGAGGACAGCAACAGCTGGTTTCCCGATGGCCAGCTGAACAGTTGCTACAATGCCGTGGACCGCCATGTCGACGCGGGCAGGGCGGACCAGAATGCGGTCATCTACGAAAGCCCGGTTACCGGACGGCGGCAGACATTTACCTATCGCGAATTGCAGGCGGAGGTCGCAAGGACCGCCGGCATGATCGCGGCGCAAGGCGTGGGGAAGGGTGACCGCGTGATCATCTACATGCCGATGATCCCGCAAACCCTGTTTGCCATGCTTGCCTGCGCGCGGATCGGGGCAATACATTCGGTCGTGTTCGGCGGTTTTGCCCCGCCGGAACTGGCGAAACGGATCGATGACGCGGAGCCCAGATTATTGCTCACCGCATCCTGCGGAATAGAAGGCCAGAAAGTCATTCCCTACCAGCCGCTGGTGGTCGAGAGTCTGGCGCAGGCCCGGCACCCGGTGCCGGCCGTGCTGCTGTTCCAGCGCGAGACTCTGCGTGCCGACCTCGACGATGGCTGGGCGCAGGACTGGTCGGAAGAGCTTGCCAAGGCCAAGCCCGCCGAATGCGTTCCCCTGATGTCCCCCGACCCGCTCTATATCCTCTATACATCGGGCACCACCGGAACGCCGAAAGGGGTGGTGCGCGACAATGGCGGACATGCAGTGGCGCTCGAATGGAGCATGCGCCATATTTACGGCCTGAAGCCCGGCGAATGTTTCTGGGCGGCTTCCGACGTCGGCTGGGTGGTCGGCCACAGCTATATTGTCTACGCGCCGCTGTTCGCGGGTGCCACCGTGGTCCTCTATGAGGGCAAGCCGGTGGGCACGCCGGATGCCGGGGAATTCTGGCGGGTTATCGAGCGAAACCGGGTCTCGGTATTTTTCACCGCTCCAACCGCCATCCGCGCCATTCGCAAGGAAGACGAGGATGGCGCGCTCTATCCGGCAAGCAACTTGCCCTCGCTCCGGGCGGTGTTTCTAGCCGGTGAACGCGCCGATCCGGATACGATAAAATGGCTGGAAAAGCGCCTGGGTCGACCGGTCATCGATCACTGGTGGCAGACGGAACTGGGGTGGCCCGCGCTGGCGACCAGCCTGGGTCTGGGCGATGTGCGGCGAAAGGCTGGCAGCGCCGGTTTCCCGGTGCCGGGCTACCGGTTTCATGTTGTGGACGAAAATGGCGAGGAAGTCGCCCAGGGGAATGTCGGCAATATCGTCATAAAATGCCCCTTGCCGCCGGGTTGCTACCAGAGCCTCTGGGGCAATGAGGAAGGCTTCCAGAAAGCCTTTTCATCCTATCCCGGCTATTATGAAACCGGCGATGCGGGATTCTGCGATGTCGATGGTTTCATGCATGTGATGGGCCGAACCGACGATATCATCAATGTTGCCGGACACAGGCTGTCGACCGGCCAGATGGAAGGCGCGCTGGCCGAGGTGGAGGGGGTTTCCGAATGCGCCGTGATCGGCGCCGACGATCCACTCAAGGGAATGATTCCGGTCGCCTTTGTTGTCGCATCTGCGCAGCTGGACGAAAGCGAGCTGGCGGCAAACTGTATCGCGCATGTCCGCTCGGAAATAGGAGCCGTTGCATCGGTGCGGACCATCCATGTCGTCACCGCCTTGCCGAAGACGCGATCCGGAAAGATCCTGCGTTCGTCGTTGCGCGCGATCGCCAACGGCCAGGACGTCGTAATGCCCAACACGATCGAAAATCCCGAAGCGATCGAGACCATATTTGCCAAGGTCAGAAACGCCGGGGGCTAGCGATAGGCGCGCGGGAAACGGCTATATAATATATCCACCGGCCGATGCCCGGTCGGGGTTCCGGCTAAACAGGAATATAAGGCACCATCGCGCCAACATCCGCGGCATCCGCCTGGGCCGGGCGGAATAGCAAGGCATTGGACGCAGCGAGCACCGACAGTTTTGCGCTGTCCTGGCTACCGAAGGGCGTAATCCCGGACTGGTCGACCTTCGCCCGCAGAAACTGCGCGCGGGGGCCGTTGGCGGAGAGGGTTTCGCTGGTCGGGGCGCTTTGATAGGCGGGCAGGTAGCGGGCGCCTCCGGCCATGAAGCGGATTAGCGGCAGCAGGAACAAAGTGGCCGCGACAAAGGCGGAGGCGGGGTTGCCGGGGAGCGCCAATATCACTGTCTTGCCGAGCTTTCCGGCCATCACCGGCTTGCCCGGTTTCATCGCGATCTTGTAGAAGTCTATTTCTGCGCCGAGCTTGCGGAAGGCGGGGCCGACCAGATCATGATCGCCGACCGATGCGCCGCCGATGGTGACGATGATATCGCAATCCTTTGCGCTTTCCAGCGTCCGGCACAAGATATCCATATCATCCGGAACGCGGCTCAGGCTGCGGGTTTCGGCGGTCAGGCCGGAGAGCATGGCTGACAGCATGACGTCATTGCTGGCGGGTATCTGGTGGGGCAGGGTGGCGCTGCCCGGCGCGACCAGTTCGTCGCCGGTCGAAACCACCGCCACGCGGGGCTGTGTGCCGACCGATAGCTCGCCATAGCCGGCAATAACCGCTTCGCCGAGCGCGGCCGCATTGAGCAGGCTGCCTGCGGGCAAGCCGATGCTGCCCTGCGCGAAATCGCCACCCTGATGGCGGACATGACGGCCTTTTTCAGGAGATGGCTCTGCGGTCAGGCGGATGGTTAAGTCGTCGGCCTCAACATTTTCCTGCATGACCACTGTATCGGCACCCTCGGGTAGCAAGGCTCCGGTGAATATCCGCGCGGTCTCTCCGGCTTCCAGCGCGCGGCAGGGCGGGCTGCCAGCGGGGCATTCGCCGATCAATGTCCACGGGCCATCGCGGTCTGCAAAGCGGATCGCATAGCCGTCCATCGCCGACATATCGGCGGCCGGCTGCTCGCGCCTGGCGATCAGGTCTCCGGCGATATAGCGGCCGAGCGCTTTATGGACGGAAAGCGTTTCGGCGGGCAGGCGGGAGGCCAGCGCGATCAGTCGCTGCTGGGCTTGGTCGAGAGGCAGCAAGCTGCTCATTCCGCGACCCAGCCTCCCGACTTGCCGCCGCTTTTCGAGAGCAGGCGGATATCGCTGATCACCATATCCTTCTGCATCGCCTTTGACATGTCATAGACTGTGAGGAGTGCGACCGAACAGGCTGTTAAAGCTTCCATTTCCACACCAGTCTTGCCGGTCAGACGGGCCATGGACGACACGTTGATCCCATCATCGAGAAAGGTGAAATCCACCGCCACTTTGGTCAGCGCCAGCGGGTGACATAGGGGGATCAGGTCGCTGGTCTTTTTCGCCGCCATGATCCCGGCAATGCGCGCGGTCGCCAGTACATCGCCCTTCTTCATGGCGTTGGCTTTTATAGCTTCCAGGACTTCCAGTTTCATCGTGATCCGACCCTCGGCATGGGCCTCGCGGACCGTGTCGGTCTTGCCGCCCACATTGACCATATGGGCCGCGCCGTCGCCGTCGATATGGGTCAATTTGCTCATTTGGTTCCTGTCAAAAGCTCGCGGGTTGCAGCCTCCACATTATCCTGTCGCATCAGCGATTCACCTACCAAAAAGGCGCGGGCGCCGGACCCGGACAATCGCTGGCAGTCTTCATGGGTGAAAATGCCGCTTTCCGACACCATGATCCGGTCGTCGGGCACCAGTTTCGCCAGCCGTTCGGTCTGGTCGAGGCTGGTCTCGAAGGTCTTCAAATTGCGGTTGTTGATACCGAGCAGGGGCGATTGCAGCTTCAGCGCCCGTTCCAGCTCCGCTTCGTCATGCACCTCGATCAGCGCGTCCATACCGAGCGCCAGCGCTTCCGCCTCGATCTCCGCAGCCAGAGCGTCGTCCAGCACCGCTATGATGATGAGAATCGCATCCGCGCCCAGTGCCCGCGATTCGGCGACCTGCCAGGGATCGACCATGAAATCCTTGCGCAGGCAGGGCAGGTCGACCGCAGCGCGGGCGGCCACCAGATATTCGTCCGCGCCCTGAAAATAGGGCTGGTCCGTCAATACCGACAGACAGGCTGCTCCGCCGGCCTGATAGGCGCGGGCATGGGCAGGCGGATCGAAATCCTCGCGAATCAGACCCTTGGACGGGCTGGCTTTCTTGATTTCTGCGATAAGGGCAAAGCCGTCGGTCGATTTTGCCCGGATCGCTGCAGCAAAGCCTCGCGGTGCGCTCTGACGAGCGATTTCATCGCTCAGCTTCGAAGCCGGGACATCAGCCTTCCGTTGCCGGACATATTCCCGCGTCGTCGCGCAGATCTCTTCAAGCTTGTTCATTGATTGGCGATCCAGCAGTTGAGCATGGCGTTGGCAAGGCCCTTGTCGAGCGCCTCGGCGGCTTCCTCGACACCTTCTTCCCAGCTGTCGACTTCGCCCGCGACCATCAGCGCGGCGGCGCTGTTGAGCAATACGGCATCGCGATAGGCCGATTTTTCGCCCTGCAGCAATGCCTTGAGCGCAGCGGCATTATATTCGGCTTCGCCGCCCTTTATCGCTTCCGCCGGATGGCGGGTCAGGCCGGCATCTTCCGGCGTGATCCGGTTGATCGTGACGGTGCCATCGCTGATGACGGCGACGCGGCTGGGACCGGAAATGCTGAGCTCGTCGAGCCCTTCTTCGCCGGAGACGATCATCGCCTTGTCATAGCCCAGTTGCAGCGCCGCTTCGGCATAAGTCTCGACCAGATCGGGAGAGGCCACGCCGATCAGCTGGCGTTTGACCTTCGCGGGATTGCACAGGGGACCGAGCAGATTGAAGATCGTCCGGCGACCGATGGCCTTGCGGATCGGTCCCAGCGGGCCGAGCGCGGGATGATGGTTGGGCGCAAAGAAAAAGGCGATGCCGATGTCGCGCAGGCTCTGCTCGCCATTGGTCGCCGCTTTCGCCAGATCGAGACCGAGCGCCTCCAGCGTATCCGCCGCACCCGATTTGCTCGATGCGGCGCGGTTGCCGTGCTTTGCCATCGGAATCTCGCAGGCAGCCACCACCAATGCGGTGGCGGTGCTGATATTCAAACTATGGCTGCCGTCGCCGCCGGTGCCGCAAACATCAATCGCATTGTCTGGCGCATCAACCCCGATCATCCGGGCGCGCATTTCGGTGGCTGCTGCTGCGATCTCGGTGGCTGTCTCGCCCCGGTCGGCAAGATCGACCAGAAATTTCGTGATCTCTTCGGCGGAACAGGATCCGCCCAATATCGCGGAAAAGGCTTCGCGGGCCGATGCTGCGGACAGGACGCTGGCCGGATCGGGTAAGGTCATGCCGCTTCCTTCGCTTCGATCCCCGCGATCGCCATGAAATTGGCCAGCAATTGATGACCATGTTCGGTGGCGATGCTCTCGGGGTGGAATTGCACGCCGTGGATCGGCAGGCTTTCGTGGCGGAAACCCATGACCGAACCATCGTCGGCGGTGGCGTTGACCGGCAGGCTGCCCGGAATATCCTCGACGATCAGCGAGTGATAGCGGGTCGCGGTATAAGGCGAGGGCAGGCCGGCAAAGACGCCGCTGCCGTCATGGGTCACCGGCGATGTCTTGCCGTGCATCAACCCGCCGCGCACGACCTTGCCGCCGAAATGCTGGCCAATGCTCTGGTGACCGAGACACACGCCGAGCAACGGTTTCTCGGCATCGGCGCAGGCCGCCACCAGATCTAGCGATATGCCCGCTTCATTGGGGGTGCAGGGACCCGGTGAAATCAGGAAGGCCTGCGCTCCGGTGGCCAGCGCTTCGCTGGCGGTCAGCGCGTCATTGCGCTCCACCCGCACCTCCGCGCCCAGTTCCATCAGATAATGGACCAGATTGAAGGTGAAGCTGTCATAATTGTCGATAACGAGGATCATGCAAAGCTGCCTAATCGGAAATTCCGCTCTCGCCAAGCTTTGACGTGCGACCGAGTGCTGATAAAGCACCGAAAAGGGAGAATATTTCATGGGCGAGCCCGTCACCGTCAACATTCCGCACAAACTGGGTCTGGCCGAAGCCAGGAACCGCATCGGCAGCGGCATCCACACGCTCAGCGATGTCATCCCGGGCGCCAGCCTGACCGACCATCACTGGGAGGGCGACCATCTCCACTTCACCCTCGAAGCCATCGGCCAGCGCATCGTCAGCGACATGCATGTTCGCGAAGACGAGGTCTATGTCGTGCTCGACCTGCCGCCGATGCTGGCGATGTTCGCCAACAAGATCAAGGCGAAGCTGATGAAGGAAGCGCCGAAGATGCTGGAGTGAGGGAGAGGGCGGATGTTTCTTGTGAGGAGAATGAATGGTTTGAGGGTAGGAACCCTGGTTTTACTATTGATTTTGACGACATGTGCATTGGTTCCGGTTGCATCATCTGGCGCAACCACGCCGCTTCACGTCATAAAAATCCTATCGCCCGACGAGGCAAAAGAGCGTGATCTCAAATTACGGCGGGAGTGGGCACCCAGGTGTCGCAGAGCTTGGTCTCGCCGCAAGAATTTGGACAGGATTTTTAATGATCTCGGCATTTCCGACAATAAGTTGTCTGATTTGTCCCGCTATCTATCGGAAGGTCGCCACGGTTGCCGCAAAACGCCTGAGCTGGCCTTGCGTATCATGGGCCGGATCGTTGGAGAAAATCCACTGGCGACCGAAAATGTCTATTTTCTTAAGCAGCTTGTTCAAATTCACAAGGCCGCGCGGCGACCCGATTCTGATCGGAGAATCCTTGAACTCGAGCGAATCCTGTGGATACGGACAGGCCATGTTGGCGGATTGCAAATTTTCCAGACCGAGCAGGAGCGACGCGACTTTATCGCCAGAAATGATATTTGGGCCTATCTTCTTTCGCAAGATAATCGACAATATTTGAATAATCATCATCATATCCTTGATGCGCTTTTCGACCCATTGTCACCGCGCTTCGACCCGGGCGGTGCAATTCAGCGAGCTGTGAAGCGGGGCCATCTCAGTTATAAAGTGAAAGCTGCAAAACTGCTGATTGACGGACAATTGGTTGCCAGAGACATGGATAGGGCCGAGGCTTTGCTTTGGGGGGCAGCGAGGTTACCCGAGGCCGTCTCGATGCTCCTGCCCATCGTTGCATCAAGATTGCAGAGTTCCGACGCAACGATTCGCGATGACACCGCGAGCGCATTATTTGAAATTTCGAAACAGCCATTCGCTTCAAATGTTCGCGATTTGATAATCCCCTATTATCGCAAGAATTTGAGGGATGAGAGTCACATGATTTCGATCGATGCGGCCCGAAAATTGGAAATGTTGACACGCATGCATATGGATACGGCTGCTGACCCGCTATTGGACTGGGTAGATCAAAAATTGGAAAGTCGAAACCGGGAGGAAAAAGAGGCGGCTCAGCTCATTCTTGCGAAATTGGTCCTCGCTCACAAGGCGGGGGCTAGAGCAGTCTTGGAGAAAGATATTCGTCGAACAGGAGGCGTGGTTCAGACAAATAAGGCCGAAGGTTTGCAAATATTGCAGAAGGCGCTCGAGTATAGCCACAGATATCCAGTTCCGGCATTGCGTGAACGCAGGGAGGGCGTTGTATCTGTCGACCTTTTGGTATCGCCCAGTCGTAGAGCTCTGGAAGCATTCGTAATGAAGACGAGCGGTTTTGAAGATATTGACAGTGCCGCCATCAAATCAGCCATTCGCTTTAGTCGCCTAAAATTTCCGGAACTTCCCGACCGCTATGTCAGGATGACCTTGCCGGATATCCAGTTTCGGCTTCCCCGGTGCAGTGAGCAGGGTGAAATCACGCCCCTACTTGAGGGGGCCATTGTGATTGAAGCGCAATGCCTGCGGTGGTGATCCGCTTCGAGAAATAGCCATTGGTTAAGTCTAATCTCACTACCCGAAACCGACATCCTGCGCCCGTCTTTTTGCGTTATGGCCGGGGCCGTTCAACTGGGGCCTGTGTCGAACTGAGCTGCAGTTTCTATAGGGCTCGGGAAGGTTTTTGCCGCCGTGTCGTTGGTTGCGTGCAACCCTATCAATATTGGCTTTTCATATTTTCGTTTCTTTTGTGAATCTTGCCTTGCTTTAATGTTGTTTTTTTGCATTTTCATAACCCTCTAAACTGCGTGGCGCTCAGCCATGTCCACCGGATATAGGGGGATCGGCTTCTTGCTTCGTCTCGCGTTTTTATTCATTCTCAGATCAAAGTCAATTTGGCATCGAGAAATGCCTAGTGCCCGGACTGCCGAAAATCGGCTTCCAGACATTCATGATTTTTCCCGGAACGTTCACGCCTGGGGCGGAAGCCGACGGGCAGAAACTGCACGCGAAGCCCTTCTGCGACCACAGCGAACTTTTAAGCTCATTGACCTAAGCCCACATCCTGCGCCCGCTTCACCGCCTCTTTCGCCGCCGTCGCGCTAGCGGAGCAACGCAGGAATTATTCCGCGATCAGCTTTTGATGAAAGCCAGCAAATCCGCGTTGATCGGATCGGGGTGCGTGGCGAAAAAACCGTGGGACAGGCCTTTATAGGTTTTCATTTCGCCGTTTTTCAGCAACCGGATCGCCTTGTGCGCCGAATTGGCGATCGGCACGACCTGATCATCTTCGCCATGAAGTACCAGGGTTGGCACCTCAATCGCTTGCAAATCCTCGGTAAAATCTGTTTCGGAGAAGGCGGCGATGCAATCATAATGGGCCTTGGCACCACCTGCCATCCCCTGGCGCCACCAGTTCTGGATCAGGCCCTGGCTGATTACCGCATCGGGGCGATTGAAGCCGTAGAAGGGGCCGGAGGGGACGTCGAGATAGAATTGCGCGCGATTGGCAGCCAGAGCGGAGCGGAAACCGTCAAAAACGTCCATCGGAAGGCCGTCAGGGTTGTTTGCGGTCTTCAGCATTATCGGCGGTACTGCGCCGAGGAGGGCCGCTTTGGCGACGCGCCCGGGCTCCGACCGCGCGACATATCGGGCAACTTCTCCGCCCCCCGTCGAGTGACCGATATGGACGGCGTTCTTCAGATCAAGCTGGCGCACAAGCGCGGCAACATCGGTCGCATAGGTGTCCATTTCGTTGCCCGTGTCCGTTTGATCCGAACGCCCGTGACCCCGGCGGTCGTGGGCAATCACGCGGTAACCCTGCCCGAGGAAGAACAGCATCTGGTTGTCCCAGTCGTCCGCACTCAGTGGCCAGCCATGGTGAAAAAGGATGGGCTGGGCATCTCTGGGGCCCCAGTCCTTGTAGAAAATATTGGTACCGTCGATGGTGGTGAAGCTATTCACGGGCAAATCTCCTTCCGGAGCGACTCCAAGTCACCATAATAATCGAAAAACAAGGCCCAATCAATAAAGGTGCGACAGGACGTGCGAGGAAGGTTTAGCGTGTCGTTTGCTGCAAAATCCGACCTTCTGTCGAGGGCTATGCTCGGGGATTACTGACCGAACCCGATATCCTGAGCCCGCTTCACCGCTTCTTTCGCGGCCGCCAGCAACGCACCCGCCTTGGCGCGACATTCGGCCAGTTCATAGGCCGGATCGCTGTCCGCTACGATGCCTGCGCCGGCCTGCACGTGCAGCGTGCCATCCTTCACGATACCCGTGCGCAGAACGATGCAACTGTCCATGCTGCCATCCGGAGAGAAATAGCCGACGCCGCCGGCATAGGCGCCGCGGGTTTCCGGTTCGAGTTCGGCGATGATCTGGCAGGCGCGGACTTTCGGCGCGCCGCTGACCGTGCCGGCGGGGAAGCCCGCGAACAGGGCGTCGAGTGCGTCTTTGTCCGGTGCCAGTTCTCCGATGACGTTGGAGACGATATGCATGACATGGCTGTAAAATTCGACCGTATAGCTGTCGGTGACCTCGACGCTGTGCGCGCTCGCCACCCGGCCGACATCGTTGCGGCCGAGATCAAGTAGCATCAGATGCTCGGCCCGTTCCTTGGGGTCGGCAAGCAGGCTGTCCCTGTTCGCTTTGTCCTCGGCGGCATTCTTGCCGCGCGGCCGGGTGCCGGCGATCGGCCGGATGGTGACTTCGCCGTCGCGCGCGCGGACGAGGATTTCCGGGCTCGAACCGGTGAGCGCAAAGCCGGGCAGGTCGAGGAAGAACAGGAACGGTGAAGGGTTGATCCGGCGCAGGGCGCGATAGAGTTCGATCGGCGGCAGGGTGAAGGGCGTGGTGAAGCGTTGGGCCAGCACCACCTGGAAGATGTCCCCGGCCTCGATATAGTCCTTGGCGCGCAGCACCATCTCGCCATATTTCTCGGGCGAGACCCGGGGCGTGAACTCCGGTTCGCTCGGTCCGGCATCGTTCGAGCCGGTCAGTTCGGTGTGCGGCAACCGTCCTGCGACAAGCTCGGGACGAACGGGGGCAGACAGCCCGCGCTGCGCTTCGTCCAGTCGTTCTTCCGCCGAAGCGATCTTGGCTTCGCTATCGCCAGCGGTCTCGGGCCAAACGGGCGCCACCAGAAACAGTTCATCGGCCAGCCGGTCGAAGATCAGGATCACCGTCGGCCGGACGAACAGCATGTCGGGCAGGTCCAGCTCGGACTGCGGGGCACGCGGCAGCTTCTCGACCAACCCGATGGTCTCATAGCCGAAATAGCCGACCAGACAGGCGAGGGCGCGGGGCAATTCTTCCGGCACGTCCATCTGGCAGGCCTTGACCAGATTGCGCAAGGCGGAAAGGCTGTCGCCGCTTTCCGGGGCAAAGGCGTCGCGGTCCTGCAGCCATATCGGGTTGATCGCGGCTTTCTCGCCATCGGCACGGAACACCAGATCTGGCGCGAGGCCGATCATGCTGTGCCGTCCCCGGGTCTCGCCGCCTTCAACCGATTCGAGCAGATAGTCACCGCGGCCATCTTCCATCAGCTTCAGCGCAGCGGATACCGGTGTTTCGGTGTCGGCAACCTGCCGCCGCCAGATCAGCGCCGGCTTGCCGCTGTCCAGTGCCGCGCGCGCCGCTTCTATTCCGAAACTGCCCGCCATATTGGGATCAGTTCCCGCCGAGCAGCTGTTGTTTCAGCGCGGTCAGCGTATCCTCGTTGCGCTCGACGCCGACATCCGCCTTCATCGCGTTGATGAACTGCGATGTATATTCGGTGCCGAATACCTGTTTGAACTGGGTCTTTGTCGCGTTCAGCAAATCTTCCCGCTTCGACGCATCGCCGCGATTGAGCTTGTCGAGCACGACCACATACCATCCCTGGTCGCGCGGTGCGGCCAGGGATTTGGCAGTGCCCTGCGCCATGCTGAACATCAGGCTGAGCGGCGCGGGGACCTGTCCCTGCTGGCTCTGCCGCGCGAGTTCGGCCCGGGTGGCGCTGATCTTCTGGACATTGGGCAATTTTACCCCGGCATCGGCAACAGCCTTGGACAGAGGCGTCCCGCTGCTGACCGCCTTGGCGATCTTGTCGGCGACCGTTTTTGCCTTTTTCGATCCTTGGTCCAGCATATAGTCGCGGGTCACCAGCTGCTCGATCTGCGCCAGCGGTGGCGGCGCGGATTCGGTGATTTCCGAGACATCGATCGCGGCATATTTCTCGCCGGGAACGATCTCGACGATCTGCGGATCGCTATCCTCATCCACTGCAAAGGCAATCGGCAATATCCGCTGCATTTCGGGGATGGGTTTGTAATTCCGGTCATTGGGGTTCTGGCCATTGGCGAGAAGCGGAGGGGTGGACTCGATTTTTAGCTCTTCGGCCTTGGCGATGTCACCCAGCGTCGCGCCATCGGCAAATTCGTCTTCCAGACGGACAGTCAGCTCGGCGATCGCTTCCTCGATCTTTTCGCGGGTCAGTTCGGCGACAATCTCTGCGCGGACCTGTTCCAGCGAACGGGCCGGGATCTGCTTGACGTCCTGGACCTTGACGATGTGCCAGCCGAGCGCGCTTTGCGCCGGTCCGGCTATCGCGCCCGAACGGGCGGAAAAGGCGGCATTGGCCACGGCTTGCGATGCGCTGTTGGCAAAGTCGGCCTTGTTGACCGGTCCCACGGCAGAAGCCGATAACCCGACCGACTGGGCCGCCTGGTCGATCGAGGTGCCGGCCTTGATCTTGTCGGCCAGCGCCTTGGCGGCGGCCTCGGTCGGCAGGATGACCTGGTTGAAATTGCGGGTCTCGCTAGCCGAATAGCGGGTATTGTTCAGCTTGTAATAGCCGGCAATTTCCTTTTCGCTGGGCTTGATCTTGTCATTGAAGCGCGATTTTTCGAACAGCGCATAACGGATCGTCCGCCGTTCGGGGATCGTATAGCGTGAGGCATTCTTGGCATAAAAGGCTTCGATAGCGGCTTTTGCCGGTTTGATGTCATCGATGAAAGCGACCGAAGGTACGGTTGCAATCTGCCCCTCCCGCGATTCCAGCAGCAGAGAGGCATAAGGCGTGACCAGTTTCTCCGGCACGGCCGCTCCGAAACCGGCGGCCGTCACCAGCTGGTTGGCCATCAGATTGCGAGTGAAGTTGTCGCGCAGCTGCGTCTCGTTGATGCCCTGCTGCTGTAGCGCGCGACGGAAATTTTCTTCGCTGAACTGGCCATCGGCGCCCTGGAAAGTCGGGATACTGGCAATTTCCCCGTCGACCAGCCGCTTGCCGGCGGCCATGCCGTATTTGGCACCGAAGTCGGCAATGGCGAAACTGTTGATCAGCTGTTCGAGAACCTCGTCAAAGCCGCCGCCATTGATGAAGGTCTTGAGATCCAGCCCGGTATTCTGACGCTGTTCACCGCGAAAAGCGTTGTTGACCGACTGGTTGAGCTCCGCGCTGGTCAATTTGCTGTCGCCAATCTTGGCAGCCGTACCCGATCCGGTCACTCCGCCGAAAGTGCCGCTGCTCGACACGTCGGCCGTGGCAAAGGCAATGGCGATCAAACCGACGAAACAGAAGGTCAGAAAAAGGCCCAGTTTCGAGGAAAAAATACGGCGGAAAAAACTGATCATGAAGGAAATGTTCCATTGCGCGAGGTGGATTTGGGCTTGCTTTAGGCGGCTTGGCTTTGTGGTTCAAGCAAAAGACTGCGGAAGGAAATTGGCAAGCGGGACGATATTTGTTAGCGGGCGCAGATTGGAAAAACGGAAAAGGCTGAGGGCATCATGGCAAACCGCAAATATATTGTCGGCAACTGGAAAATGAACGGGCTGCGCGCGCAGCTTTCGGATATAGCGGCGATCGCCGCGATTGCCGCCAATAATGAAGGCGCCGATGTCGGAATCTGCCCTCCTGCCACACTGATCGCCGCAGCGGCCGAGGCCAATCCCGGCTTCGCCATCGGTGCGCAGGATTGTCATTTTGCCGAAAGCGGCGCACACACCGGATGCCTGTCCGCCGCAATGCTCAAGGAAGCGGGCGCAACCTATTCGATTCTCGGCCACAGCGAGCGCCGCGCGGACCAGCAGGAGGGCGATGCCGAGGTGAAAGCCAAGGCCGAAGCTGTCCATGCGGCCGACATGGGAGCGATTATCTGCGTCGGCGAGACCGAAGAGGAACGCGATGCCGGCCAGGCGATTGAAATCGTCACCATCCAGCTCGCCCGATCCTTTCCCGCCGGGGCCAGCGCCGACTGGCTGACGATCGCCTATGAACCGGTATGGGCAATCGGCACCGGCCGCGTCCCCGCCGCCAGCGATGTCGAGGAAATGCACGCCGCAATCCGCGCGAAGCTTGGAGAATTGATGGGGCAGGGCAGCGACGATGTGCGTATTCTCTACGGCGGTTCGATGAATGGCAGCAATGCAGCGGAATTGCTGGCAGTACCCAATGTCGATGGCGGACTGGTCGGTGGCGCCAGCCTGACGGCAGCGAAATTCGGACCGATTATCGAGGCGGCCGCTGCGGCCTGAACGGGCTGCCTGAAATTCGATTGCTCGTGCGGGGCCTATTTTGACCGGCGACCCGGGATCCCGGTCTTGTCTGGTCAGAAGGCAGACAAGACCACCCGTATAAGTGAAGTGCATCATCGCTTGAACTCCGACGGGGCAATCGCTATGTGCGCTGCACGTCGGAGCGCATGCTCGCTATATTTAGTTCGGAAAATCCATGTTTCTTTTTCTCACCGTCCTTCAAGCCATTGTCGCCGCCATGCTGGTGGGTGTCATATTGATGCAGAAATCCGAAGGCGGTGGACTGGGTGTCGGCGGCTCGCCGTCCGGCATGATGTCGGCGCGCGGTGCGGCGGATTTGCTCACCCGGACGACATCGATTCTGGCGGTCCTGTTTGTTGCCCTGTCGATCACGCTGGCGGTTCTGGCCGCTGCGGAAGGCAAGGTCGAAACGATCGACCAGAGCCTGCAACGCGATACGGCACCGGTCTCCGCTCCGGCTGACGATGTGCCACTGGTCGGCGATGATCCGCTGGCCGCCGCGGCCGCTGCAGCAGCAGAGGAAGAAGCGCCGGCGACCGGCTCGAACGGTTCCATTCCACTCGACCAGTAAGCCTTTCGGACACCTTCGTCCGTCCCCGATCCCCGCAACAGCCCGACCAGCGTCCGTGCGCGCTGAGTCGTCCGCTGCTTGTTGAGCGGACAATGACCGCCTCCAAATAATATTTATTTCGCTTTTCCGGATTCGCGGGATTGCCATATGTGCCATTTACGCCTTAAGCCTCTCCTCCCATGGCGCGATATATTTTCATTACCGGCGGTGTGGTTTCCTCTCTTGGCAAAGGTCTGATGGCGGCGAGCCTCGGTGCTCTGTTGCAGGCTCGCGGATATTCCGTGCGAATCCGGAAACTTGACCCCTATCTCAACGTTGATCCGGGCACGATGTCGCCCTATCAGCACGGCGAAGTCTATGTCACCGACGATGGTGCGGAGACGGATCTCGATCTTGGCCATTACGAGCGCTTCACCGGCGTTCCGTCGCTGCAATCGGACAATGTCACCTCTGGCCGAATCTATCAGTCGATCATCACCAAGGAGCGCCGCGGCGACTATCTCGGTGCCACGGTGCAGGTTATTCCGCACGTTACCGACGCGATCCAGGCTTTTGCCGAAGACAAGCTGGACGGCATTGATTTCGTTCTCTGCGAAATTGGCGGAACGGTTGGCGATATCGAGAGCCTGCCTTTCATCGAAGCGATTCGGCAGCTGCGCAACAAGGTCGGTCGGGACAATGCGATTTCCGTGCATGTCACGCTGGTCCCCTATATTGCCGCTGCTGGCGAGCTGAAAACAAAACCGACCCAGCACAGCGTCAGGGAATTGACCTCGCTGGGCATCCAGCCGGACATATTGCTCTGCCGCTGCGAACATCCGCTACCCGATACCGAACGGGCCAAGATCGCCCAGTTCTGCAACGTCCGCAAGGAATCGGTGATCCCGGCGCTGGACGCGAGCAATATCTATAATGTGCCGCTCCAATATCATCAGGAAGGCCTGGATCGGGAGGTACTGCGCGCCTTTTCGATCGATGATGCTCCCGAGCCCGACCTGTCCCGCTGGTATGATGTCATGGAACGGATCGAACATCCGGAAGGCGAAGTCATCGTCGGCGTGGTCGGCAAATATGTCGGTCTGCAGGATGCTTACAAGTCGCTGCAGGAAGCGCTGTTTCACGGCGGTCTTGCCAACCGTGTCAAGGTACAGGTCCGCTGGCTCGATGCGGAACTGTTCGAGAATGAAGAGGATCTGGCCGCTAAACTGGAGCCGCTGCACGCGATTCTGGTGCCCGGCGGTTTCGGCGAGCGTGGCAGCGAGGGCAAGATCGGCTCGGTCAAATTCGCCCGCGAAAATGATATTCCGTTTTTCGGCATCTGTCTGGGCATGCAAATGGCCTGTGTCGAAGCGGCCCGCAATATGGCCGGCATCGAGGGCGCGTCGACGACCGAATTTGGTGAAACCGATGAGCCGGTTGTCGGCCTGATCACCGAATGGATGACCGAAGAAGGTCTGCAGAAGCGCGAGGCCGGCGGCGACCTGGGCGGTACGATGCGGCTGGGCGCCTATGATGCGGTGCTGCAGCAGGGTTCGAAGATCAGCGAGATTTATGGCAGCCGCGAAATCAGCGAACGCCATCGCCATCGCTATGAGGTGAACAAGGGCTATGTCGAGCGGCTGGAGAAAACCGGCCTGATGTTCTCGGGCATGTCACCTGACGGCGAGCTTCCCGAAACCGTTGAACGGCCGGATCACATCTGGTTCGTCGGCGTCCAGTTCCATCCGGAACTCAAGAGCAAGCCTTTTGACCCGCACCCGCTTTTTGCTTCTTTCATAGCCGCGGCCCTGCAACAAAGCAGGCTTGTCTAGGCACGAAAACCGAGTTGTTCTGGCCAGAATTCGCTACATGTCGAATCTGTCCAATATATTTTACAGGATGTGACTATTGTCACACGCATACGGCGAACGGAAGCTAGTTGAAAAGCTTCGATAGAAGGCCGGAGGACGGGTGCAGTGAAAGTCGAAGAACTGGCAGATATTTTGGCTGAGCACAGCCTGTTTGCCGACTGCGACGACGCTGAACTGGCAGACTTGATATTGCGCGGGCATTTCATGCAATATAAAAAAGGGGACGAACTGATCATGCAAGGTGATCCTGGAAACTCGCTGCTGATATTATTGTCAGGCAATGCGCGCACCAGCATGATCGCCAGCAATGGTTATGAAGTTGTTCTAGACTATGCGGAAGCCGGACAGGTTCTGGGTGAAATCGCGCTGCTGGACGGCGGCGAGCGGACAGCCAGCGTGACTGCCATCGAGCCGACATCAGCACTCTCGATAACGCGGGAAGCGTTTGAAGACATTCTGGCAAAGCACAAGAATATGGCTTTGCGCTTGCTAAAGGTCATGGCCAAGCGCATCCGGATGGCCAACAGCATGATCGAAGGCGATCGGGCCTATACATCGGGACCGCGACTGGCGCGCTATCTGTTGAGATTATCGGTGGTCGGCGCAGACGAGGGGCGTCTGAAGCTGGACCTGAGTCAAAGCGAACTCGGCAATTTTGCCGGCATGTCGCGCGAACATATCAATCGGCAACTGTCCTCATGGTCGGAAAGCGAGATTGTGGCAGTGGAAAGCGGAAAGGTCCGGATATTGGACCACGCCATGCTTTCCCATATTGCCGAAGCAGATTCTTGACGAAAATTGGCCTTTTGCGACCCGGGCTAATTATCGTCAAGAGTGACACCAAGCGGGTGTCAGGGGCAGTCGGATCCTCATCCGGCTGCCCCATTTCATTCCACCGCCATTGTAAGGCCGCCAAATAAAAAGGCAGCCAGATCGCTCCGGCTGCCCCTGAAATTTGCGTTGGTCTGCTGCTTAGGCGGCTTTGTCTTCTTTCTTCTTCCGCTTGTCCGCTATCTTGGTGACATTGTCGCCCTTGTTGATCGCGATCGTTTGCGGCCGCATTGCTTCGGGGATTTCCCGAACAAGGTCGATTTCAAGCAGGCCGTCGGCCAGCGCGGCATTTTCCACGCGGACGAAATCGGCGAGTTCGAAACGCCGTTCGAAGTTGCGGTTGGCTATTCCCATGTGCAGGAACTGCTTGCCTTCATGGTCGTCGGTCTTCTTGTTGCCGGCGACGAGCAGCAAATTCTGCTGGGCGGTAATTTCGATTTCGTCATCCTTGAAACCGGCGACCGCCAGCGTGATCCGGTAATGATCTTCACCGCTGCGTTCGATGTTGAACGGCGGGTAATTCTCGGATTGCTGCGCGCGGGCATTATTTTCAAGAAGGTCGAACAGCCGGTCAAAACCTACGGTCGAGCGGCGATAGGGGGTAAAGTCAAAACGATTCATATCTATATCCTCTGCGATTGAGCAATGTAAATCCGGACCCGCATATGCGGCATCCCTTTCGTTGTTGTGGAACCCGAATGGCGTTCCACATGACTAAAGATATGATCAACTTTGCGGATTTCAAGAGGAAGAAAAGCCAGAGATACCAATGGCTTGAAAATTTTTCAGCGCAAAAAAACGCCCGGATGCCGATAAGCACCCGGGCGAAAATGGTGACGAATTAATCCGTCCCCTGTTTTCCCGTCCTATTCAACGCCGCTTGTCCCCCAACATTTGGCGGAACCGGAAGGGATCCCTGAACCATGACCCGTTAATCGAGATGTTTGATTCTGTAATCATCTCTGATCGACTGACATAAATTTGTCATGGTAAAATTGGGGGTTTCGCAAGATTGGTCTCCGCTTGTGTCATATCGGCAACAGCATATTTACCACCATGCCACTTGCTTGCCCCGACCTGCGACCGTAAAGGCAGGGAAACCTGATCCAAGGAAGTTTTCGCACGTCATGCTCCTATCCCGTTACGAATGGGTCATCGCAAAACGCTATCTGTTGCCGGGCAAGGGGGAGGGGTTCATCTTCCTCGTTGCCAGTATCAGCCTGGTTGCGGTCATGCTCGGCGTCGCCGCGCTGATCGTGGTGATGAGCGTCATGAACGGCTTCCGCGCGGAGCTGTTCGACAAGATCGTCGGCCTCAACGGCCATGCCGTGATCCAGGGCTATGGCGGGCGTCTGCCCGGATGGCGAGACCTGCTCGAGGAGACCCGCGCGACCGAAGGTGTCGTCTCGGCATCACCGCTGATCGAACAGCCCCTGCTGACCACTTTCAACGGACGGGTTGAAGCGGTGCTGGTGCGCGGGATGGAAGTACCGGACATATTGAACAACGAGACGCTCGACGGAAAAACCGTGGCCGGCGACCTGGCGCGCCTGGAAGCCGGGTCGGGGCGGGTTGGTATCGGCAGCCGGCTGGCGACCACGCTGGGCGCGCAGGTCGGGAGCCGGATCACCATCATCAATCCTCAGGGTCGCTCGACCCCATTTGGAACCGTGCCGCGGGAAATCGCCTATGATGTGGCCGCGATATTCGAAGTCGGTGTCTATGATTATGACAAGGCATTCGTGATCATGCCGATGGAGGACGCGCAGACTTTGCTCTTGCTCGGCGACCAGATCGGGATGATCGAAATCAAGACCAATGATGCGGACAATGTCGGCCAGATCATCGCGCCGCTGATACCCAAGGTGGCCGACCGCGGAGTGATCATCGACTGGCAGACGATGAATGCCTCGCTGTTCGAGACGCTGCAGGTCGAGCGGGTGGTGATGTTCGTGATCCTCTCGATCATCATCCTGGTGGCCGTGTTCAACATATTGTCGTCGCTGATCATGCTCGTGCGCGCCAAGACCCGAGATATCGCGATTCTGCGCACCATGGGGGCGTCTCGCGCATCGCTGGTGCGGATTTTCGTGACGGTGGGCACGTCGATCGGGACGCTCGGCATCGCCGCCGGGATCATCCTGGGCCTGATCGCCATCTATTTCCGCCAGAATGTGATCAATTTCGTCCAGATCATCACCGGGCAGAATCTTTGGGACCCGTCTATCCGCTTCCTGACCGAATTGCCGGCGCGAACCGATCCGATGGAGGTCGTGGGTATCGCCGGGCTGGCGCTGCTGTTCAGTTTCTTGGCGACACTCTATCCCGCCTATAAGGCGGCCAGTACCGATCCGGTCCAGGTGCTTCGCTATGAGTGACAGAAAAATCGAGAAAACCGTAGAATTGCGCGATGTGAAGCGCAGCTTCATTCAGGGGGATGTCAGGATCGAGGTGCTTCGCGGCGTCAATCTGGATATCCATGCGAATGAAATCGTCGCGCTGGTCGGTCCCTCCGGATCGGGCAAGTCGACCCTGTTGCAGGCCGTCGGATTGCTCGAGGGCGGTTTTGAAGGATCGATCAAGCTCAACGGCGAGGAAACGGCGCAATTGCCAGCCAGCGGTCATACGCGCATCCGGCGCGATCTGCTCGGTTTCGTCTATCAGTTCCACCATTTGCTGCCCGACTTTACCGCGCTGGAAAATGTAGTGATGCCGCAGCTGATTGCCGGTACCAGCCAGAAGGCGGCGGAGGAGAGAGCCGAAACTTTGCTGCGCAGCCTGGGTCTGGGAGCGCGGCTGGATCATAATCCGAGCAAATTGTCCGGCGGGGAGCAGCAGCGGGTCGCCGTTGCCCGGGCGCTGGCCAATGCCCCGAAACTGGTGCTGGCCGACGAGCCGACCGGCAATCTTGACGAAGCGACCGCCGATCTGGTGCTCTCCGAATTTATCGCACTGGTACGGCAGGAAGGCAGCGCGGCGCTGATAGCGACGCATAACGAGCGTCTGGCTGCCAGAATGGACCGGGTTGTCCGGCTGCACGAGGGTGTTTTAACCTAGGCTTTTCGACTCGAATCGAGAATGGCTTTGACATTTCCCGTGCGAGTATCAATCTGTGGGGCGGGGAATACCTAGAAACAAACATTGCGGGGCGCATATGAAGGTTACGGAATTTCAGGTAAAGCAGGCGGATGGTTCGATGGAGGACTTGTCCGCTCATAAGGGCAAGGTGCTTCTGATCGTCAACACCGCCTCGAAATGCGGGTTTACGCCGCAATATGAGGGGCTCGAAAAGCTGCATCAGGAATATCACGACCAGGGCCTCGAAATACTGGCCTTCCCTTGCAACCAGTTCGGCAACCAGGAGCCCGGTGATGCCGACGAAATCAAGAATTTCTGCTCGCTGAACTATGATGTGAGCTTCCCGCTGATGGCCAAGATCGACGTCAACGGCAATGATGCCGACCCGCTCTGGAAATATCTGAAAACCGAGAAATCCGGTCTGCTCGGTTCCCGGATCAAGTGGAATTTTACCAAGTTTCTGGTCGACCGCGAGGGCAATGTCGTTGCGCGCTACGGTCCGGCGGTGAAGCCGGAACAGCTGAAGAGCGAGATTGAAGCGCTGCTATAGCGGTCCTGTTTGCCGAAAATTTCCGCCCGGTCAGGATCCCGCGCAACCGTCCGGCAAATATGCTGTGGACAAATGGTCGATAGTTCCGCCCCGCATGATCGTCCCCATATGCAAGAGCGCGATGGCGCGCTAGTCTGACGATCATGGCCCAGATTCCTTTCGTCCATCTCCGTACCTTTTCTGCCTATACGATCCTGGATGGAGCGATGGAGCCCGCAGCGATTGGCGCTGCGGCCAAGGAGCGCGGTTTTCCGGCGGTTGCGCTGTGCGACCGGATTGGTCTTTTCGCTTCGATGGCGTTCGATGACGGCTGTCGCGCCCAGGGGGTGCAGCCGATTACGGGTTGCTTCCTGAGGGTTGCGCGACCCGGTGGCACTGACCCGTCCAAACCGGTGCTGGATTGGATCGCGCTCTATGCGCAGGATGCCGAAGGCTATGAAAATCTTTGCAAGCTGGTGTCGGCTTCGCATCTCGACCGGCCAGGCGAACTGGACGCCCATGTTCCTTTCGAAATGCTGGGGGGACACAGCAATGGCCTGATCGTCCTGACCGGAGGCGGCGAAGGCGCGCTGGCGCGACTGGTTGCAGAGGAGCAGCAATCGGAAGCCGAAGCCTATCTGTCCCTGTTGCAGCAATATTTCCCGGGACGACTCTATATCGAATTGTCCCGCCGCGAGGACCCGGTCGAAATGGCAGCGGAAGCCGGTCTGATCGCGCTGGCTATGGATCGCAATATTCCGCTGGTAGCGACCAATCCCAGCTGCTTTTCCGAACCTGATTTCCACGAAGCCCATGATGCGATGAAATGTATCGCGCAATCCGCCTATGTCGAAAATGACGAGCGGGAGAAGCCGTCGCGCCATTTGTGGATGAAAAGCGCCCTGGTGATGGAGGACCTGTTCTCCGATTTGCCCGAAGCCTTGCAGAATACGCTTGTCATCGCCCAGAGATGCGCCTTTTCGCCACCCAAAAGAGATCCGATCCTGCCCAGTCTGGCGGGTGATCTGGACGGGGAAATCGAACAGTTGCGCAAAGATTCCACCGCCGGTCTCGAACGGCGGCTGGCGTTCGTCAATCTGACGGACGAAGAGGAACGGAAAGTCTATTTCGACCGTCTGGCCTTCGAGCTGGACGTGATCGTCAGCATGGGCTTTCCCGGCTATTTCCTGATCGTTGCCGACTTTATCAAATGGGCGAAGGATCACGACATTCCGGTCGGGCCCGGCCGTGGTTCGGGTGCCGGCTCGGTCGTTGCATGGGCGTTGACGATCACCGATCTTGATCCCATCAAACTCGGATTGCTGTTTGAACGTTTCCTCAATCCGGAACGTGTGTCGATGCCGGATTTCGATATCGATTTCTGCGAAACGCGGCGCGGCGAGGTCATTCGCTATGTGCAGGAAAAATACGGCGACCGGCAGGTGGCCCAGATCATCACCTTCGGAAAGCTGAAGGCGCGCGCGGTGATCCGCGATGTCGGGCGGGTGCTGCAAATGCCTTACGGGCAGGTCGACCGGCTGACCAAGTTGATACCCAACCATCCCACCGACCCCTGGGATCTGAAGCGGTCGCTCAACGGCATCACCGAACTGGCGCAGGAATATAAGCAGTCCGACGTGAAGCGATTGTTCGACCTTGCCATGAAGCTCGAAGGTCTGCCGCGGCACAGCTCGACCCATGCTGCCGGCGTGGTCATTGGCGATCGCCCGCTCGATCAGCTGGTGCCGCTGTACCGCGATCCCCGCTCGGACCTGCCGGTAACCCAGTTCGATATGAAATTTGTCGAAAAAGCCGGTCTGGTGAAGTTCGACTTTCTCGGGCTGAAGACGCTCTCGGTGTTGAAAAAGGCGGTCGAACTGCTCGCTGAACGCGGCATAACGGTCGAGCTGGAAAACCTGAGCTGGGAAGACGAGAAAGTGTTCGAGCTGCTCCAGCGCGGCGACACTGTCGGTGTGTTCCAGCTGGAATCCGAAGGCATGCGGCGCACGCTGGCCGCGGTGAAACCGACCAACTTCGGCGATATTATCGCACTTGTTTCGCTCTACCGGCCGGGACCGATGGACAATATCCCGCTGTTCGGCGACCGCAAGAACGGCCGGGTTGAAATCGCCTATCCGCATCCGTTGTTGCAGGACATCCTGAAGGAAACCTACGGGATTTTCGTCTATCAGGAACAGGTGATGCAGGCAGCGCAGATCATCGCCGGCTATTCACTCGGCGAAGCAGATTTGCTGCGTCGCGCGATGGGCAAGAAAATCCAGGCGGAGATGGACGTCCAGCGCAAGCGGTTCGTGACGGGCGCCGCGGAAAACGGTCTGAACAGCGATCAGGCCAACGAGCTGTTCGACTTGATCGACAAATTTGCCGGCTATGGTTTCAACAAGAGCCACGCGGCGGCTTATGCTCTGCTCGCCTATCAGACGGCCTGGCTGAAGGCGCATCATCCGCATGAATTCTACGCCGCCTCGATGTGCTTCGACATGCACCAGTCCGAGAAGCTCAGCATTTTCGTCGATGACATGAAGCGGCTGGGCGTAACCGTCCTGCAGCCGGCAATCAACAAGAGTCGGCCGAATTTCTCGGTGGAGGAACAGCCTGACGCGCTGCTCGCCGTCCGCTATGCGCTGGCGGGTCTGAAAAATGTCGGCGAGAAGGCGATGCAGTCGCTGGTCGCCGAACGTGCCCAGAGCGGGCCGTTCTCGTCGATCGAGGATTTTGCCAACCGGATTGATCCGCACGGCCTCAACAAGCGCCAGCTGGAAAGCCTGGCCTCGGCCGGAGCTTTCGACGATCTGGAGCCCAATCGCGCGGCGGTCCATGACGGCGCGGACATGATACTCTCGGTCGCCAACAGCGCCGCCGATGCGCGCGAAAGCGGGCAGGGCGGCCTCTTTGGAGAAGGCAGTGTCGGCGGCGATATGCAGGCGATCCGGTTGCCGGAGAACAGCAACTGGTCGCTCAACGAGATCATGGTCCGCGAGCGCGATGCCTTCGGCTTCTATTTCTCCTCGCACCCGGTGTCCCAGTTCCAGGCGGTATCATCCTCGCTCGGCGCGATGACCTATGCGGCATTGTGCAGCGGAGAACCGATTGGCGAGGGCATTCGCAAGCCGGCGGTGATGTCCGCGCTTATCGAGAAAGTGCGCTGGCGCGACAGCCGACGGGGCAAGAGATTCGCGCTCGCCGACCTCTCCGACAGCAGCGGACAATTTTCCGCCAGCTGCTTCGACGAGGACCAGTGCAAGATATTGGAAGAGCTGTCTCAGGAGGGGCGCTGCGCCTTGCTCAAGGTCGAGCTGGACCAGCAGTCGGAAGACGAAAATCCGCGGGTGGCGATCCGGACGGTCCAGCCGCTCGACGGGCTGGAGAAAACAACCCGCACGCGAATGGAGCTGGAAGTCCGGGACATTGCCGGTCTGCACGAGCTGACCAATCTGGTCGCCCCGCTGCTTGGCGGCCAGAGCGAGATCGTCGCTACCATGGCGGGACCCGATGATGATCCGGTCAAAGTCTGTCTCGGCCGGTCCTTCCGGCTGGATGCCGAAACGGTGGAGATGCTGGAACGGGTTCATGGGCTTGCCAACGTCCGTCTGGGGCCGGCCCGACCAATGCGGGTTGCAAAACCCAAATTAAGGCTTGTCAGCTAGGCTCAAACATATCAGAAACCCGCCAAATATAAACTGTTTGGAGAGATGATATGGCCGGTGCAATGCAAGCGAGTTCGCTCAAGATTACAAATTTGATCGATCACGCTGCGAGAGAGCATGGCGATCGCGAGATTGTGAGCTATTGGGCGGATGGCAGCATCAGCCGCAGCAACTGGGCCGAGATCGGGCTGGAATCACGCAAATTCTCGCAAGCATTGCAACGGCTTGGCATGAACAAGGGCGACCGGATCGCGACCATCGCGATGAACCATGCGCACCACCTGATCAGCTGGTACGGTTCGGCCGGTATCGGCGGCATCCTTCACACGGTCAATCCGCGCCTGTTCGAAGAGCAACTGGTCTATATCATCAACCATGCCGAAGACCGGGTGCTGCTGTTCGACAAAATGTTCGCGCCGATTGTCGAAATGCTCAAGCCGCAGCTGAAAACGGTTGAACATTATATCCAGTTTGACGGCGAGAAAGGCGATTATCCGACCTTTCGCGAGCTGGTCGATGCGGAAGACGGCAATTTCGACTGGGTCGATGTCGATGAAAATGATCCGTGCGGTCTCTGCTATACCAGCGGTACCACCGGCAATCCCAAGGGCGTGCTCTATGAGCATCGTTCGAACGTCATCCACGCGATCACCGAAGTGCAGCCCGATGTGATGGATCTGGCGACCCGCTCGGTGATGCTGCCGGTTGTGCCGATGTTCCACGCCAATGCCTGGGGACTGCCCTTCGCCTGTGCGGCGGTCGGCGCCAAAATGGTGTTTTCGGCCAGCAATGAGGCACATGTCCTGTGGAAACTGATCCGTGACGAGGGCGTGACCCATAGTGCCGGCGTGCCGACCGTATGGCTTTCGATGTTCGCCGATATGGATGAAAATGGCGGCGATTACGGTAAATTGGGCGTCGTCGTGATTGGCGGTTCCGCCTGTCCGCGTTCGATGATCGAGCGGTTGATGAAAAACGGCATCCGTGTCGCCCATGCCTGGGGCATGACCGAGACCTCTCCGATCGGTACCGCCGGTTCGCTTCCCGCCAACTGGGACGCGCTGAGCTTTGACGAGCAGGTGGATGTCATCTGCAAGCAGGGCCGGCCGCCATTCGGTGTCGAGCTGCGAGTGATCGACGAGGAGGGCAATGTCGCCCCGCGCGACGGCAAGACCAGCGGCACGCTCGAAATCCGGGGCCCTTGGATTATCCAGCGCTATTATCGTGCGGATGAGGATGCGGTCGAGGATGATGGCTGGTTTGACACCGGCGATGTCGCAGTGCTGCATCCCGATGGCACGATGCAGATTACCGACCGGGCCAAGGATGTGATCAAGTCGGGTGGTGAATGGATCAGCTCGATCGAACTGGAAAATGCCGCTGTCGGCTGTCCCGGTGTTGCCGAAGCGGCAGCGGTCGGTGTCTATCATCCGAAATGGGACGAGCGGCCTCTGCTGCTGGTCGTGCGCAAGCCCGGCAGCGAGGTGTCGGAAGACGAGATCATCGCCTATCTCGGCGACAAGGTCGCCAAATGGTGGCTGCCGGACGAAGTGAAATTCGTCGCCGAGGTGCCGCACACCGCCACCGGGAAAATCCTCAAACGGTCGCTGCGCGAGGAATATAAGGACTATAAGCTGAAAAGTCTGGCGGACGCCTAGAATAGTTCCATCTGGCTGCCCTTGATCACCGGGCGCCGGAACAGATCGGTTCTGAGTTTGAGCTTCGCCTTGCCGATCCCGGCCTTGCGCGACGCGATGCCTATGCGGGTGCGGATCAGGTCGGCCCATGGTCCCTGACCCCGCATGCGGCTGTGGAAATCGGGATCGTTGCGCTTGCCGCCGCGGATCTGCCGGACGATGCTCATCACCTTGGCCTTGCGCTCCGGATAATGGCTTTCGAGCCATTGCTCGAACAGGGGCGCGACTTCATGGGGCAGACGCATGGGAATGAAGGAGATGCTCCTGGCGCCACAATCCGCTGCCGCCGCGACAATCGCTTCAATCTCGTGATCGGTGATCCCCGGGACGACCGGCGCGATATTGACATGCGCATATATGCCGGCGGCGCTGAGCGCCCGCACCGCCTCCAGCCTGCGCGCAGGAGCGGGCGCTCTGGGTTCCAGCAGGCGCGCTGTCTGCGGGTCGAGCGAGGTGATGGAAATAGCCACCGCCGTAAGCTGCTTGGCCGCCAGCCGGGTTAGCAGGTCGATATCCTCGACCACGCGATTGGATTTTGTAGTGATTACCACCGGATGGTGCGTTTCCAGCATGACTTCCAATATCTGCCGGGTGATGCGGTAGCGTTTCTCGATCGGCTGGTAGGGATCAGTATTGGTGCCGATGGCGAGGCTGGCCGGCCGGTAGGCGGGTTTGGCAAATGTCTGGCGGAGCAGTTCGGCGGCATTCGGTTTGGCGAACAGCTTGCTCTCGAAATCGAGGCCGGGGGACAGATCGTGATAGGCATGCGTCGGCCGGGCATAGCAATAGACGCAGCCATGTTCGCAGCCGCGATAGGCGTTGATCGAACGATCGAACGGCAGGTCGGGCGAGCTGTTGTAACTGATGATCGACTTGGGAAATTCGACGGTGACGTCCGTCCTCAGCCTGGCGGCGCTGTCTCCGATACGCTCTCGCTCGTCCAGCCAGTCGCCGTCCGTCTCCCGGTCCAGTAGATTGAATCGTTGCGAGACCCCGTTGCTCGGCGCGCCTCTGCCCTTCTGGACCTGATGCAATATCCTGCTCTTGTCGACCATGCGCTTACCATACTATGAGAACATAGTAAGAACAAATGGATTTATGCGCTATTTTTCAAGCAGCCTGGGGATCAGTTCGACAAAATTGCAGGGCCGGTGGCGGCTGTCGAGCTGGGTATCGAGAATGCCGTCCCATCCGTCCTTCACCGCGCCGTTGGAACCGGGCAGGGCGAAGATATAGGTGCCGCGCGCCACCACGGCGCAGGCGCGCGATTGCACGGTCGAAGTGCCGATCTTGGCGATGCTCAGATAGCGGAACAGTTCCCCGAAGCCGGGAATATCTTTGTCCTTGACCGCATTCAGCGCTTCCGGCGTGATATCGCGCCCGGTCAGGCCGGTGCCGCCGGTGGTGATGATGACATCGACCTGCTCGTCGTCAATCCATTGGTGAAGCTGGGCCATGAGGATGGACTTGTCGTCTCTCAGCAGATTGCGGTAGAGCAGGACATGGCCCTTGCTCTTGATCCGTTCGGCCAAGATGTCGCCCGACGTGTCTTCTTTCGGGGTGCGGGTATCGGACACGGTCAGCAACGCAATATTGATCGGTTTGAAGGTCCGGCTTTCGTCGATGGGCATGGCTGCTCTCCACTTTGGTGCGACCCCGCAGATAGCTTAGTCTGTGGCGCATTTCCAAGTCATAAAGAATAGGGGTTTTCGTAGGTTAACTATCCGTCTAATCGGAATAGTCAATGTCCAACGTCCCTGATCTCACGGCTGTCATATTGGGCCTCATACTTGCTGCCTGGCTGGGCGTAGCGGCTTGGGCGATCTGGACCGGTCTGGCGATGAAGAGCAAGGCGGAATCGACCTTGCGACAGTCCGGCAGGCTGGGACGGTTGCTCGAAACATCTCCGGCCCTGCCGTTGCTGGTTCGTTCCGATGGCAAGCTGGAGGCCTCGCAAAGGCTGATGCACTGGCTCGGCTTTGATCATCTGCCGGCCCATATTTCCGAACTATCCGAGGAATCCCGCGGGATGATCCGGCAGGATCTCGAAGCGCTGATGCAGGATGTCAATCTCGCGCAGAAAACCGGCAGCAGCTTCGTTCGGGCGATCAAGGTGCGCGGTTCCGACAAGGCGCTGCTGATCCGCGGCGGGCTTGCGGATCAGAAAATCGCGCCCAACGGCAGCGCCCTCCTTTGGATTTTCGACGCCACGGACAGCGAGGGCGAGATCGCCAAGCTGCGCGATGAAAACGAGGCCGCGCGTGCGGCATTTGACGCGCTTTCCGCCCTGATCGAGGCGGCACCGGTGCCGATGTGGCACCGCTCGCCCGACATGCGCCTGACATTGGTCAACAGCGCCTATGTCGCCGCCGTCGATGCCGAGAATGGCGAGCAGGTCATTGCCAATGGCGTCGAGCTGGTCGAACCGGTCGACGGTTTCAGTCCGGTCGATGCAGCGGCCCGGGCGCGGGACAGGGGCGAACCGCTTGAACGGGTCGTTGCGACAACCGTGGGCGGCGAACGGCGGATGACCCAGGTGGTTGATGTGCCGCTCGGCAAATCGGGGATCGCCGGCTATGCGATCGACATTCAGGATCTGGAAGATGCGCGCCGGGAACAGCGGCGTTTCGGGGAATCACAGCGCGACATGCTCGACCGGATTTCCGCCGGCGTGGCCCAGTTCGGCGCGGACAAATCGCTGAAATTCTGCAATCTTCCGTTCCAGCGGATTTTCTCCATGCGCCAGCAATGGATAGCGGAACGACCGGAATTTCCGCGCGTGCTGGACCGCATGCGGGAGATGAACCGCATTCCCGAAGTCCGCGATTTCCCGGAATGGCGCGAGGAACGGACCGGCTGGTTCCAGTCCACCAGGGCGATGGAGGAAAACTGGCTGCTGGCCGATGGTACCCATCTCAGGGTGCTGGCCAATCCGACTCCGGACGGCGGGTTGCTGGTCATTTTCGAAGATCGCACCGAACAGGTCCAGCTGGCGAGCGCCCGCGATACCTTGCTGAGGGTGCGGACCGCCACTTTCGACAATCTGTTTGAATCGCTCGCGGTTTTTGCCGCCGACGGCAAGTTGAACATCTGGAACCACCAATTTGCCAATAATTGGGGTCTCGATGAAACCGACCTTGGCAAGCATCCGCGTGTCGACTCGCTGATGCAGAAAATGGCAGGTCAGTTGAAGCAGCCCGCCCGCATTTCGGAAGTGCGCGAAATGGTGCGCAGCGCCACGACCGAGCGACAGCAGAAAGGCGGCCGGCTCAACTTTGCCGATGGCCGCCGGTTTGAATTTGCCGCCATTCCCTTGCCCGACGGCAATGCATTGTTCACCATGCTCGACATTTCGGACAGCTACCGGATCGAGCAGGCGCTGCGCGAACGCAACGAAGCGCTGGTCGAAGCGGATTCGATCAAGGGCAGATTCCTGTCCAACATGAGCTATGAATTCCGGACTCCGTTGACCTCCATCGGCGGATTTGCGGAGCTTCTGGACCAGGGCATTGCCGGGCCGCTGACCGATCAGGGCCACGAATATGTCCGTGCGATCCTGCAGTCGGTCAAACGGTTGGGCAACCAGATCGAAAATGTTCTCGACCTCAGCCAGAGCGAAGCCGGCGCGCTGCCGATCGCCAAGGAAAAGGTCAATCTGAAGAGGCTGATCGAGGATATCGCGAGCCATTTCGCCGACGATGCTTCGGCCAAGGCGATCGGGGTGGAGCTGCAGCTCGATGAAAAGCTTGGTTCGGCGCTGGCCGACAAGAAGCGGCTCACGCAGGCCATTTCGCAGATCGTCGACAATGCGATCAAATATACCGATGAAGGCGGGCGGCTGCTCATCCATGGATCGGGCAATGTGAAACAGGCCCTGATCCATATCTCCGATAATGGGCCCGGCATGACCGCTGGCGAGCAGTCGAAGGTATTCGACAGTTTCGCCCGTTCGCGGGATCAGAAAGCCAACGAGAAATCGGGCGGCCTCGGCCTGCCGCTGGCGCGCCAACTGGTCCGCGCCCATGGTGGCGACCTGACGCTGACCTCCGAACCGGGGCAGGGGACGCTGGTCACCCTGCATCTGCCGCGGCAATGACAGCATGATGATCTTGCAAAGCGAGCAAGCCACCCTGGATGTCGGTCGGAAACTGGGCGCGCTATTGCGTGCGGGTGACAAGATCGCGCTGCGCGGCACGCTCGGCGCCGGAAAGACGACATTGGCAAGAGGCATTTTGGAAGGACTGGGCTATGGCGCCGAAGTGCCCAGTCCGACCTTTGCGATTGTTCAGCCCTATGAACCGCCGGAAACCCGGATCCCGGTCGCCCATGTCGATCTGTACCGGATTGAAGATCCGGAGGAGATTCCCGAACTCGGTCTGGAGGACGCGCTGATCGACGGCGCCATGATCGTCGAATGGCCGGACCGAATGCCGGACAGTTTCTGGACCGATGCACTTAATCTTCATCTGGAAATTACCGGGGAGGGCAATCGCCGGTTGACTTGGACCGCCGGTGACGCTTGGAACGATCGATGGCCATTGACATGAAACCGCCGCCAGCAGCGGTAGAATTTTTGCAGCAGAACGGGTGGAATGATGCCCATATTTCACCGGTCGCCGGAGATGCGTCCTTCCGGCGTTATTTCCGTGTCCAGGATGGTGAGCGGGTTGCGATATTGATGGATGCACCGCCGCCGCACGAAGACCCGAAGCCGTTTATCGATATTGCCGAGTATCTGGTCGGCGCCGGCTTTGCAGCGCCCGCAATCTTCGCCCGCGATCTCGATCAGGGACTGGTGCTGCTGGAGGATTTCGGCGACCAGCGGATGCGCGAGCATCTCGATGATCATCCGGAGGACGAGGACGCGATCTATCGTCGGGTGATTGATCTGCTGCGAGACCTGCACAAGGCGCCAGCGGCAGCGCTGCCGCCCTATGACGAGGCGCAATATTTGCGCGAAGTCAATTTGCTGACCGAATGGTATTGCCCGGCACAGCAGCTGGACGTCGATACAGAAGGCTTCGAGGCCATCTGGCGGCAAATTCTCGCGCCCGTGATCGCGGGCCAGAAGCCGCCGGTCACAGTGATGCGCGATTATCATGCCGAGAATATCATGCTGCTGGAAGACGGCCGGCTCGGCTTGTTGGATTTTCAGGACGCGCTGATGGGGCATCCTGCCTATGATCTGGTGTCAATGCTGCAGGACGCCCGCCGCGATGTCCCGGATGAACTCGAAGAGAACATGCTCGGCTATTATCTGGCCGATCATGACGCGGAGGCAGCTTCGGAATTCCGCAGCCATTACGCCATCCTTGGCGCGCAGCGGAACACCAAGATCATTGGTATCTTTGTTCGTCTTTGCATGCGGGACGGCAAGCAGCGCTATCTCGATTTTCTGCCCCGAATGTGGAGTCTGCTGGAGAAAGACCTGCTGCACCCTGCGCTTGCACCTGTCGCGAAATGGTTTGACCAGAATATCCCGATTGGAGTTCGTAGCCGACCGATGCCGGCCTCGAAAGAAGCCAAATGACCAAAGTCGACACCGCGATGATCATGGCGGCCGGACTGGGCAAGCGGATGCGTCCGCTGACCGAAACCCGGCCCAAGCCGCTGGTCGAAGTGGCCGGCAAGGCGATGATCGATCATTGTTTCGAGAAGCTGGTCGAGGCGGGAATCGGCAAGGCTGTCGTCAATGTTCACTATCTCGCCGACATGATGGAAGCGCATCTCGCTGCCTTGCCCTATCCGATTGATATCCGGGTGTCCGACGAGCGAGCGCAGCTGCTCGAGACCGGCGGCGGACTGGTCCAGGCAGAGCCGATGATCGAGGAAGATATTTTCTTCTGCATCAACAGTGATAATCTCTGGACCGATGGTCCCGCCAACAGCCTGTTGCAGCTGGCGGAAACATGGGACGGGGACAGGATGGACGCGCTGCTGTTGCTGATTGAGCGGGAAGCTGCTCACAATTATCAGGGCGACGGTGATTTCCATCTCGACGAAGAGAAGCGCATTTCGCGCAAGCTTCCGGACCAGAAGGCACCGCTGATCTATTCTGGTATCCAGCTGATCTCCAAACGATTGCTGCGCGATGCGCCCGCAGGCGCTTTTTCCACCAATATATTCTGGGAGCGCGCCATCGGCGAAGGTCGGCTGTTTGGTACAGTTCACCACGGCCAATGGTTCGAGGTCGGCTCGCCGCAAGCGATAACGCCGACAGAAGCCGCGCTGACGCATGTCTGACCGCCGTCGGCCAGCGATCTACAATATCGCCGCGCACGGCGGTTTCGCCGATGCGCTGGCACAGGGACTGATCGACCGCTTTGCCAAGGACGCATTCGGACTGGCCCGCGGGCTCGTCATATTGCCCAACAACCGCGCCCAGCGGGCCTTGCAGGAAGCGTTCGTGCGGCTGAGCGAAGACGGGCTGTTGCTGCCGCAAATGGCAGTGATCGGTGACCTCGATCTGGACGAATCCATCGGTGTAGCGCTCGACTCCGGCGAACTGGCGCTCGATATTCCGGCGGCCGTCGATCCGATGGACCGGCTGCTCACGCTGGCGCAACTGATCCAGAAAGAAATCCGGCTGCGTGACGATGCCATATTGGCCAAGGACGCACTGCGGCTGGCGCGCGAGTTTGCCAGCACGCTCGACCAGCTGAATGTCGAGGAAATCTCGCTGGCCGATCTGATGAAGACAGAGCCGGAGAGCCTCGACCTGTCCAGCCACTGGCAGGATTCCTATCGCTTCTTCCTGGTCATCGCCGAAAAATGGCGGCAGCAGCTGGAAAAATGGCAGCGGGTCGATCAGGCGATCCGCCGCAACGCCCTGTTCGATCATATCGCCAAAAGCTGGAAGACATCGCCACCCGACCATTTCGTCGTTGCCGCCGGCATCACCACCTCCGCGCCCGCCGTTGCCCGTTTTCTGGAAACCATAGCCTTCATGCCACAAGGACTGGTGGTCCTGCCCGACCTCGACCTGATCATGCCGGACCAGGAATGGGATATGCTGGGGCCCTTCCAGCCCGACCCGGACAGCGGCTATATAAAGCGCGCGCAGGAGACCCATCCGCAATATCATATGAAATTGCTGCTCGACCGGATGTCGATCGCGCGGGGTGAAATATTGCGCTGGCCGCGCACCGGCGAAAGCGGCGCAGCGGCGCAGCGCAGCCGGGCGCTGAGCAATGCTTTCGCGATCCCGAAACTGACGGTGCGCTGGCAGACGCTGGAAAGCAGCGAACGCAGTCTCGCCGGGGTGCAGACGATCGAGGCACGCAACAGCGCCGAAGAAGCGCAGGTCATCGCGCTGCTGGCGCGCGAGGCGCTGGAAGACCCGGACCAGCGGGTGGCGATTGTCACGCCGGACCGGTCTTTGGCAACGCGCATCTCGGCCCATCTGAAACGCTGGGATATCCAGGTAGACGACACGGCCGGCCAGCCACTGGCGAAGCTGCCGGAGGGTGTGTTCTTCCTTAACCTGTTATCCGCGGTTGCCGACGGATTCCCACCGGCGGAATTTCTCGCCCTGCTCAAGCATCCGCTGGTGCAGCGGGGCGAGGGGCGGCTTTTGTGGCTCGACCATGTCCGCAAGCTTGACCTGTTGCTGCGCGGCCCGCGTCCGGCACCGGGACTGGCGGGCATTGACGCGCTCTTGCGGACCGACAATCACCGGACGAAAAGCTTGCGCGCCGCCATCACGCCATGGTGGCAATCGGTGCGCACGATGTTCGAGCCGATGGAAAGTCTCTTCGCCTCTTCGCTCGACTGGCCGAAACTACTCGACCAGCTGCGGCAACTGGCCGAGAATTTGACCGATGGCGCGATCTGGGCCGGTCCGGGTGGCCGGGATCTGGCCGACCTGCTGGCAAAGCTGCAGACCCGCGCGGAAATGGGACCGATCCGGATAAAGGCAAATGAGCTGCCCGGCTATTTCGAGACCCTGATGACCGATATTTCGGTGCGTCCGCCCTACGGAGGCCACCCGCGGATCGCGCTTTACGGCTTGCTCGAAGCGCGGCTGCAACAGTCGGAACTGGTGATCTGCTGCGGTCTCAACGAAGGCAGCTGGCCGCAGGCGATTACGCCCGACCCATGGCTCGCGCCGATGATCCGCAAATCACTGGGCCTGCCGGCACAGGAACGGCAGATCGGTCTTTCCGCACACGATCTGGTCGGCGCAATGGGCGCCAAAAAAGTCATTCTCTCCCGCGCGCACCGGGATGATTCCGGCCCGGCCATTGCCTCGCGCTTCCTGCTCCGGCTGAAGGGCATGTGCGGGGACAATCTGAAGGAACATCCGCAGGCCCGCGCCTGGTTGGCCGCGATCGACCAGCCGGAAAGCGAACCCGCGCCCTATGTCCGTCCAGCGCCGCTGCCGAGCAGGGAACAGCGCCTTATCCCGATTTCGGTGACCCAGGTCGACAGCCTGATCGCAGATCCCTATTCCTTCTATGCGAAAAAGATCATGGGCTTTGCCGCCCTCGACATGATCGACGCCGACCCGAGCGCGGCCTGGCGGGGCACGATCATTCACGACATTCTCGACCAGTGGGCGAGAGAGGATGATTATGCCCCGGCGGCTTTGCGCCAGCGGGCGAAGGCTTTCCTGGACGATCCCGGTCTGCACCCGCTGATGCGCAGCCTCTGGGCGCCGCGCCTGCTGGAAGGGCTGGACTGGATCGCTGCTACGCTGGCGGAGGGCCGCAAGACTGGCCGCGAACCGCTGGCCTCGGAAATCTATGGCAAGGCCGAGATTGCCGGTGTCGAGCTGTCGGGCATCGCCGACCGTATCGACGGGATGCCCGATGGCGGTATCGCCATTGTCGATTACAAGACCGGCGGCGCGCCGAGCAACAAGGCGGTGGCCGAAGGCTATAATCTGCAGCTTGGCCTGCTCGCCGCCATCGCTGAGCTGGGCGGCTTCAAGGATATTGAAGGCGAGGCGGTTGCTTTCGAATATTGGTCGCTGGCGAAAAAGGGCGGCACCGACGAATTCGGTTATATCCGCTCCCCCGCAAAAGGGCGCGGCGAGAATATCATTCCGGCCGACGCGATGGTAGATCATGCCGTCGCCCGGTTCAACGAGGCCGCCGATCACTATCTGAAGGGCAGCGAGCCGATGACCGCCAAGCTGCATCCGGAATATGCCCGCTATGCCGACTATGACCAGCTGATGCGGCTCGAAGAATGGTACGGCCGCGCGCCGGCGGAGGCTCCGGACCATGAGTAGCGAAAAGCCGAAAATCTTTCCGCTGAAGGACCGGCAGATCGATGCGGTCGAACCCGATGCCCATATCTGGCTTAGCGCGTCGGCCGGAACCGGCAAGACCCAGGTTCTGACTGCGCGCGTTTTTCGCCTGCTGCTGACCGAAAAGATCGATCCTGAACATATTCTCTGCCTGACCTTCACCAAGGCGGGCGCGGCGGAAATGGCGGAGCGGATCAACCGGCAACTGGCCGCCTGGGTGCGGATGGACGACACCCTGCTGGAAAACGACCTTCGCGCCATCGGCGCGTCGACCGGACCCGAGGCGAGAGCCCGGGCGCGAACCTTATTCGCCCAAGTTCTCGATGCGCAGGGCGGGGGCCTGCGGATCATGACGATCCACGGCTTCTGCCAGTCCTTGCTCGCGTCGTTCCCGGAAGAGGCCGGCATCGCCTCGATGTTCAAGCCGATCGAGGACCGCGACCAGAAGATATTGGCGCGCGAGGCCTTGGGCGATTTGCTGCTCGAGGAAGAACAGGCCGGGCGCCCGCAGATTGTCGAAGCGATTCAGCGTTTGAGCGTCCGGATGGGCGAGGAGGCGACCGAGCAATTTCTGATGACTTGCGCCGCCAAGGCCGAAGCGATGGACGGGCTGCCGTCCGGCATCTTGCCCTTCGTCCGTCAGCTGCTGGGCCTGCCGATTGACGGCGATGCCCAGTCGTGGCTGGCCAGCCGCTGCACAGATGAAGCCATTGATCTGCGCGCAATTACCCTGTTGCGCGATGCGATGGCGGAAGCCGGCGGCAAGAAGGAACAGGAGCGGCAGCTCGCGATCCGCCTCTGGCTGAGCCTCAATCCGCAAGAACGCGCAGCAGCCTTGCCTGATGTTCATCTGGCCTGGGCGACCAAATCCACCGGAGCCCCGCCCAAACCCACGAAAGGCCTGCTCAAAGCTCTGCCAGACTATGATTTCATCGCCGGATCGCTGTATGAGTGGAGCAGCGACCTTCTCGGAAAAGCGGTCCTGTTCGAATATGCCGACCTGTTTGCGGGCGCACTGCAGGCCGGACAGGCTTTCTACCATCGCTATGCCGATGCCAAAAAGCTGCACGGCGTGGTCGATTTCGACGACATGATCCGGATGACCGCCCGGCTGTTGCAGAAAAGCGATATGGCGGAATGGATCCGCTACAAGCTCGACCAGCGTACCGATCATATATTGATCGACGAGGCGCAGGATACCAATGTCGCGCAATGGGATATCGTCCGCGCGCTGGCCGGTGAATTTTTTGCCGGCATAGGCGTGAAGCCCGAGCGGCACCGGACGCTGTTCACGGTGGGCGATTTTAAACAGGCTATCTTCGGCTTTCAGGGCACTAGTCCGCATAATTATGCCAATGCGCGCACCGAATTTTTCGCGCTGGCAGAGGCATCGGAACAGCCGTTTGGCGACCTGTCGCTGGACCGCAGTTTCCGCTCGACGCCGCCGATATTGAAAGTGGTCGATGCGACGCTGGAACAGCTGGGCCACGAACAGCTGGGGCTCGATCATCGGGTCCCTGAGCATCGCAGCAACTATCAGGATGCGAGCGGTAGCGTGACCTTGTGGAAACCGATTGCCAACAGAAGCGATGCCGACGATGAGGACGAGGAATCCTGGGCCAGCGAAGAGAAAAGGGTCATTGCCCAGCAGCTGGCTGTGCAGATCAAGCAATGGCTGTCGCCGGAAAACCCGCTTTGGCTGGAACGGCAAAAACGGGCGCTGCAACCCAAGGATATATTGATATTGGTGAGCAAGCGCGACGAGCTCAGTGCGCTCATCGTTGCCCGTCTGTTTGCCGAAAAGGTTCCGGTGGCGGGGATTGATCGTATCCGCCTCAACCAGCCGCTGGTTGTTCAAGACCTGCTGGCCGCGATCCGCTTCGTGCTACAGCCAAATGACGATCTCAACCTCGCCAGCCTGCTGGTTTCGCCGTTGCTCGGCTGGACGCAAGAGGATCTGCTGGCGCGCGGTCATCGCGGCAAGGCCAATGGCGAGAAGAGCCTCTGGGAATTTCTGCGCCGACAGGACGGTCTGGGAGAGCAGATAAAGCCGTTGCAGCAGCTGCTGGCGATGGCCGATTTCAACACGCCCTACCAGTTTCTCGAGACGATATTGTCCGGGCCGATGCAGGGGCGGCGCAAATTGCTCTCCCGGCTTAGCCATGCGGCGGTCGATCCGCTGGACGAACTGCTGGCGACCGCCCTGGCCTTCGAGCGGGATCATATCCCGACCTTGCAGGGTTTTCTCGACTGGTTCGACCGCGGCGATGTCGAAATCAAGCGCGAGCAGGTCGAGGGCGGCAATGAAGTGCGGCTGATGACCGTTCATGGCGCAAAGGGATTGCAGGCGCCGCTTGTGATCCTTGCCAATGCGACCTTTGACCCGGCGAGCAAGAAAAGCGGCGGTTTCAGCATCAAACTGGGCGAAGGGACCGGTCGCGAACTGGAATATCCGGTTGTCCCGGTCCGCAAGGCCGAGCGCGTCGGCATATTGGCTGAACATGCCGCCTATGCCGACAAGGTCGCGATGGAAGAACATTGGCGGCTGCTCTACGTCGCGATGACCCGCGCGGAAGAACATCTGGTCGTTGCCGGCGTGCTCGGACCCAGAGCGAAAGGCGAAGTGCCGGAACTGAGCTGGTATGGGGCGATGGAGCGCGGTCTGACGGCCTTGGGCAGCGAATGGCGCGAAGACCCGGACTGGCAGGCTGTGCGGGAATATCGGACGGAGAGCCGGAACAGGCCCGCTGCACCGGCGGCTCCCGAAAGAGCCGCTGACGGGGCAGGGGATCATGTGCCGGCGCCGGACTGGCTGTTCCGGGCTGCTCCGGAAGAATCCCGCCCGCCGCGACCCTTGACCCCCTCGCATCTCGGCCCCGACGATGCCAGCAATCCGCCGCCGGACCTGACCATGCGTGACGCTGCCGAACGCGGGATATTGTTGCACAGCCTGTTTCAGCGCCTGCCGAATATCGCGCCGGCGCGCCGGATGGATGTCGCCGACCGCTGGCTGGAAAAGCAGAAGCAGATCACCGATCCGGCGCGCCGCGCAGAGATCATCCAGACGGTGCTGACGGTCATGGGCAATCCGGCCTGGTCGGCGCTTTTCGCGCCGGAAAGTCTCGCAGAAGCGCCGATAGCCGCGGTGGTCGGCGAACATGTCATTTCCGGCACGGTCGACCGCCTGCTGATCACCGACGATCAAATCTATGTCGTCGATTTCAAGACCGGCCGCCGGGTGCCCGACAGTGCCGAACAGGCGCCCGTCGCCTATCTGCGCCAGATGGCGGCCTATGTCGCCGCGCTGGAAAAGATATTCCCGGATCGTTCGATCAAGGCCGGGCTGCTCTATTCGCACGGCCCGCAAATGCTGGAACTGGCCCCGGATCTGATCGAGCGGCACAAGCCGGGCTTTGAGCCGATATGAAAAAGCTTTCCGCTACCGCGCTTGAGCCGAGGCCTGACCATAACTAGATAGGGTCTGAACAATTGGAGATTCGTTATGGCTACCAAAGCAATTACCGACGCAAGTTTCGAAGGCGATGTCCTGAAGGCTGACGGCCCCGTGCTCGTCGATTTCTGGGCGGAATGGTGCGGCCCCTGCAAGATGATCGGCCCCGCGCTGGAAGAAATCAGCGACGAACTGGCCGGCAAGGTGACCATCGCCAAGCTCAATATCGACGACAGTCCCGATGCACCCGCCAAATATGGCGTGCGTGGCATCCCGACCATGATATTGTTCCACAATGGCGCACCGGTTGAAACCAAGGTCGGCGCGGCTCCGAAAAGCCAGCTGAAAACCTGGCTTGAATCCAGCCTACCTGCCTAGTTTCTGAAAATATCCCCGAGCCGCTCGGCTGCCTCGTCCCAAAGTTTCGGGGACGAGGCGCCGAGCAGGCCTTTCCTGCGGTCTGCGGGGCGATAGTCCGATCCGTCCCAACGCGCGCATTTTCCCCCGGCTTCATTGAGAAACAACACCCCGGACGCATGGTCCCAGGGCAGTGTGCGCTTGAATACGGAGAGATGGTTGGTTCCCTCGACCAGTCTCGGATATTGCTCGGCGGCGCAGCGCGGAATATCGACAATTTCGTAAAAAGGCTGGGCTGCGGCGAGCAGTGTGTCGCGCTCTTCCGGCGTCATGAACCCGGTTGCCAGCGCCGCAACGGGTTTTTCCGGATGATCTTCGGGAACGGCGACCCGGTCCCCGTTTATAAAGGCGCCGCCGTTCTTCTCGGCATGGCAAATGCGGCCGGTCAGCGGGTCGTAAAGCCAGCCGGCAACGGTTTCATTCTCCTCGACCAAGGCAATCATGATCCCGAACGGGCCCCGTCCGGCAGCATAATTGCCGGTCCCGTCGATCGGGTCGATGATGCAGACCTGGCCGTCGGCCAGTTGGTCCAGCACCGATTCATCGGCGGCAAAGGCTTCCTCGCCGACAATCTTGGTCTCGGGCAGCAATGCCGACAGCGCCCCGGCGATATATTCCTCGCTGAGCTTGTCGGCGACGGTCACCAGATCGCCGGGTGTTTTCTCGTCAATCTGGTGCGATGTCAGATTCTGGTAATAAGGCAGCACAATATCGCGCGCCGCCTTTTCGATGATGTCGAGGACGGGCTGATAGAGATTGTGCAAGAACCTAACTCCTGTAGTCGGCGTTGATTTCGATATAGCCGTGGGTGAGGTCGCAGGTCCAGACCGTTGCCCGGCCTTCGCCCAGACCAATATCGACCGTAATGTCGATTTCACTGCCCTGGAGATGCGCGGCGACCGGCGCCTCGTCATAATCGGGCACGACCAGGCCTTCGCGGGCGACGGTGACGCCGCCGAAGCCGATCGCCAGCCGGTCACGGTCCGCTGGCTCACCGGCCTTGCCGACCGCCATGACGACCCGCCCCCAATTGGCGTCCTCGCCGGCAATGGCGGTCTTGACCAGCGGCGAATTGGCAATCGAGAGGGCAATGCGCTTGGCGCTGTCATCGCTATCCGCACCGGTCACAGCGATTTCGATAAATTTGCTCGCGCCTTCGCCATCGCGGACGACGAGATGCGCCATTTGCATGCACAGATCGCTCAGCGCCGCCTGGAAGGCATCGGCACCATTGTCGTCAAAGGACGTCAGGGCAGGGGCCGTGCTTTTCCCTGTGGCGAAAGCCAGCACGGTATCACTGGTCGACGTGTCGCTGTCGACGGTGATGCAGTTGAAGCTTTTTGCCGTCGCCGCGCTCAGCATCTGCTGCAAAAAGCCGGCCTCCACCGACGCATCGGTAAAAATATAACCGAGCATGGTCGCCATATCCGGGGCAATCATGCCGGAGCCTTTGATGATGCCGCTCAGATGAACGGTCTTACCGCCGACGATGGCGCTCGCGGTCGCCATTTTCGGGAATGTATCGGTCGTCATGATCGTTGCCGCGGCCGCTTCCCAGCTGCAGGGATCCGCTGCAAACACCGCTTTCAGGCCCGCTTCGGCCTTGTCCTGCGGCAAGGGCACGCCGATCACGCCGGTCGAGGAAACGAATATTTCGTGTTCCGCGCAGCCAAGATGGGCCGAGGCCAGCGACAATATTTTCTGTACCGCCGCCATGCCGCGTGCGCCGGTAAAAGCGTTGGCATTGCCGGCGTTGACGACCAGACCGCGCGCCTTGCCGCCTTTCAGCGCTTCGCGGCAATATTCGACTTCCGGCGAAGGGCATTTGCTTTGCGTCAGCACCCCTGCGACTGCTGTGCCCGCTGCCAGTTCGACAAAGGTCAGGTCGCAGCGGTCCCACTCCTTGTACTGCGCGCGGGCAATGCGGCAGGATACGCCCTCGATATCCGGTAAAACGGGAGATTGTGCTGGCGCCAGGGGCGAAAGTTTGTCCGACACTTAACTTGCCTTTATACAATGTTTTGATAGAACGCGCTGATATGACGAGGCCTTGTCCATGAACGCATATTTTGCAAGTTTTATGTTGCTGCTATTCAACGCTGTCGGCCTCGCCGTGCCCGCGTCGGCAGCGGCTGCGGAACGCGTGGTGCCGGAACTGGGCAGCGCGGCGAGCCTGTCGGAGGCCGCAGAGGCCGAATCCTCCGCCATTATCGCAGCGGCCGTTTATACGATACCGGATCACCAGTCCTGCGCTTTGGCCGAAGCCTGCTTGGTCGCGTCGCGCACTATTGGCAAAACCGGCAGCAGCATGCCGGACTGGGCCGTCGTCGCGATGCGCAGCGAAGCCGGCGACAAGCTGGAGCATGAAGAAGGCGCGCCCTAGCGCCATTTTCTGTTTCGCCGATATTGAACGGCGAAAGACTCTCCCCAAATTCATCCTGTTCGCGGCCGGCTACCGGCCGGCAAAATTTACAAATTGGAAAATGTCATGTTCGGCGGTTTAGCCAAATCCATCTTCGGGTCAGCCAATGACCGGTACGTCAAATCCATGCAGAAAGTGGTCGATGCGGTCAACGCGTTCGAAACGGAAGTCGAACCGCTCTCCGACGCGGAACTGGCGGCCAAGACCGTGCAGTTCAAGGAACGGGTCGCCGGCGGCGAGACGCTCGACGACATATTGCCGGAAGCCTTTGCGGTCGTTCGCGAAGCGGCCAAGCGGACGCTGGGCCAGCGGCATTATGATGTGCAGCTGATCGGCGGTATCGTGCTCCATCGCGGCGAAATCGCCGAAATGCGGACCGGTGAGGGCAAGACTTTGGTCGCGACGCTCGCCTGCTATCTCAACGCGATCGAGGGCAAGGGCGTCCATGTCGTCACCGTCAACGACTATCTCGCCCGCCGTGATGCGGAATGGATGAGCCAGGTCTATAATTTCCTTGGTCTGGAAGTCGGCGTGATCGTCCCCAATCTGGGCGAGGCCGAGCGCCGCGCGGCCTATGCGGCGGACATTACCTACGGCACCAACAACGAATTCGGCTTTGATTATCTGCGCGACAATATGAAGCACGAGCGCGCCCAGATGGTCCAGCGGCCGTTCAATTTCGCGATTGTCGACGAAGTCGACTCGATCCTGATCGACGAAGCGCGGACGCCTTTGATCATCTCAGGCCCGACCGACGACAAGTCCGATCTCTATCTGCAGGTCAACGCGGTGGTCCAGAATATCACCGAGGATGATTATGAAAAGGACGAGAAATCACGCAATATCTCGCTGACCGAAGAGGGCACGGAAAAGGCGGAACGCCTGCTCGAGGAAGCCGGTCTGCTGGTCGGTGACAATCTCTATGATTTCGAGAATACCCAGGTTGTCCACCATCTCAACCAGGCGCTGATGGCCAATGTCATGCGCAAGCGCGACACCGACTATATCGTCAAGGACGGCAAGGTTATCATCATCGACGAATTTACCGGCCGGATGATGGACGGGCGGCGCTGGTCCAACGGCCTGCACCAGGCAGTGGAAGCCAAGGAAGGCGTCCAGATCGAGCCGGAAAACCAGACCATGGCCTCGATCACCTTCCAGAATTATTTCCGCATGTATCCCAAATTGTCCGGCATGACCGGCACCGCGGAAACCGAAGCAGCGGAATTTTTCGAAATCTACAAGATGAATGTCGTCACCATTCCGACCAACAAGCCGGTCCAGCGGATCGACGAGAATGACGAATTCTACAAGAATACGCTCGACAAATTTGCCGCCATTGCAAAGACCGTCAAGGAACATAGCGACAAGGGCCAGCCGGTGCTGGTCGGCACCGTGTCGATCGAGAAATCCGAGCTGCTCTCCGACTTCCTCAACAAGGAAGGCGTGAAGCATAATGTCCTCAACGCCCGCTTCCATGAGCAGGAAGCGCATATTGTCGCCCAGGCCGGTTCTCCCGGTGCGGTGACGATCGCGACCAACATGGCCGGTCGCGGCACCGATATCCAGCTCGGCGGCAATATCGATTTCCGGATCGAGGAAGAACTGGCCGACATGGAAGAGGGGCCGGAACGGGACAAGGCCATCGCCAAGATCGAGGAAGAAGTCCGCGCGCTACGCGAGGAAGTGCGAGCGGCGGGCGGTCTGTTCGTGCTCGGCACCGAGCGGCATGAAAGCCGCCGGATCGACAACCAGCTGCGCGGCCGTTCCGGTCGCCAGGGCGATCCGGGGCTGAGCCGTTTCTATCTCTGCCTCGAGGATGATCTGCTGCGCATCTTCGGCACCGAAACGATGTTCGCCAAGATGATGAACAAGAATCTCGAGGACGGCGAGGCAATCGGTGGCAAATGGCTGTCGAAAGCCATTGAAACCGCCCAGAAAAAGGTCGAAGCGCGCAACTATGAAGCGCGCAAGCAGGTCGTCGAATATGATGACGTGATGAACGACCAGCGCAAGGTGATCTACGAGCAGCGCTCGGAAATCATGGATGCCGACACGGTCGGCGATGTCGTCGAGGACATGCGCCATGAAACCGTCAACGCAATGGTCGCCGATGCCTGTCCTCCGGGCAGCTATCCCGAGCAATGGGATATCGAAGGGCTGAAGACCCGCGTCAAGGACGTGCTCAACCTCGCGCCCGATATCGACAGCTGGCTGCAGGAAGACGCCGTCGAACCCGAGCTGATCGAGACCCGGATCGCCGAACTGGCCGATGCCGATTTCGCTGCGAAAAAGGCGCAGGTCGATGCCGAGAAGCCCGGCGTGTGGGAAGATATCGAAAAATCGATCCTGCTCGAATTGCTCGACCATCACTGGAAGGAGCATCTCGCCACGCTCGACGCGCTGCGCCAGGTCGTGTTCCTGCGCGCCTATGCCCAGAAAAAGCCGCTCGACGAATATAAGCAGGAAGCCTTTGGCCTGTTCGAGCGGATGCTGGAAATCATCCGCGAAGGCGTCACCAAAACGATCGCGATCAGCCAGTTCCACCAGCAGGAAGAGCTGGTTGTGCCCGATCTGCCGGAATTGCCCGATTTCCTGACCACGCACATCGATCCGCTGACCGGCGAGGATAACAGCAATGATATCGACGGCGGCACCCTAGGGACGGTATCCACCGCCTTGCCGCCACGGCAATCCGGACAAATGGACAATCCGCAAGATGCCTTCGACGGCAGCAAGGTCAGCCGCAACGCGCCATGCCCCTGTGGTTCGGGCCGTAAATACAAGCATTGCCACGGCAAGTTTTGATCTGAAACACCAGCGGCCAGGCGGGAACTGAGATGGATATTTCAATTTCCGTCCTGGCCCTGCTGTTTGCTTTGACCGCCGCGCTCTACGCCAGCGTCGGTTTTGGCGGCGGCTCTACCTATATCGCGCTGCTGGCGCTGGCCGTGCTCGACTATCGGGCGCTGCCGGTCATTGCGCTGCTGTGCAATATCATCGTCGTGACCGGCGGCACCATCCGCTTCCAGTCGCGCGGCCTGATCGACTGGCGCAGGATCTGGCCGATCCTGTTGCTGTCCGTGCCGGCCGCCTGGCTGGGCGGGCGCATGGTTCTGGCGCAGGACAGTTTCATGCTGCTGCTCGGCCTGTCGCTGGCGGCAGCGGGCCTGTTGCTGATCATCGAACCGTTCATCAAGCGGGCAGGGGATAGCGCCCCCGCGGGACAATGGACCGGTCACCGCCTGTTCGCGCCTGCCACCGGCACCGGCATCGGATTCCTCTCCGGCATGGTCGGCATCGGCGGCGGCATCTTCCTCGCCCCGATCCTTTTGCTCACCCGCTGGTCCAACAGCCGCCGCATCGCCGCGACCGCCAGCGTCTTCATTCTGGTCAATTCGGTTGCCGGCCTGGCCGGACAATTGGCAAAATCAGGATGGAGCAGCGGCGGCGAGGCGATCCTGGCCTATTGGCCGCTGTTCCTCGGCGTGCTGCTCGGCGGGCAGGTCGGCAGCCTGTTGGCCAGCAAAGCCTTGCCCGAGATCTGGATCAGGCGGCTGACGGCGTTGCTGATTTTATATGTGGCGGTAAGGATCTTGTGGGTTTGAGGGGTTGGGATTAGGGCGTGGTCACCGTAATTCCGGTCAGGAAATTAGCGGCACTATGTAGGAGTTAAGGGGAGGGTTGCGGGAACACGGGGTAAGGCCCGTGATTAGGCTAATATTGGCGACGTTGCTGGCTAGGTGGTCCTGTTATGGCCAGCTCGACGCATATATACAGTTTCGATAGAAATGTCGTCGGGAAGGGGGAATGGTAATCCCATACTAGAAAATGGATCGTTTCGAATTTCTTCAGTCTCCCCATAAGTAAAACAAAATGCCCTGTCGGTTTTCCTGAAGATATCATCACCAGGGATGCGGTATCTTGCGGCGGCGAACACGATATAGTGCAATCTGTCGTTGGCACTGTGTCCAACAGTTGCCGGCATCAGGTGTCCGCGAGCCTCATTTTGACTACTAAAGGTTGTGCTTTCTCCGGGAAGAAGTGGATATGGGGAAAGGTCAGCGCTCATCCTTCCATTAGCGGCCTCTTCGGCGTTGGCCCTAGCGGATTCAACAAGATGGTCCTCAGAAGATGCGCGTATAGGTGTGATAATTACAGTCCGCACAGCGCAACATTCGGCGACCATTTTTCCAACGTTAGTGATCGTGATATCACATCTAAGCAACAGGCTTCCCTTTGTTTCAACCTTTGCAACTTTTGTAGAAATTTGAAGCCACGGGCGTTGCGCATGTTCGGTCAACTCGTTTTGCCGGTTCATAGCTTTGGTGGCTTTTATGGATTCTTTGAGAAAATCGGAATTGGTTTCCAAGGTCTTCTTGACAAACCAAACACCGATACCAGTCACCGCTACCGTGCTGAGGGTGGCTATAAACATCCAGATCGCCCAAAATTTCATCCCCTGCTGGGCATCCAAATCTTGTTCAGCGCGTGCTGTTTCTTGGCTGGATTCTACTTTTTCATAGACACAATCAAAAACAGCCGCAGGCTCAACTCCACCGCAGGAGCGCAGCGCGCTTTCCTTAGCTGTCTCGGAATAATTAGCGGGATATTGATTGCGGCGTTCGCTTTCTTGCCCGCTTGAATACGCTAGCCCACCAGCAATTATGATTGAAAGTATCAAGGCCAAGGCAATACCGTAACCGCTTAGATGCGGAGTTACTTCACGCCTATCGCTTCCATCACTGCCACCAGAAACCATGCTGGAAAGCTCCCCCTGTTGATCTTCACGATTATTGAACCTTCGGTTTCAGAAATATCCGATTCGCACAAACTCCGTGCAAGTTCGGTATAGCCTACACCGGCCCGCTTTGCCCGAGTAGATCTTCCTGACATCCCGCACAATGTGACCCAGAGAGGCAATGTTTGGACTCGCACGAAGACACGAAGTCACAAAGTCCGGAAGACAAGGCGCAATCCCTTCGCGCCTTCGCGGCTTCGTGTGAGTCCATGGAATTTTGGTCACGACCGCTTCAGCATTTGCGCTTTTCCTCTCGCTCACGGGAGAAGCTGCATCAGTCTGTAATATGACCCGATCCGCTCTTTCCTACAGCATTGCCGATCTGGTAAACCGGTGCCATGACGATGGTATTGCACATCCGGCCACCCGCCCGCCGCTCTGCGTCCCGGCGGGTTGTTTTCGGCTTCGGGCACGATTGTTCCGGGCATAAAATGGCTGTCAGCTTCCTGCCCCGATAAGCCCTTTCCGACGGCAAAGCTTTTTCCGCTTTAGGGGGTGTGACCCGTGTGACCCTGATTTTTAATTTTTGCGAATTTTCCGCTATTACAACAGATTGAAGGAGGTAATTGCAACAGACTATATGATCGTCAAAAAAAGCGGTCCTGGCTGCTATCGTTGACGAACCACAGGGAGGCGGCAGACAGAAATGCGGCGGTTAACAATTCGTTGACAGATCGTTGCTATGTTGAATCCGATGTCAGAGAATTCCGGCTTTCATATCCAGACCGTCCTCATATTGGCGATTTTTGCGCTGGTATTCTGGCTGATCCATTTTTTCAACAAGCGCCAGCCGTTCCCGGGATGGGTGGCGGTCGCCTATTCGGCGGCTCTGGCGGCCTATATCATCGACAGCACGCGAACCCCGTCGACCAGCGTCGGCTTCATCTTCGTCTCCACCAGTATGTTCTGGATATTCAGCCTGGCGATTGCCAAGGCGGTCTACGTCCGGTGCAACGCTGCATTTCCCAATATCATCGTGGGGCTTATCCTGTCCTCGGCGATGACGGCCTTTACCGTCCTTACCTTCGTCGCCCCCGACATATCGATTCGTTCGGTTCTGGTCAGCGTGGTCGCCGCGATCCTGCTGGCGCTCGCGCTCCCGCCCCTGTGGAAGGCGGGCGAAAAGGTGATCGACGGGGTGCTGTTCGGCGTGATTGCGACCGTTGCGGCGATATTTGTGGTGCGTATCCTGATTGTCTATTCGCTGCATGGCCTGACTCTGACCGAGCAGAGCTATTCGCAATCGGAATATGCCTGGATATTCCATTTCACCAGCGGCATCTGCGCGCTGGGTCTTGCGGTGGTACTGTTATACGCCGCCGGGCTGGACATGGTCTGGCATTTCCATGGACAGTCCAATCGCGACCCGCTGACCGGCCTGCTGAACCGGCGCGGGCTGAAAGGGCTGTTCAACAGCTCCGGGGCAGACGACCGGGACAGGCAGTATATCCGGGCGGTCATCCTGTTCGACATCGACCATTTCAAGCGGGTGAATGACCAATATGGCCATGCGGCGGGCGACAAGGTTCTGCAACGGGTTGCAAAGACGGCCTCCGGCCTGTGTCAGGAACAGGGGCAGGTGGCCCGAACCGGTGGCGAGGAATTTGCGATCCTGACCGACTGGATTCCGCTCGAGACCGCGCAGCTTCTGGCGCAGCATATGTGCGATTCGCTGCGCTTCGTTGCCCATCCGGAACTGGCACCCGATCACAAGGTCACCGCGAGCTTCGGACTGGCGGTGCTGACCGATGCCGATTCGCTGAACGATGCCATGGACCGCGCCGATCAGGCGCTATACCAGGCCAAGCGCAACGGTCGTAACCAGGTTGCGCTGGCGCAGGCGGCCTGATTCTGCGGGCCAGCCGCGGTCAGGGCCGGCTTTCCTACAGTCGGCCAGCCGTGATAGACCGCCATATCCGCTGATTCGAAAGACAGGTTCTGCCACCGCCAGACCGGATTTTACGCCATGCACCGGCCGGAGAACGGATATTTTCTGGGAGGTGGAGGTAGGAAAATGGCTCCCCGAGTTGGATTCGAACCAACGGCCATTCGATTAACAGTCGAATGCTCTACCACTGAGCTATCGGGGAACACGCTCGATTCTGGACCGAGCCTTTCATGGTGAAGCGCGCCTATAACAATGTCATTTGCGTCCCGCAAGCCATCAAACGACAAATTGTTCCATGGCGATGCGATCATCCAGTGCATGTTCCGGATCGAACAACATGGTCAGCGACTGGCTACGGTCGATGGCCACCTTTACGCAGCTGACATCGCGTACTTCCTGCTGGTCGCCAACCGCGCTGACCGGCCGTTTTTCGGGGTTGAGGACGCGGATGGTGATCTCCATCTTGTCCGGCAATATGGCGCCTTTCCAGCGGCGTGGCCGGAACGGGCTGATCGGGGTCAACGCGAGAAGATTGCAGGTCAGCGGAAGAATCGGACCGTTTGCGGACAGATTATAGGCGGTCGAGCCGGCGGGCGTGGCAATGAGAACGCCATCGCAGACCAGCTCTTCCATCATGATCCGGCCGTTGATCTCGATTTCGAGCTTTGCTGTTTGCCGGGTTTCGCGCAGCAGCGACACTTCATTGATCGCGGGCAGGGTGAAACTGGCGCCGGAAATGGTCTCGACATCCATCTTCAGGGGCTTGACCTTGAAAGCGCGGGCCTTGGCGAGGCGCTCGTTCAGGTCTTCCAGATGCCAGTTGTTCATCAGGAAGCCGACCGTGCCCAGGTTCATGCCATAGACCGGCATGATCTTCCGGCGATTGAGCATCTGGTGCAAGGTCTGCAGCATGAAACCGTCGCCGCCCAGAACCACGGCCTGATCGGCTTCTTCGACCGGAACCCAGTCGAGCAGCGCTTTCAGCTTGTCGGCCGCTTCCTGCGCCGGCGCCGTAGGAGACACGATCAGTGCCCATTTCTTGTCGTTCATCCGCCTGTGACGTTCATATGACGCTCCAATATCTCTGCGGACCCATCGAGCTGCGCATTGAAATCATGGCGCTGCGGTTTGAGCTTTAGAGCCTGTTGGAGCAATTGGTCAACGGCAGCGATGCCATTCTCGCGAACCGCCGCGCGCAGATCGACATGTGCGTTGTGACCAAGGCACATGAATATCTTGCCGTCGGTGGTCAGGCGCAAGCGGTTGCAATCATCGCAGAAATTGTTGCTCAGCGGTGTGATCAGGCCGAGGCGCAGACCCAGGGGTTCGACCGAGACATAGCGCGCGGGGCCGGAGCTGCGGTGGGAAATGGGCTGGATGGAATATTGGTCCTGCAAGGGCGCCAGGAACGCATCGGCGGCAATATGGGCCAGCTTTCGATCAGCCCCTACATCGCCCAGAGGCATGCTCTCGATAACCGTCAGATCATGTCCCCGTTCGGCGCAATATTCGGCCATCGGCACGAGATCGGCTTCGTTGAAGTCGCGAACCGCAACCATGTTGATCTTGACCCGGATACCGGCTTCGCTGGCGGCTCTTATGCCGTCCAGCACGACGCTCACATCGGCGCCGCGGGTGATCTCGGCAAAGCCGGCGGGATCGAGCGTGTCCATGCTGACATTGATCCGCCGTACGCCATGGCTCGCGAGATGATCGGCATATTCGGTGAGCAACGAGCCGTTGGTGGTCAGGGTCAGTTCTTCCAGCTCGCCGGAAGCCACCTTTCTGCCCAGCCGCTGGATCACGTCTTTCATATCCCGTCGCACCAGCGGCTCGCCGCCGGTCAGCCGGATCTTCCGGATGCCGTGACCGATAAAACGTTCGGCGATGAGAGTGATCTCTTCCAGTGTCAGAAGCTCGGACTTCGACATGAAGGTCATCTTCTCCGACATGCAATATTGGCAGCGGAAATTGCACCGGTCGGTGACCGAAATGCGAAGATAATCAATTTTGCGTCCGAAACCGTCTTGCATTGGGCGCCTCATGTCGATTCAATGCTATAGGGCTAGCGCTTTCCGGATAGGCAGGCAACGCCCTATAAAGGTTTTCCTGCTACGGAAAAAGATAGTCTGCCGCCTGTAAAACGGCGTTCAGGTCACCCGGTTCAAGGAGTCTCGAAGTCAAAATATCGTCCACCCCGACTGCCCGTCCGGCCGAATTTAGAAACCTGTTTCTGCTTTCGTTCCACGAGCGCGATCCGCTGGCGGCAGAAATCGCGGCTTTGGGATGGCGGGTGCATTCGGCCCGCCGGCTGGATAATCTCAGCGCCCGGTTCTTCTCCGCCGGCGCGATGATCGCGGTGATCGATATCCGCCAATCCGAACGGGAAGGCGCACAGGCAATCGCCGAGCTGGCGCGGACGGCAACCGAAAGCGGCATCGCGATATTGGCATTGGTCGACAGCAGCCACGATGCTGAGACTATCGCGCATTGCTTCGAGGCCGGCGCGACCCATTATCTGGATTTCGCCGATACCGGTGCAAATCTGAACCAGGCGATCAACTATGCCTATCGCTATGTCGAAAATTTCAGAGGTGGCGCCGAACGCACGAGCCATGAACAATCGCTGCTGACACTGGGAGATCTGCAATGGTCGATGACCGGCGGCAGCCTCAGGGAATATTGGATCAGCGATAGCCTGCTGGCCGCTGCTGGCGAGATTGACTTCGGGCGTTATCCGCTGACCGGCATTTATCGCACGCTCTCGCCCGAGGAGCGGTGTCGTGTGCGAGGAGCCATGGGGCGTTTGCGGGATGGTGCAAGGCAAGCGGCGGTACCGCACCGGTTCAATGGCCGCCCGGTGATCCATCATCTGCACGAGGCCGATGGCCGCATTTCCGGCAGAATCGAATATCTCGCCAGTGGCGGGGACGCGGAGGACTGGACCGGACGGGATCTGCTTTCCGGGTTGCGCAATGCGGCATCGGCGCGGACGTGGATCAGGCGGAAACTGGATGACGGCAGCCAGCTGACGCTGATTGCGATCGGGATCAAGAATTTCCGGATGATCAACGCCGCGTTCGGACGCAATGCTGGGGACCAGTTGCTGCGGATTGTCGGGCACAGGCTGATGGACCAGGCGCATCGTCAATATGAGGGACCGCATCTCGTGGCGCGTCTTGACGGTCAGAATTTTCTGATAGCGCTTGCCGATTTCGGTAATAGCAAGGTCTCGGATTTTGCCAATGAACTGATCGGCGCCATCTTTGGCGACTTGCAGCTCGAGGGGCGGCCGATCAATCCCGTCGTACGGGCGGGCGTCGCGATCGGGACCAAGGATTCCAGCGACAAAACATTGATCAGAAAAGCGGTCCTGGCGCTCGCGGAAGCGACCGCCGCGGACGCTCTGCCGATCCATTTCAGCACCGTGTCCGAAGCCGATGTCCATCTGGAAGAGGTGCTGGAGGGGCAATTGCCCGGAGCCATGGGGCGCGGTGAAATCGTCATCGTATTCCAGCCGCAAATCAAGGTCGATAGCGGAGCATTATTTGGTGCAGAGGCTCTGGCGCGGTGGGAGCATCCCGAATATGGATTACTCGGCGCGTCCACCTTGTTCGCCGTCGCCGAGCGGGCGGGGGTGATGGATTCGCTATCGACCCAGATACACAAGCAGGCGTTGACCCTGGCCGCTCGATGGCCGGCAAGTCTCGGATCCCTACGGCTGTCGCTGAATGTCACCGCCGGCGATCTGGCGGCGAAAACATTTGTCGATGACATGCTGGGGCAAGTCGAAACCGCCGGCTTTGATCCGGCCCATCTGACGCTCGAGATCACCGAGTCAGAGCTGATCGGTAATTTGTCGGCCTCGGCGACCAAATTGCACCGGTTGCGCAAGAAAGGCATCTGCATAGCAATAGACGATTTCGGCACCGGTTACAGCAGCTTGTCCTATCTTAAGGAACTGCCGGTTGACTATCTGAAGATCGACAGCGGGTTGACCGGGGACATGAGTGGTTCGTCCAAGGACCAGGTTGTCGTGCGATCGATAATAGACATGGCACATAGTCTTGACCTGAGCGTGGTCGCCGAAGGCATCGAAACCGAATCCCAGCTTGATATTCTCGCCGATCAGGGCTGCGAGTTTTTTCAGGGTTTCCTGCGTTCCGGTGCGCTGTCGCCGGACGAGTTCGAAGCCTTCGCCCTGCGCAGCAACTAGGCAGACACGCGCTGCGCGAGTTTCGATAGGCCGGTCGTCAATTGGGTCAGGCCATGCAGGCGGGACTTGGGATCGCGCCACTTGCGTTCGATGAACAGCTTGTTGTCGGGCCGGATCTTGGCAGTCCCCTTGAGACGGTCGACATAATCGAGCAAGCCCGGGACGTTGGGAAAGCTGTCGTTGTGGAACGTGACCAGAGCCCCGCGCGGCCCCATCTCGATTTTCGCAATCTTCGCTTTCACGCAATTCATCTTGATATGCATGAGCTTGAGCAGATTGTCGGTCTGTATCGGCAGGTCGCCGAACCGGTCGATCATTTCCGCGGCAAAGGATTCGATTTCCTGAAGGGTTTTAAGCCCGTTCATGCGGCGATAGAGCCCCATCCGGAGTGAAAGATCAGGAACATAAGCTTCCGGTATCAATATGGGCGCATCGACCGTGATCTGCGGAGAGAAGCTGTCGGTGGTGGCTTGCAGGCCGGAGCCCTTGGCCTTCGCCTCGAGAATCGCATCCTCCAGCATTGACTGGTAAAGTTCGAAGCCGACTTCCTTGATATGCCCCGATTGCTCGTCGCCCAGCAGGTTGCCTGCACCGCGGATATCCAGATCATGGCTGGCGAGCTCAAAGCCGGCACCAAGGCTGTCCAGATCGCCGAGGATCTTCAGTCGCTTCTCCGCCTTCTCGGTAATGATCCGGTCTTTCGGCGTCACCATATAGGCATAAGCGCGCGTTTTAGAGCGCCCGACACGGCCTCTCAGCTGATAGAGCTGGGCCAGGCCGAACCGGTCGGCGCGGTGGATGATCAGTGTGTTCGCGCTGGGAATATCGAGACCGCTTTCGACGATAGTGGTCGAAAGCAGCACATCATAATTGCGGTCGTAAAAAGCGGACATCCGCTCTTCCACGGTTGCCGGCGGCATCTGTCCATGGGCAACAACATAGGTGAGCTCGGGTGCATGTTTCTTGAAGAAATCTTCGATGTCGGCAAGATCCGCGATCCGCGGCACGACCACGAAAGACTGGCCGCCGCGATAATGTTCGCGCAACAGCGCTTCGCGCAGCGGTACCGGGTCCCATGGCATGACGTAGGTGCGCACCGCCAGCCGGTCGACAGGCGGAGTCTGGATGACCGACAGTTCGCGCATGCCGGTCATCGCCATCTGCAACGTCCGAGGAATGGGCGTGGCGGTCAGGGTGAGGACGTGCACATCCGCCTTCATCGCCTTCAATCGTTCCTTATGGGTGACCCCGAAACGTTGCTCTTCATCGATAATGATCAGGCCGAGCCGCTGGAATTCTATGGATTTGGCGAGCAGGGCATGCGTGCCGATCACAATGTCGACTTCACCGCTCGCCAGGCCTTCTTTGGTCTTCTTGGCTTCCGCTGGTGGCACCAGACGGGACAGCCGACCGATCTTGACGGGAAAGGGGCGAAAACGCTCTTCGAAATTGTTGAAATGCTGGCGTGCAAGAAGCGTTGTCGGTGCTATGATCGCAACCTGCATACCGGCCATTGAGGCGGCAAAGGCAGCGCGCATCGCGACTTCGGTCTTGCCGAAACCGACATCACCACAGACCAGGCGGTCCATCGCCTTGCCGGATGCCATGTCGCCGAGAACTTCCTCGATCGCCTGCTGCTGGTCATCGGTTTCCTGATATGGGAAGCGGTCGACGAAGCCCGCCATCTCGCTCGCGTCCACGCGGGCGGGGGTTGCCGGTTGCAAAGCCCGGGCTGCTGCAGTTCTCAGCAGCTCATGGGCAATCGCCCGGATGCGTTCCTTCAGCTTCGACTTGCGCCGTTGCCAGCCTTCGCCACCCAGACGGTCGAGCACAACACTGTCACCGCCTTCGCCATAGCGGCTGAGGACATCAATATTTTCCACGGGGACATATAGCTTGTCACCGCCGGCATATTTGAGATGAACGCAATCATGCGGACTGTCGCCGACCGGAATCGAGACGATGCCTTCGTAAAGTCCGATGCCATGTTCGAGATGCACCACCAAATCGCCCAGACTGAGCGCGGACAGCTCCTCGATGAAGGCATCGCTGCTTTTGCGCCGCTTCGACTTGCGAACCAGCCGGTCTCCGAAAATATCCTGTTCGGTGAGCAAAGACAGGTCTTCCGATCGGAATCCGGAAGACAGGGGCAAGATTGTCAGTGCTATTGCGGGCGCAGCCGAGAGGCAGGATGCCCAATCATCGCACAGCACGGCTCCCTTGACATCATGGTCCTTGAGAAGGTCGAAGATACGGGCGCGCGATCCCTTGCTATAGCTGGCGACTATGGCCGTGGTTCCGGCCTTTGTCAGGCCGCTGAGATGGCTGCCCAGTGCCTGGTAAATATTCTCGTTGCGGGCTCGTTCCGGAGAAAAATCGCGGGGTGAAGACACCGACATCGACATGACGTTGTCCGATTCCGGTTCGTCAAATTCGCTTAGAATATGGATGGGCGCGTCATTCTCGCGGATCCGCCATTCTTCCGGCGTCAGATAGAGCATTTCCGGGGGTAGCGGGCGGTAGCTCGACAGATTGGCCTTATCGGCTTCGACCCGGTTCTTATGATAATCCGCAATGGCGACAAATTGCGCCTCTGCCGCTGCAGTTCCAGCCGTATCCCGCAAGATCAGACTGTCATCCCCGACATAATCGAAAATGGTTGCGAGCTGGTCTTCGAGCAGCGGCAGCCAATGTTCCATCCCTGCCAGACGGCGTCCTTCCGATATGGACTGATAGAGTGCGTCGCTTGTCGCAACCGCGCCAAAGAGATCGCGATAGCGCGTGCGAAAACGCGTAATGCTCTCCGGGTCCAGCAGGAATTCCGATACCGGGAGCAGTTCCAGACTATCAATATTGCCGACGGTTCGCTGGTCTGCGGGATCGAACTGTCGCAGCGTTTCGATTTCGTCGCCGAAAAGGTCGATCCTGATGGGCAGCTCGGCGCCCGGCGGGAAGAGATCGATCAGACCGCCACGGGCCGCAAATTCGCCGCTGTCAGCCACCGTGTCGACGCGGACAAATCCGTTGGCATAGAGAAATGAAATCAGCTTTTCCTGCTCGACGATCGTGCCGGGTGCCAGGCGGGTAACAAATTCCTTGATTCGCGATGGCGCTAGTACGCGCTGGGTTACCGCGTTTACCGTCGTGACCAGCAACTGCGCGCCCGAGAACGGCTGAGCCAGTTTAGCCAGGGCTGCGAGCCGGTCCGAAGTGGTGTGAAGAGCCGGGGAAGCACGGTCATAAGGCAGGCAGTCCCAAGCCGGAAATTCGATGATATCGAGATCGGGTGCAAAAAAGCGGGCCGCTTCGACAACCGCGCTCATCGCCGCGTCATCGGTCGCGATAAATATCGTGCGCCGGCCCGATTGGGTCGCAACTTCCGACAGGAACAGCGGGCGATAGCCAGCCGGCACACCGGCTATGGTCATGCCTTGTTCGGCGGATAATAATCTATCTGGATAAGACACTGGGGATCGCTTCTGGATATAGGACAGGAATATTATTTCGTTGCATCGATATAGTCGAGTTTCTGCATATCATCCATTTGCGGCCCCTTGAAAGCCGAAGGAACGGGCAGCGTGCCAATTGCCCAGGCCATAACATCCACGTCGTCTTCAACGAGCAGCTTTTCGAACCAGTCGATATCCTCTTCGGACCAGTCAGGACTATAACGATCAAAAAAACCGCCAATGAGAAAATCCGCCTCGCGGGTCCCGCGATGCCAGGCGCGAAATTGCAGCCGTTTCAGCTTGGTTTCGCGATCCATAATTACTGCTCCAACTTGGCTGGCATAATGGGCCAGCGGGGGTATAAAGGCGGATAGACATGCGGCCCGAGATACTCAATCCATTATTTGGCGAAACCCAGTCGCTTAAAGGCGTCGGCAAGGTGCTGGCCAAGCCGCTTGAAAAGCTGCGGCTGACTCGGGTCAAGGATCTGCTCAACCATCAACCAAGCTACTGGATACATCGCAAACGCGTTGAGGAACTCGATGAAGTCGATGTCGGCGAGACGATCATCGTTGAGGTGACACCTGTTGATTATCGTACCGGCGGGCCACGCAGTCCCTTGCGGGTCCACGCTACGGACAAGCTGGGCAACTATATCAGTCTAACCTTTTTTGGACGGAATCCGGGCTGGCCCAAGAAACTGCTGCCGCTGGGTGAGTCCAAGGTCATTTCCGGAAAGCTCGAACGCTATGGCGACGAACTGCAAATGGTCCATCCGGATCAGGTTCTCGAACCCGGGCAGGGCGACAGCATCGCGCTTCTGGAGCCGATCTATCCTTTAGCAGAAGGGTTGGGCAATGGGCGAATGAAGCAGCTGGTTGGGCAGGCCTTGGCGCTAGCTCCGACGTTGCCGGAATGGATCGAACCGAGCCAGCTTGCTGCGAAAGACTGGAAGAGTTGGAAGGACAGTATCGTTGCCCTTCATCGCGTCGAAAGCGAAGATAGCAGTGACAGGCTCGCCTATGATGAGGTATTTGCCAACCAACTTGCCTTCATGCTGGTGCGTGCCAGCAACCGGAGCAAGAAAGGCATTCCTATTCAAGGCGATGGCAGGTTACGCGACAGGTTGAAGCTGCCGTTTGAGCTGACCGATGCCCAGAAGCGTTGCATTGTCGAAATTGAAGGCGATCTCGCGCAAAACGCTCCGATGTTACGGCTGCTTCAAGGTGATGTCGGCTCGGGAAAGACTCTGGTGGCGCTGATGGCGCTGCTGTCTGCGGTAGAAGCGGGCTATCAGGGTGCTTTTCTGGCGCCGACGGAAATTTTGGCACGGCAGCATTACGAAGGACTCCAGAAATTGCTGACGGGCCTTCCGGTCAACATCGCCATATTGACCGGACGCGACAAGGGGAAGGTTCGCGAGGCGACACTGATGGGAGTGATGGATGGTTCGATCAATATCCTGATCGGAACGCACGCGATATTTCAGGACCATGTGAAATATAGGAATCTCGCCGTCGCGGTCATCGATGAGCAGCATAAATTCGGCGTGTCTCAGCGCCTTATGCTGACGCAAAAGGCCGAGCGTACGCCGCATTTGCTGGCGATGACCGCAACCCCGATCCCGCGGACGCTTACTTTGAGTCAATATGGCGAAATGGATGTGTCCCGCATCGACGAACTGCCACCCGGACGGCAGACGATAGACACCAGCGTGATCTCCGACGCACGAATGGCGGACGTGGTTGAGGGGCTGGCCCGCCATATCGCTTCCGGCGGTCAGGCCTACTGGGTCTGTCCCCTGATTGACGAGAGCGAGAAGAGCGATCTCGCGGCGGCTGAGGACCGCGCCGCTGCATTGTCTGCACGCTTCGGTGATCAGGTCGGCCTGGTGCACGGTCGGATGAAGGGGCCGGAAAAAGATCTGGTAATGACCCGCTTCCAGCGCGACGAGATTAAGGTGCTGGTGGCCACCACGGTGATCGAGGTCGGGGTCGATGTGCCCAATGCCAGCCTGATGATTATCGAAGCTGCCGACCGTTTTGGTCTCGCCCAGTTGCACCAGCTCCGCGGACGGGTGGGCCGGGGGAGCGTCAAGTCCAACTGCCTGCTGATTCGAGGCGAAACGCTGAGCGAAACGGCGCGCGCCCGCCTCACGCTGATGCGCGAGACCAACGACGGCTTTCGTATCGCCGAGGAAGACTTGCGGTTGCGCGGGGCGGGGGAACTGCTCGGTACCCGACAATCGGGTGATGCCGGCTTTCGTATTGCGACGCCCGCACAGGTGAATGAATTTATCGGAGCGGCGACCGATGATGCGAGGCTTTTGCTCGAACGGGATGGTGGCCTGGACAGCGAAAGAGGGCAGGCAGCGCGTGTTGCCCTTTATCTGTTTGAAAGGGACTGGGGCGTCAGTCTGTTGCGCAGTGGATAGCGCCTAGTTGCTGTTTATTTTTTCCAGCATGGCGTAGAAATCCGGTTCCCGGATAACCCGCTCAAACTTGAAACCGTGGCGCCCTTGATGGGACCAGACCAGATAGGCTTCGATACGTCCCGCAACCGGTAGGCGAACGGTCACCCGGTCCCCCTTTTCCATGTCGATGGGATCGGCGAGCATCATGCCGTTTGCGGAAATATTGGCGATTCGCACCCGGATTTCCTGATTGGGATGAAATTCGCATATGGTCTCAAAATCGACCGAAAAACGCGTGGCACGACGCATATCTGAGGCTGTTTGAGGTGGTAGACCGGTCATTCGCAGCGAGCTCCGTATATGGTTCATCGCGACCATAACGGTTGATCAAGAATAAATGGTAAATGAGCGTGAGAGGGGCCGCTCATGTGCGCGCATGATCAGGCTCGGCGAAGCAACCCGTGCTTTTTCTTGCCGGCAGAAATTTTCCTGTCTTCACCTGTCACAGCAACCATCGATCCCGCATCCCGAACCGGCTCGTCGTCGATCCGGGCGCCACCGCCGGCAACCAGTCGCTTGGCTTCGCCCTTCGAAGCGCAAAAGCCGATACCGACAAGAGCGTCGAGAATTGAAATCTCGCCGCCCGTCACTTCGAAAACAGGCAAATCGTCGCCCGCGGTGCCTTGTTCGAAGGTCTGCTGCGCGGTCTTGGCGGCATCCGCTGCGGCGCTGTCCCCGTGTGCCATCGCGGTGGCGGCATCGGCCAGTATTTTCTTGGCTTCGTTGATTTCCGACCCTTGAAGCGTTTCCAGTCTCGCAATTTCTTCCAGATCGATGTCGGTGAACAATCGCATGAACTTGCCGACATCGCGATCATCTGTGTTGCGCCAGAACTGCCAGTAGTCATAGGGCGACAGGCGTTCGGCGTTCAGCCAGATCGCACCGTCGACGGATTTGCCCATTTTGGACCCGTCTGCTTTGGTGATCAGAGGGGTGGTGACTCCGAACAGTTCGGCGCCGTCTACCCGTCGACCAAGCTCGATCCCGTTGACGATATTGCCCCATTGATCGGACCCGCCAAGCTGCAATTGGCAACCATGCTGCCGCGACAATTCAAGAAAGTCGTAAGCCTGCAGGATCATATAGTTGAATTCGAGAAAGGTCAGCGGCTGTTCCCGCTCCAGCCGCAGTTTGACGGAATCAAAGGTCAGCATCCGGTTGATCGTGAAGTGCCGGCCGATATCGCGCAGGAACGGGATATATTCCAACTCGCCCAGCCAGTCATTATTGTTGACCATGATAGCATCGGTAGGACCGTCACCAAATGTCAAAAAATTCTCGAAACTGGTCCGGATTTTGGCAAAATTTGACGCAATCCCGTCATCATCCAGCAATTTTCGCATCTCATCCTTGCCGGAAGGATCGCCCACCTTGGTGGTGCCGCCGCCCATCAGGACGATCGGTTTGTGGCCTGCCTGCTGCAGCCGGCGGAGAAGCATGATTTGCACCAGATTGCCGACGTGCAGCGAATCTGCGGTAACATCAAATCCGATATAGCCGGGAATGATGCTCTTGGTGGCAAGTGAATCCAATGCCTCGGCATCGGTTAACTGGTGGATATAGCCGCGATCATTCAGTAGACGCAGCAGATCGGATTGATAATGGGTCATGGATTGGTGCGTTACATGGGGACAACGAAAGTCGCAATATGCGTTTGAACTTGCAAAGCCATCCGGTGACTCCGGTATCGGCGATTGATCAAATCACAGTTGAATGGTCGCTGTCGGAGACCGGCACGATCTGGCTGCGATATCATGCAGAGGGAAATGTCGAAGAAATCAGTCTGCCGGTTGATCTGGATCAGTCGCTCCGGGCGGATCATCTGTGGGAGAATACATGCTTCGAACTCTTCCTCGGCGAGCCGGGAGCCGAACAATATTGCGAGTTCAACTTTTCACCTTCGGGCAACTGGGCGGCCTATGGTTTCGACCGCTATCGCGAGGGGATGAGACCGCTTTCGGTGCCGAAAGCACCGGAGATATACATGGATTTCAGCGATACCCATGTGGCTATCGAGGCCATGTTGGGATTGCCCGATCTCTGGGTGGCGAAAGAACTTGATGCCGGCCTGGCGGCGGTTATCGAGATGCAGGACGGAGAAAAATCACTCTGGGCTTTGGCGCATCCCGCCGCTAGGCCGGATTTCCATCACCGGGATGGATTTACGCTCAAAATGGAGGCAGCGACAGATCGATGAAATTCGGAATAGACAGGCTGATCGAGGACGTCGACCTGCGCCGGCCTCTGGCAGGAAAGCGGGTCGCGCTGCTGGCCCATCCGGCTTCGGTAACACGCGACCTGGTGCACAGTCTGGATGCGTTGTCCGCGCTCGATGATATCAACCTGACGGCTGCCTTTGGCCCGCAACACGGCCTGCGCGGTGACAAGCAGGACAATATGATCGAGTCGCCCGATTTCAATGACCCGGTCCACGATATCCCGGTGTTCAGCCTCTATGGCGAAGTACGACGGCCGACCGGCCAGTCCATGGGCACATTCGATGTCGTACTGATCGACCTTCAGGATCTGGGGTGCCGGATCTACACGTTCATCACCACCCTGCGCTATATGCTGGAAGCTGCTGCCGAGCATGGCAAGGCGGTCTGGGTGCTGGACCGTCCCAATCCCGCCGGTAGACCGGTCGAGGGCACGCTGCTGGAAGACGGATGGGAAAGTTTCGTCGGGGCAGGGCCGATGCCGATGCGGCATGGACTTACCATGGGCGAAATGGGGCGCTGGATGATCAGCCATTTTGACCTCGATGTCGATTATCGGGTCATTAAAATGCAGGGCTGGCAACCCGAAGGCCCCGGCTATGGCTGGCCCGAGGACCGTATCTGGATCAATCCCAGTCCCAATGCGCCCAATGTCAATATGGCCCGTGCCTATGCAGGAACGGTGATGCTGGAGGGGACGATGCTCTCGGAAGGGCGGGGGACGACCAGGCCGCTGGAGCTTTTCGGCGCGCCGGATATCCAAGCGCGGCCGGTGATTGCGGAAATGCAGCGAATCGCACCGCAATGGCTCGAAGGCTGCCTTTTGCGGGAAATCTGGTTCGAACCGACCTTCCACAAGCATCAGGGCCAGCTGTGCAACGGCGTGCAGATCCATGCCGAGGGGCCAGGCTATGATCACGCCGCCTTCCGGCCTTGGCGATTGCAGGCTGTGGCGCTGAAGGCGATCGCGAATCTCCACGACGGATATGAATTGTGGCGCGATTTTCCCTACGAATATGAGAATGACAAGCTGGCGTTCGATGTGATCAATGGCGGGCCATCGTTGCGGGAGTGGATCGAGAATCGATCCTCGACGGCAGATGATCTGGACGCGATCGCGGTTCCGGATGAAAATTCCTGGGCCGCGATGTCGGAGGAATTTTGGCTCTACTGACTATGCTGCACTGCAACATATTTATTGCATTTGGTCTGTGATCTGGTAATCAGCCGCCATGTTACCGAGTAAAGAGTTTTTCGAAGGCGTCGCGCTCAAAAAATGCGTGGCCGCCACTTACAACAATACGGCCTTCAAGTTGGCGCCGCATATTCTCTATACGCGCCATGACGAAATGTATGTCGACGCCGTTCCGCTGGAAAAAGACGGGCAACCGCCGCGGGAGGTCAAGCTTGGAACCTTCAAGCTTTCCGGCCTGAAAGATGTGCGCGTGGAAGACCTGCATTTCGAAAAGTCGGACGTTTTTGAGCCGGCCGCCGAAAAATATGACGGAACGACCCTGCTCGCAATCGAGGGCTGAGCCTCATCCCTGTTTGCGGGTCAATTCTTTCATCGCATCGCTCAGGCCGTCGACCGTCAACGGATACATCCGGTCATTCATCAGTTCGCGGATGATCTTGACGCTTTGGGAATAGCCCCATTGCTTTTCCGGAACCGGGTTGAGCCAGGCCGCAGCAGGGTATGTGTTGGTCAGGCGCTGCATCCAGGTCACGCCGGCTTCCTCGTTGAAATGCTCGACCGAACCGCCCGGATGGGTGATTTCATAGGGGCTCATCGACGCGTCGCCGACGAAGATCAGCTTATAGTCATGACCATATTTGTGGAGCACATCCCAGGTGTTGGTGCGCTCGGAAAAGCGGCGGCGATTGTCTTTCCAGAGGCCTTCGTAAGGGCAGTTGTGGAAATAGAAAAATTCGAGATTCTTGAACTCGGTGGTCGCCGCGCTGAACAGCTCCTCGCATAGCTTGATAAACGGATCCATCGACCCGCCGACGTCGAGAAACAATAGCAGCTTCACCGCATTATGCCGTTCCGGGCGCATGTGAATGTCGAGCCAGCCCTGTTTGGCCGTGCCATTGATTGTCCGGTCGATATCGAGCTCGTCGGCAGCACCCTCGCGGGCAAATTTGCGCAGGCGCCGGAGCGCGACCTTGATATTGCGCGTACCGAGCAGCTTGGTGTTATCGAGATTCTGGAATTCGCGCTTGTCCCAGACCTTGATCGCCTTTTTCTGGCCGCCTTCACCGCCAATCCGGACGCCTTCTGGATTATAGCCGGAATTGCCGTAAGGCGAGGTGCCGCCGGTGCCGATCCATTTGTTGCCGCCCTCGTGGCGTTTCTGCTGTTCCTCGAGCCGCTCTTTCAGCGTTTCCATGATCTCGTCCCAGCTGCCGAGCGACTTGATCTTTTCCATTTCCTCTTCGGAGAGATATTTCTCGGCAACCGCTTTCAGCCAGTCGAGCGGGATATCCTCTTCTTCCGTGCCGTAGGAGGTTTCGATGCCTTTGAAGACCTTTGAAAAAACCTGATCGAAACGGTCGAGCAAGCCTTCGTCTTTCACGAAGGTTGCGCGGGAGAGATAATAGAATTCCTCCGGACTACGCTGGATAACGTCCTTTTCGAGCGCCTCGAGCAGCACCAGATGTTCCTTGAGCGACGCCGAAATCCCGGCGGCCCTGAGTTCGTCCATGAAATTAAAGAACATCGTGTCTGCCTTTGCCTAGCGCGCTTCGCGTTTCGCCATGAAGGCCAGGCGTTCGAACAGCATCACGTCCTGTTCGTTCTTGAGCAACGCACCGTGCAGGGGCGGGATCGCCTTGCTGCTGTCGTTCGATTGCAGCGCTTCGAGCGGCATGTCCTCGTTGAGGATCAGCTTCAGCCAATCGAGCAATTCGCTGGTGCTAGGCTTTTTCTTGAGGCCCGGGACGTCGCGGACATCGTAGAAAATATCCATCGCCTTCTTGACCAATATGCCCTGAATGTCGGGGAAATGGACGTTGATGATATCCTGCATCGTCTCGCGATCCGGGAATTTGATATAGTGGAAGAAACAGCGGCGCAGGAAGGCGTCGGGCAGTTCCTTCTCGTTGTTCGAAGTGATGATTACGATCGGACGTTCCGTCGCCTTGACCGTTTCCTTGGTCTCGTAAACGTGGAATTCCATGCGATCGAGTTCCTGCAACAGGTCGTTCGGAAACTCGATATCGGCCTTGTCGATTTCGTCGATCAGCAGCACGGGCAGTTCGGGGGCAGTGAAGGCCTCCCACAGCTTGCCCTTGCGGATATAGTTGGAAATATCATGGACCCGCTCGTCGCCCAGCTGGCCGTCGCGAAGCCGCGCAACCGCATCATATTCGTAAAGACCCTGATGCGCCTTGGTGGTGGATTTGACATTCCATTCGATCAGCGGCGTGCCCATCGCCTTGGCGATTTCATAGGCCAGTACCGTCTTGCCGGTGCCCGGTTCACCCTTGACCAGCAGAGGGCGGCGGAGGGTCATGGCAGCATTGACAGCAACCTTCAGATCATCGGTTGCAACATAGTCTTTGGTACCGTCAAAACGCATGATTTTCTATTCCTTGCCGTGAACGTCAAAGCAAAGGCGATAGGGAAAACTCCCCTTCCAGGCAAGTTAATCATTTAGTTAATTTTTGCGGAAACCGCCGCCAGGTTTATCGGGAAAGCCGCATGTTCCGGCGCGCTTCCAGAAGTTGCCACAGCCCGCGATGCTGGTTGAGCAATTGCTCGGCCCCGAAATTGAGGGCTCTTTCCAGGGCAGGGGTGTCCGCCAGCAGGCTGTTAAGCTCGGTGGTCGCCGCAACGCTCGGCAAGATCGACGCGCGCGCTTCTACTCCGACGCGCAAGGCGATCTGTTCCAGTATATTTCGGACGCAATGCCAGTCGGCAACCAGTGCGATGGCAGCGCCGATCGCGCATCCCGCGCGTTCCGACTGGGACAGCATTTCCAGCGCCTTGCGTTGACCCAGAACTGCGGCGTTGCTCTGGTCATCCAGGCTGACGCCCGAAATCGGGCCGGCAGCTACGGTCAGTTTGGTCAGAAAGGCGCGTTCGGCGGCAAAGCCGTCGGTCGCCTGGATCAGCCATTCCCGTGCGGCATCATCAACGGTCTTGGTCGCCGCATGATCGATTACGCCCGGATGCCGTCCGTGCAAAACGCACAGGAAATGCACGATATCGGCGATATCAGCCCCCGACAGCACGGAAAAATCCTCCAAGACAAGCTGTACATAAGGCGCTGAATCGCTGCCAAAACTAACGAATTGCCCGGCGAACCCTGGCTCTGTCATCAATTGTGCATTTTGTCCTAGCATCGCGTTTCCGATATCCGAATAAGGTTGCGAAAATGCGTTGAGCACCCTCGTCAGTCTTCGAATATAACAACGATACCTAAAGAGTAGGTTTACCGGCTGTTAGGGATTTGCAAACCATAGCAGCCGGTTCCTGTCTCCAATATTACTGATCGAGAAAACTGCGCATCTTGCGGCTGCGGCTGGGGTGCTTGAGCTTGCGCAAGGCCTTGGCTTCGATCTGCCGGATACGCTCGCGAGTCACGCTGAACTGCTGGCCGACTTCCTCGAGCGTGTGATCGGTGTTCATACCGATCCCGAAGCGCATACGCAGCACGCGCTCTTCGCGGGGAGTCAGGCTGGCCAATACGCGAGTCACGGTTTCCTTCAGATTGGCCTGTATAGCGGCGTCCACCGGAATGATCGCATTCTTGTCCTCGATGAAATCACCCAGGTGCGAATCTTCTTCATCACCGATCGGCGTTTCAAGCGAAATCGGCTCCTTGGCGATTTTCATCACCTTGCGCACTTTTTCGAGCGGCATGGAAAGGCGTTCGGCCATTTCCTCCGGTGTCGGTTCGCGGCCCTGTTCGTGCAGGAACTGGCGGCTGGTGCGAACCAGCTTGTTAATCGTTTCGATCATATGGACCGGAATACGGATGGTCCGCGCCTGATCGGCAATAGACCGCGTGATCGCCTGGCGAATCCACCATGTCGCGTAAGTGCTGAACTTGTAGCCGCGGCGATATTCGAACTTGTCGACCGCTTTCATCAGGCCGATATTGCCTTCCTGAATCAGATCGAGAAATTGCAGGCCGCGGTTGGTATATTTCTTGGCGATCGAGATCACCAGACGGAGATTGGCCTCGACCATTTCCTTCTTGGCGATACGCGCTTCGCGCTCGCCCTTCTGGACCATGTTGACGATCCGGCGGAATTCGACCAGCGAGGTGCCGGTGGCATTGGCAATATCGGAGATTTCCGCCCGGATGCGATCAACCGCATCGGCTTCCTTCTCGACAAAAGCCGCCCATTTCTTGTCGACTTTTGCCATGCTGGACAGCCAGTTGTCGTCCAGTTCGTTGCCGACATAGCTTTCCAGAAAGGCGCGACGCGGAACCTTGTGGCGCTCGGCAAGACGGAGCATCTGTCCACCAAGCGTGGTCAGGCGCCGGTTGAACGAGTAAAGCTGGTCGACCAGAAACTCGATTTTATTGGCATGAAACTGCACGCTTTCGACCAAAGCGGTCAGTTCTTCGCGCAAATCGTGATATTTTTTCTCCGAAGCTGCCGGGAATTCCTTGCCCGCCGCCAGCGATTCCAGCCGGGTCGTCTGCAATTTGGAGAATTTCTTGAACACCGAGGTGATCAGCGCGAATTTTTCCAGCGCGTCGGGTTTCAGCGCTTCTTCCATCTGCGCGAGGGAAAGGGTGTTGTCTTCCTCTTCCTCTTCGACCACCCGCTTGGTGCGGCGTTCGGTCAGCTCGGCTTCATCATCATCTTCGCCATCGGCCGATTCTTCATCCTCGACCTCGTCATCATCCTTGAACGAGGGTCCGGCGGTTTTCTCGCTGATTTCGCCATCATCATCGTCTTCAGCCTCTTCCAGATTTTCCGGAACAGGATCCTTGGAGAGCATAGCGTCGAGATCGAGAATTTCGCGCAGCTGCATTTCGCCGTCGTTGAGGGCCGTCGACCATTCGATGATCGCGTTGAACGTGGTCGGGCTTTCGCAAAGGCCCCAGATCATCGTGTCGCGGCCGGCCTCGATACGCTTGGCGATGGCAATCTCGCCCTCGCGGCTGAGCAGTTCAACCGCGCCCATTTCGCGCAGATACATGCGAACGGGATCGTCGGTGCGGTCACCGGTCGCCTTTTTCGGAGCGGCAGCAGCGGATTTCTTGTCCTTGTCCTTGCCGTCGATGGATTCGACTTCTTCGCCGGCCATTTCCTCGGCGGCTTCCTCGTCATTCTCGACAATCCGGACACCCATTTCGGAAATCGCGGACATGACGTCCTCGATCTGCTCGTTCTGGTCCTGGGGCAGGGCTTCGTTCAGCTCGTCAATCGTCAGATAGCCGCGCTTCTTACCTTGAGCGATCAATTTCTTGATGGCGCTATCGTTGAGATCAATCAACGGTTCGTCTTCGGCTTTGGTGTGTTTTGCTTTACTTGCCAATGGCTCAGGCCCCTAATTTAAAAACTATATTGCGTCGTCGATCTGGGTCAGTTCGACCAACCGCTCGTGAAATAACTGTTTCGCTTTGCGAAGGCGTTGCTGTTCGGCATAACTTTCTTCCGTAAGATCATCCTGCACCCGCCGCGTTGCCTCCGCGAGAGCCGCTTCCAGTCCGGGACGCGCCGTCACCACTTTTATCGCTTCCGCCAAGTCCCGATGCGCCCGTTCGATCAATAGCGAAGGGGCATCGTCTGGCAGTTTGCGGTTGAAAGTGAAATTCAGCGCATCGGCCCGTAACAGCCCTTTTGCGACATTATAACAATCTGTCTTCTCCAATATGGTAAGAAGGCCCTGCATATCAAGCGTTTCTTTGCGCATCGCGACATTGATCAGTTCACCGAGCAGCAACTGCATCTGCGAATCGGCCAGCCGGATCGCGCTGAGCTCCTCGAAATGGCTGGAAATCCGGCACGGATGCCGGATCAGGCCGCCCAATATGCCTTTCGCAATCTGCAGGTCATAGCCTTCGATCAGGAAGGATTTTGTATCATCCGTCGGCTTGTAGGAGACAAATTTCGACGGGAACTTGCGGTTCGAATTTTGCGGGCGCCGGCCTTCGGAACGATTGTCCGTCCGGGCAAAAAAGGTCGACTGGTAGCGTTCGTTGAATACTTGCCGGTAATGCTGGGCGATATCCTGATCGGCGATATCGCGGACATGGTCAAACAGCCGTTTCTTGAGACCCGCCTTGGTTTCGGGCGAGTTGAGCGGTTCTGCGTCATATTCGACTTGCCAGATCTTCTCGTCGAGCATCTGCGGCCTGGCGATCACGGCAGCAAAGGCATGGGCACCCTCGGCCCGGATCAGATCGTCGGGATCCTGTCCTGCGGGCAGCGAAATGAAATTCAGGCTGTGCGATGGGCGTAAGATGGGCAGGGCGCGCACGGCTGCGCGCATCGCCGCTTTCTGACCCGCATTATCGCCGTCAAAGCAGAGGATCGGGGCCTCGACCATCTTCCAGATCCGCTCGATCTGATGCTCGGTCAGCGCCGTGCCGAGCGGCGCGACGACATCCTTGAAGCCGGCCTGAGCCAGTGCAATCGCATCCATATAGCCTTCGACCACCAATATCCGGCCGGTCTGGCGAGAGGCCGGCGAAGCCTTGTCCAGATTGTAAAGCGTCCGGCCCTTGTCAAACAAAGGCGTGTCGGGGCTATTGAGATATTTCGGCTCGCCATCGCCCAATATCCGCCCGCCAAAAGCAATGACCCGGCCGCGCGGATCGCGGATCGGGATCATCAGGCGACCGCGGAATCGGTCATAGGGATCCTTGTCATCAACCTTGATCAGCAGGCCCGCCTCGACCAGCCGGTCCACGCCATGTTTCGACAGGGCGTCCTTGAGCCGTCCGCGCGAATTGGGGGCAAAGCCGAAGCCGAATTCGCGGATCGTGCTCTCCGATATGCCACGGTTCTTCAGATAGTCCCGCGCCGCCGCGCCCTCGGTGCTGTTGAAACGCTCGACAAACCAGTCCTGCGCTGCCGCCATCACGTCATGCAGCGTCGCTCGGACCTCCTGCCGCTGCGCCGCGCGCGGGTCGGGGGCAGGGACTTCCATCTGCGCTTCGGCGGCGAGATCCTTGACCGCGTCCATGAAGCCCAGCCCGCGCTGCTCGGTCATCCAACTGATCGCATCGCCATGGGCGCCGCAACCGAAACAATGATAAAAGCCCTTTTCGTCGTTGATCGTGAAGCTGGGCGATTTCTCGTTATGGAACGGGCAGCAGGCCTTATATTCGCGACCCGCCTTCTGGATTTTGACCGTGCGCCCGATCAGCGTCGACAGCGTGACACGCGAGCGCAGTTCTTCCAGCCATTGCGGGGTGAGGGTCATTCTGCAGTCTCGGTGTCTCGACTACGCTCGACACGAACGGTGTTTTGGGCGCTGGCCTCTCCGTTCGTGTCGAGCGAAGTCGAGAGACGTTCTGTCGGAGGCTTCGCAAAATAGGACAATTTCTTCCAGTCACCTGCAATGAGAGCGCGCTTTTTGGCCTGGGACCATTTCTTGACGGTGAGTTCGGCCGATAAAGCCTCTTCTCGAGTCGGGAAGGTCTCGGACCAAACCAATTCTACAGGTCGTCGCTGGCTCGTAAACTTACAATATCCACCGCTGCTATGTTCAGCTATCCGGCGCTCCAAATCATCCGTGTGACCGGTGTAGAACTTACCGTCTGCACATAGCAGCATGTAGGTCCAAAAGGCCAATTACGCGCCTCCCGGGTGTCTCGACTTCGCTCGACACGAACGGACTACAGTCGCTCGATACAAACAGACTGGAGTTGCTCGACACAAACGGGTTGTCCTCCGTGTCACGAAAGCGCCGCCTTCACCAGCGCGCTGGCTTTGCTCATGTCGATTTCGGTGCCGTGGCGCTTTTTCAGTTCGCCCATCACGCGGCCCATGTCTTTCATGCTGTCGGCGCCGAGTTCGGTCTTGATGCCGGCGATCAGCGCAGCGGTTTCTTCCTCGCTCAGTTGTGCGGGGAGGAATTCCTCGATCACGGCCAGTTCCTGTTTCTCGGCGGCGGCGAGTTCGGTGCGGCCGCCGCTTTCGAACATGGCGATCGATTCGCGGCGTTGCTTGGCCATTTTCTGCAGGACATCGGTGACCATCGCGTCATCGTCCACTGCGGCATCCTTGGTGCGCAGTTCGATGTCCTTGTCCTTGATCTTCGCCAATATGCTGCGGGTCGCGGCGGTGCGATCCTTGTCACCGGCCTTCATGGCGGCAATTTGCGCGGCTTTCACGGTCTCGCGAATCATGGCGTCCCTCATATTTTTGGAATAAGCGACCACCATAGCGGGAACATAATATTTTTCATAGATTGTGACGCCAGAAATCTGGCCCTAGGTCCCATGAAATTTTGCGCCTATGACGGACCCAAAGGAACAGCCCATGACCCATGCCCATAATCCCGCCGCTCCCGAGGGTGCAACAGGGATATTGGTATTGGCCGATGGCACGATCATCTGGGGCAGGGGCTTTGGCGCGACCGGCTCTGCGGTCGGTGAAGTCTGCTTCAACACCGCGATGACCGGCTATCAGGAAGTGATGACCGACCCCAGCTATGCCGGGCAGATCGTGACCTTCACCTTTCCCCATATCGGCAATGTCGGCACCAACGAGGATGATGTCGAGGCGGACAATCCGCATGCCCTGGGCTGTATCGTCCGCGAGGATATTACCGCGCCGTCCAATTTCCGCGACCAGAAGCCGTTTGACCAGTGGATGGCAGAACAGGGCCGGATCGGAATTTCCGGTGTCGATACAAGGGCTTTGACCCGGCGGATCCGGGAAGCCGGCGCGCCCAATGCGGTGATCGCTTATGATCCCGATGGCAAGTTCGATATCGACGAACTGCTCGCCAAGGCGCGGGCCTGGCCGGGGCTGGAAGGCCTGGATCTGGCGAAGGAAGTGACCGGGCACCAGACGCATTTGTGGGACAAGGGCGGAGCGTGGCGGCTGGGTCACGGCTATGCGCCACTGGAAGACTTGGAAGCATCTTCGTCTCGTCCGCATGTGGTGGCGATTGATTATGGTGCAAAGCGGAATATCTTCAGAAACCTTGTGAAGGCTGGCGCAAAAGTCACTGTAGTTCCTGCTGAAACTTCTATTGATGAAATCATGGCGTTGAAGCCTGCCGGCGTGTTTCTGTCCAACGGTCCCGGCGATCCGGCGGCGACCGGTTCCTATGCGGTTCCGGTGATCCAGAAGCTACTGGAAGCGGATATGCCCCTGTTCGGCATCTGCCTTGGCCACCAGATGCTCGCGCTCGCTGCGGGCGCCAAGACGGTCAAGATGCACCAGGGTCATCGTGGCGCCAATCATCCGGTGCAGCGGATCGGCGGCGGCTGGGCCGAGACCGAGGGGCTGGTCGAGATCACCAGCATGAACCACGGTTTTGCGGTGGACAGCGAAACGCTGCCCGACACTATTCACGAAACCCACAAGAGCCTGTTCGACGGCAGCAATTGCGGCATCGAGATCATCGGCAAGCGCGCATTCGGCGTGCAATATCACCCCGAAGCCAGCCCGGGCCCGCAGGACAGTTTCTATCTGTTCGAGAAATTTGTCGGGGGGCTGGGAGCACATTCATGATGTTGATATCAACCATTCTGCTTCTTGCGGCACCAGCAGGGATCGAAACGCAGTCTGTTTCAGGCTGGCAGATTGCCTGTGAGAATGAATCTGGTCTGGAAGACGGACTTTATGATCGTTGCAAAATGACGAAATCGGACAACGGCCTGCAGATCTCGGTTGTGAGAGACTTTGCGGGAGCGGAGTTTAGCGTCGACGTGAAGGGGTGCAAGCCGAAGACAGCAGTCCCGCCAGCCACCAGAACTGCGGCTCAGCTCGAAGGAGAAGGGGCTTTGAAAATGTTTCAGGGGGGCGTGATCGAAAATGTCATTATGAACTCTAAAGCCTGCAAAAAGCCTCCGCGCCTCATTGCGATCAACGTCGCCGAGGTGGCAGATGTTCTCGCCGCCACGAGCAATTTGAGGAGTAAATAGCTCTCCATGGTCAACGCAATCAGAATTTATTCGATCGTCAATGGCGTGCAATATCACCCCGAAGCCAGCCCCGGCCCGCAGGACAGTTTCTATCTGTTCGAGAAATTTGTGGGGGGCTTGAGCTAATGAGCAGCCCAATTGATCCTGCGCATCTTGCCGAAGAATGGGCAATTGATGACGAAATATTGCAAAATATGGCAAATGGCGGCGATTTGTCGCATGTTGTGCGCGAAATTAACGTGCAATTTGTCGGTGCGGTTGCCGATCTCAACAAGCTGAAGAATGACGCGGCCAAATGGGGCTTTCGCTCGGCTCTGGTCTCCAACGAGGATGACGAGTGGGTGATCGAGCTGCAGATTGACCTCGACACGAAGCGCGAAACGATCCGCGAACTGACCCGCAAATGCCTCGAGATCGAGAGCGAATATGACATCGACCATGATGGATGGGGCTGCTTTGCGTGTAATGAGAATGGCGAGATTTCTGATGAGAATCCGGCGTGATGGCTGTAGTCGAAAAACCTTCCCCGCATCTACAGTATCAATCGTTGCTAATAAATATTAGAGCTAGATACGAAATAATAAACAACCTGCATCCAGATGCTAATTCCGATTTTGCGGTTCTCGAAACTAGCGCTTTTCATATGCGAAAATCCATAGAGGGTGTAGCATTCAGTTGTTTAGTAGCGTTGGATAACGGTTTAAAGCAAATTCCGAAAGATGCTCGTGGTCAATGGAATGCCGATAAAATATTTGCTAAGCTATCGAAGCAAAAAGAGTTGGTTTTTCCAGAATCATTCAAAAGAGAGACGCCACCTGAAGGCAGTGATCCTCGAGTTTCACATTACATAGTGAAAAGGCCGGAAATAAATCTAACGGTTGATGATGTGCGGGCGATTTATCGCCGGTCGCACAAGTGGCTTCATGAATGGAACCCATATGTAGAGAGCCTTGGTCGGGATTTTGAGAAAAGCAAAGCTGAACTCTTGTCTGACCTTCCCAAGATATGGGATTGGCTACTTCAACACTTAATTGGAATCGGAGGCAAAGTCTTTCTTGGCCTTCTTAAAGACGGTCCGAACGAAGAAGTTCGCGTCGTAGCGGCCGAAAGCGCCAACTTGGATGAATATTAATGCCCAAAAGAACTGACATAAAATCCATCCTCATCATTGGCGCTGGCCCGATCATTATCGGCCAGGCCTGCGAGTTTGATTACTCCGGCACACAGGCGTGCAAGGCGCTGAAGGAGGAGGGGTACCGGATCATCCTGGTCAATTCCAACCCGGCGACGATCATGACCGATCCGGAAATGGCGGATGCAACCTATATCGAGCCGATCACGCCGGAAATTGTCGAGAAGATCATCGAAAAGGAACGGCCGGACGCGATCCTGCCGACCATGGGCGGGCAGACGGCGCTGAATACGGCGCTCTCGCTCAACAAGATGGGCGTGCTGGAGAAATATGGCGTCGAGATGATCGGCGCGGATGCCGAGGCGATCGACAAGGCCGAGGACCGCGAGAAGTTCAAGGCGGCGATGGACAAGATCGGTCTGGAAAGCCCGCGCAGCGCGGTCGCGCACAGCGAAGAACAGGCAATGGAAATTCTCGAGGATATCGGTCTGCCGGCGATCATGCGGCCGAGCTTCACCATGGGCGGAACCGGCGGCGGCGTGGCCTATAACCGCGAGGAATTCGTCCATTTTGTGAAGACATCGCTGGAAGCCTCGCCGACCAACGAGGTGCTGATCGATGAAAGCCTGATCGGCTGGAAAGAATATGAGATGGAGGTCGTCCGCGACCGGGCCGATAATTGCATCATCATCTGCTCGATCGAGAATGTCGATCCGATGGGCGTGCACACCGGCGACAGCATCACCGTGGCCCCCGCGCTGACCCTGACCGACAAGGAATATCAGATCATGCGCAACGCCAGCATCGCGGTGCTGCGTGAAATCGGCGTGGAAACCGGCGGTTCCAACGTGCAGTTCGCGGTCAATCCGAAGGACGGCCGGCTGGTGGTTATCGAGATGAACCCGCGCGTGTCGCGGTCCTCGGCACTGGCGTCCAAGGCGACCGGCTTCCCGATTGCTAGCGTCGCGGCGAAACTGGCGGTCGGCTATACGCTCGACGAGATCGACAATGACATTACCGGCGCGACCCCCGCGTCCTTCGAACCGACGATCGACTATATCGTCACCAAGATCCCGCGCTTTGCCTTTGAAAAGTTCAAGGGCGCGGAGCCTTTGCTGTCCACCGCGATGAAGTCGGTAGGCGAAGTCATGGCGATTGGCCGTAATATCCATGAATCGATGCAGAAAGCGCTGCGCGGTCTGGAAACCGGTCTCGACGGCTTCAACCGGGTGCAGGAACTGATCGGCGCGCCGCGGGAAGATATCGCCGCGGCACTGGCGCGGGCCACGCCGGATCGCCTTCTCGTCGCCGCCCAGGCGATGCGCGAAGGTTTCTCCAACCAGGAGATCCACGATATCGCCGGTTTCGATCCGTGGTTCCTGTCGCGGATCCGCGAAATCGTCGATGCCGAGCAGGCGATCATGGACAATGGTCTGCCCAACGACGCGCAGGGTTTGCGCAAGCTGAAATCCATGGGCTTTTCCGACGAGCGGCTGGCCAAGCTGGCGATCGATTCGGTTCATGTCGCCGGTGGCACCGGACGCGCGGTCGCCGAAGGCCACGGGCTGGTCCACGACGCGCTGGCCGCCATGGCCGGCGCGACGACCGAAGCCGAAGTGCGGGCCTTGCGCCACAGGCTGGGCGTGCGGCCGGTGTTCAAGCGGATCGATACCTGCGCGGCGGAATTCGAAGCCAAGACGCCCTATATGTATTCGACCTACGAAGCGCCGATTTTCGGGGAACCGGAATGCGAGGCGCAACCGTCGGATCGCAAGAAGATCGTCATCCTCGGCGGCGGTCCGAACCGGATCGGGCAGGGGATCGAGTTTGACTATTGCTGCTGCCACGCCTGTTTCGCGCTGTCCGACGCGGGCTTCGAGACGATCATGGTCAACTGCAACCCGGAAACCGTTTCGACCGACTATGACACGTCCGACCGGCTCTATTTCGAGCCGCTGACCGCCGAGGATGTGCTGGAAATCCTGCACGTCGAGCAACAGTCGGGCGAACTGGTTGGCGTGGTCGTGCAATTTGGCGGACAGACGCCGCTGAAACTGGCGCAGGCGCTGGAAGACGCGGGCATTCCGATCCTCGGGACCTCGCCGGATGCGATTGATCTGGCCGAAGACCGCGAACGCTTTGCCAAGCTGGTCAACAAGCTGAAGCTGAAACAGCCGGAAAACGGTATGGCCCGGACCCGCGACGAAGCGGTGAAGATTGCCGAGCGCATCGGCTATCCGGTGCTGATCCGGCCAAGCTTCGTGCTGGGTGGCCGGGCGATGGAAATCGTCGATGGTCCCGCGCAGCTGGAAGATTATATCAACACCGCGGTGCAGGTGTCGGGGGATCAGCCGGTGCTGGTCGACCAGTATCTGCGCGATGCGATCGAGGTCGATGTCGATGCGATCTGCGATGGTGACCAGGTGGTGGTCTGCGGCGTGCTGCAACATATTGAAGAGGCCGGCGTGCATTCGGGTGACAGTGCCTGCACGATCCCGCCTTACAGCCTGCCCGACGATATTATCGCCGAAATGGAACGGCAAACCGAGGCCCTGGCTTTCGGCCTGAAGGTTCGCGGCCTGATGAACATCCAGTTCGCGGTCAAGGATGGCGAAGTCTATCTGATCGAGGTCAATCCCCGCGCCAGCCGGACCGTGCCCTTTGTCGCCAAGGCGATCGGCGTGCCGATTGCCAAGATCGCCTCGCGCGTCATGGCGGGAGAGAAATTGAAGGACCTGCCGAAGATCAACCGGCATATCGACTATATCGCGGTCAAGGAGGCGGTCTTCCCGTTCAACCGTTTCCCCGGCATCGATCCGGTGCTGTCGCCGGAAATGAAGTCAACCGGCGAAGTCATGGGCATCGACCAGAGCTTCCCGATTGCCTTTGCCAAGTCGCAGCTCGGCGCCAATACGCGGCTGCCCGATAGCGGCACGATCTTCATCTCGGTCAAGGAAACTGACAAGAAGGTGATCGAACCGGCGGCGCGTCTGGCCGAGAAGCTGGGCTTCAAGCTGATCGCAACGTCGGGAACAGCTGCCTATCTGACGGAACGCGGCATCACGGTGGAAAAGGTCAACAAGGTTGCCGAAGGCCGACCGCATATTGTCGACCGGATCAAGGACGGGGATATCAACCTGATCTTCAACACCACCGAAGGCTGGCAGTCGACCAAGGATTCCAAATCGATCCGGGCGGCGGCGCTGGTTGGCAAGATTCCGATCTATACAACCGCAACCGCGAGCAACGCCGTGATGCAGGCGATTGAGGCCTTGCGCGATCAGACTCTTGAAGTTCGCGCGCTTCAGTCCTATTATAAGGCTTCGCAGACTTAATTTTCCGACATTTTGTCACACTGCGGGCGCTCTTCCAGAGAGGGGCGCCGGAAAACTGTTTTTGACGCTGCACGGCAGAAATCGGCAGCGTATCAGTAAGGAAAGGCCAATATAATGGCTGTTGAAAAAGTACCAATGCTCGCCGAAGGCCACGCCAAAATGGAGGCCGAACTCAAGGCGCTGAAAGCGGAGCGTCCGATCATCGTCGACGCGATCGAAACCGCGCGGGCGCATGGCGATCTCTCGGAAAATGCGGAATATCACGCCGCCAAGGAACGGCAGGGCCAGGTCGAAGCGACGATTGGCGATCTCGAAGACAAATTGTCCCGCGCCCAGGTCATTGATCCGAAGACCCTGTCCGGCGACAAGGCTGTGTTCGGCGCAACGCTGACCCTGCTCGATGAAGACGACAAGCCGGTGAAATATCAGCTGGTCGGCCAGGCGGAAGCCGATGCCAAAGCCGGCAAGATCAGCTATAACTCGCCGATTGGCCGGGCCCTGATCGGGCGCAGCGTCGGCGACGAGATCGAAGTGACCGTGCCGTCCGGCGACAAATATTTCCTGCTCGACAAGATCGAGTTCATCTAGACCCCATGCATATTCCGGCTGGGAAACTGACCAACGGCCTGATCATCGCCAATGTGGTGATCTTTCTGTTGATCTGGATTTTCGGCTGGGAGCAGGAGGCGGTGCTGCGCGGCGGCATGTTTCCGGTCCGGCTGAGTGGTGAACTGACCGACCTGTCGGCCTATGGCTGGATGGTGCCGGCCTGGCTGACGCCCTTGTCGTCGGCTTTCCTGCACAGCGGCTTCGTCCACCTGGGTTTCAATATGGTGATGCTGCTGTTCTGCGGCCGCTATGTCGAAGAGGCACTGGGACCGCAGCTTATGGCGCTTCTCTATGTCGCAGGCGCTTATGCGGCGGCCTTTGCCGAATTTGCCGCGCACAGAGATTCGATGGTCCCTATCATCGGGGCCAGCGGCGCGATATCGGCTATACTGGGCGCTTATGCGCTGCTCTTCGCGCGCAACCGGGTCGATGCAGTGGGGCCGATTCCAAGCCATATCGTGCGGATCATCTGGCTGACCCTGGCGTGGATCGCGATTCAGCTGATGATCGGCTTCGCAACCCGTGGCAGTCTCCAGGGCATTGCGATTTTTGCGCATATCGGTGGTTTTGTGGCCGGACTGGTGCTGACCCGGCCGTTGCTGGAATGGCGTTTCCGCAGCGCCTAGACGCCGCGATCCGCGCGTTTTTATTCAGTCTTCCAGCGGAACATCCGGCTCGAGCAGCTTGTGCAGGTGGACAACCACATATTTCATTTCCGCGTCGTCAACCGTCATCTGGGCCTTTGAACGCCACGCGTCCTCGGCTTCCTCATAGTCGGGATAGACGCCGACCAGATCGATCTTGTCGAGATTGACAAATTCCAGTCCGCGCGGATCCTTGACCCGTCCGCCCATGACCAGATGCATTTTGCTGCGTTGTTCGTTCATTTCTTGCCCTGATGTTCTTCTTTTACCGCATCTTGTGCTGCGGCCATCGCGGTCTTAGCAGCCTCGATCGCTTTGCCAAACATATCTTTGAACTGTTCGCGCATATTGTCGTTGGTCAGGCCGAGCTCGCCAATCTGGTCGCGGCTGGCATCCTTGGCCGCCTGATAGGCGGTTTTTGCCGTTTCGTTGATCTTGCGCCCGGCGGCGCCGACATATTTGCCTTCGGCCTTGCTCTTAGGCAGCAGCACGCCGATCAGCACGCCCAGAGCCGCTCCACCGGCGACGATGGCCAGCGGGCTGTTGGTGATCGTCTCTTCGGATTTTTCGACGGCCTTCTTGGCAACATCCCTGGTCGCGGCGACGCGTTCCGCCGCTTTCTCGCGGCCTTCGCCGAGCAGGGCTGCCGCGCGGGCCTTGCTGGCCGACATTTTCTCGCGGGCAACGGCGGAGCTTTCCGTTGCCTTTTCCCTCGCCGATTCGAGCCGTTCGCGGGATGCTGCACGGGCCTTGTCGATATTGTCGGTCAGTTTGTTCATAGTCTATTCCTCGGTTTGATCCGGCTCGGATGCTTTGCGGTTGGCGATGAGTCTGGCAATCGGCCTGCGCATCGCGATCAGGGTCGCGGTGGCGGCGACGGTTGCAGTGAGTCCCGGGTGAGCCCTGACGCCGTCGATCGCGTTCGCCCCGGCTTTCCGAACGCGCTCGGCTGCATTATGCTTTGCTTCGGCCATCAGATTTTCCGGTTTCAGCCGCGTTTTGGCTTCCGCTGTATCACGCTTCAGATTGGCGCGCGCCTGGTCGCGGTTGATCGCCAGATTGCGCAGGCTGAATATATCGTCATTCTTGTTCGGCATTGTCATTCTCACGCATCCGTTTCGTCCAGCGGCAGCTTTTTCGCCCTTTTGATCGCCATTCTCATGGTAACCGCAGCCACAAGCAAAGCCAAACCTGTTACAATGGCTGTAGCCGCCAGGGGACCAACATATTCTGACAGAACCAGCAATATGCCAAGGATGAAAGCGATGATGGCCATCGATCCGCAGATAATCGCAACGCCCGCAAGCGCGACAACACGCTTGGTTGCCGCCATATTGACCGACAGTTTCACCCGATAATATTCGACTTCGGCATGCGCCAAAATACGCACGTCCTCTATCAGGCCGGCGAGCTGGGATTTTAGCGATTTAGGTTCCGGCTCGTCCGCAAATGTAGCTGCGGTGTCGGCGGAAAGATGGTCCTCATCCAAAACTGGAATTTCCTTGTCCTGCAACATCCGTCACCCGTGAATATGGTGACGCCATGCTACACTCATGCGTCGTTATCATCCATCCCTGATTTGATCAGACGGGATACGAGAAATCCGACCACTGCGGCCGCGCCGATCGCCACTGCTGGGCTCTTGCGAACATATTCGCGCGCGTCTTCGACAATTTCGTCGACTTCCTTGGAATTCAGCTTCTCGGCAAAGGAAGAGACGGCATCAGCGGCCGAGCGGGCGTAGTTGCCATATTTCTCGCCGACATTGTCGTCGATCGTCTTGGCACTGTCCTCGATCATCCGGCTCAGATTCTCGATCGCGGTGCCGGTACGTTCCTTGCCCTGGCTGGCAGCCGACTTGGCTTTGCTCAGCGCGCGGTCCTTGAAATCACTCGTTGTCTCGGTTTTCGTCGCTGCAGCCTTGGTCGCACCGGCTTTCAGCGGGGCGGCTTTCTGGGCCCTGGTCGTGCGCTGTTCCGAAGTGTCCTTTGTCGCCGCCGGCTTTTTTGCCGTCGCTTTTTTCGCGGCGGGCTTTTTCGCTGCGGCTTTTGCCGGCGCCTTTTCGGTTGATTTCTTGACGTCTGCCATGATCAATATTCCTTCTTCATTTGTTTCTTGCCAACACTCCGCAAGCGGAAAGCGTTCCAATTGCGGTCCCCTTATATTCGACATGGTATCATTTGCTTCGGAATCAAGGGCGAAAGCAGCGATAAAAGCGGTTCAATGGATTGCAAGAAGCCGGTCATCGCTATAAGGCCGTGGCCAACATTTGTCCTTCAAACGGAGCCCCATCATGACCGCAATTATCGATCTTCATGCCCGCCAGATCCTGGATAGCCGGGGCAACCCGACGGTTGAAGTCGATATCTTGCTGGAAGACGGCAGCTTTGGCCGGGCAGCGGTTCCGTCCGGCGCCTCCACCGGCGCCTATGAAGCGGTCGAACTGCGCGATGGCGACAAGAGCAAATATCTCGGCAAGGGCGTCCTCAAGGCGATCGAAGCGGTCAATGGCGAGATCAAGGAAGCGCTGACCGATCTGGATGCCGAGGACCAGGAAGAACTGGACGCGGCGATGATCGCGCTCGACGGTACGCCTAACAAGGCGCGGCTTGGCGCCAACGCGATTTTGGGCGTCAGCCTAGCGGCGGCGAAAGCTGCGGCTGATGCGCGCGGCTTGCCGCTCTACCGTTATGTCGGTGGCGTCTCGGCGCATGTTCTGCCGGTGCCGATGATGAACATCATCAACGGCGGCGAGCATGCCGACAACCCGATCGATTTCCAGGAATTCATGGTCATGCCGGTCGGTGCCGACAGCCTGTCGGAAGCCGTGCGCTGGGGGTCGGAAATTTTCCATACGTTGAAAAAAGGCCTGTCCGAAAAAGGACTGGCGACTGCGGTAGGCGACGAGGGCGGTTTTGCACCCAATCTCGGCTCCACCCGCGAAGCGCTCGACTTCATCATGGCGTCGGTCGAAAAGGCAGGCTTCAAGATCGGTGACGAAGTGGTGCTGGCGCTCGATTGCGCCGCAACCGAGTTTTTCCGCGACGGCAAATATCATATCTCGGGCGAGGGCAAGGTGCTCAGCCCTGCAGAAATGTCGGACTATCTGGCGGCCCTGTGCAAGGACTATCCGATCAAGTCGATCGAGGACGGCATGTCGGAAGATGATTTCGAAGGCTGGAAGCTGATCACCGATGCGGTTGGCGATAGTGTGCAGCTGGTCGGTGATGATCTGTTTGTCACCAATCCCGAGCGTCTGTCGATGGGTATCAACGACGGTCTGGCCAATTCGCTGCTGGTGAAGGTCAACCAGATCGGAACACTTTCGGAAACGCTCGCGGCGGTGCGGATGGCGCATAATGCATCCTATACCGCAGTGATGTCGCACCGTTCCGGCGAAACCGAAGATTCGACCATTGCCGATCTCGCCGTCGCGACCAATTGCGGACAGATCAAAACCGGTAGTCTGGCGCGATCGGACCGGCTGGCGAAATATAACCAGCTGATCCGGATCGAGGAAGAATTGGGCAGTGTCGCACATTATGCGGGACGCTCGATCTTCAACTGATCGCCGGTTCCTCGTTAATGCGGGGCGCTTGGGCGCTGATCGCCCAAAATGGATATTAACGCACTTGCCAGCGAATCACTTTTCTGATTCAAGGTGATCCATGGCGCAGCACGAAAAAATTTCAGGTCTGATCAAGGCGGCTCTCGGGCCAGGCTTCGCCCTGATGACTCTGCTTGCCATTGCCGGCTATGCCGTGCTCGGGCCAACCGGCGTTCTGGCCTGGGGCGAATATCAGGCAAAACTGGAACAGCGCGGCGTCGAACTGGCCAAGCTGGAAGCCGAGCGGGACGCGCTGAGGAACAGGGTCGAACTGCTCGATCCGCGTGGCGCCGATCCGGACCTGATCGGCGAACTGTTGCGCAAGAAGGTGAATGTCATCCATCCGGACGAGATCATCGTTCCGTTGAAATAGCGGCCAGCCGCTGGAATTCGCTTATTTAATCGCGCGCTGAACCTAAGTGCTTGGGTAACGCAAAAGTTTTGGCTATGCTATTTGCTAGTCAAAAAAAGGATCCCGCTCGCGTGGCAAAAGCTCCCCGGAAAACCACCCCAGCCAAAAAAACCACAGCGCCAAAGCGCGCACCCGCAAAGCCCAAGCCGGTCGTCCATTCGACCGGTGGCCTGAAGGCACCGATCTACAAGGCCAGCAAGGCGGAAATGCTGGATTTCTACGAGCAGATGCTGCTCATACGCCGCTTCGAGGAAAAGGCGGGCCAGCTCTATGGCCTCGGTCTGATCGGCGGTTTCTGCCATCTCTACATCGGCCAGGAAGCGGTTGTCACCGGACTGCAGTCGGCGATCAATCCGGGCAAGGACAGCGTCATTACCGGCTATCGCGATCACGGCCATATGCTGGCCTGCGGTATCGACCCGAATATCGTGATGGCCGAGCTGACCGGCCGCGCTTCGGGCATATCGAAAGGCAAGGGCGGCTCGATGCACATGTTCTCGGTCGAACATGGTTTCTACGGCGGCCACGGTATCGTCGGCGCGCAGGTGTCGCTCGGCACTGGTCTCGCCTTCGCCCATAAATATAAGGAAGACGGCGGCGTCTGCCTGGCCTATTTCGGCGACGGCGCTTCCAACCAGGGGCAGGTCTACGAAAGTTTCAACATGGCCGAACTCTGGCAGCTGCCGGTGATCTTCGTGATCGAGAATAACCAATATGCCATGGGCACCAGCGTCAACCGCTCGTCCGCCGAAGACCAGCTCTACCGGCGCGGTGAAAGCTTCCGCATTCCCGGCGTGCAGGTTGACGGCATGGATGTGCTGGCGGTCCGCGGTGCGGTCGAAGAAGTGCTGAAGGATGTGCGCAGCGGCGGCGGCCCGGTTCTGATGGAACTCAAAACCTATCGCTATCGCGGCCATTCGATGTCCGATCCGGCCAAATATCGCAGCCGCGACGAGGTGCAGGACGTGCGCGAGAAATCCGATCCGATCGAGCGGCTGAAGGCGGCGCTGCTGAAACAGGGCGTGGCGGAAGAAGATCTGAAAGCTATGGACAAAAAGGTCCGGAAAACCGTGATGGAGGCGGCGGACTTCGCTGAAGAATCCCCTGAACCGGAATTGTCCGAACTCTATACTGACGTGCTGGTGGAGCAATATTGATGGCTATCCAATTGAAAATGCCCGCCCTTTCGCCGACCATGGAAGAAGGCACATTGGCCAAATGGTTCGTCAAGGAAGGCGATGAAGTCAGCTCCGGCGATATTTTGGCGGAGATTGAAACCGACAAGGCGACAATGGAATTCGAAGCCGTCGACGAAGGCGTGATCTCGAAAATCCTGGTCGCGGCCGGAACCGACGAGGTCGCGGTCGGCACCGTGATCGCCGAAATGACCGGTGAAGACGAAGAGGCCGGCTCTGAGGCCGAACCGGCTCCAACAGCCACAGCCCGGGAAGAGTCCAAGCCCGAACCCGCGGAAGAAGCCAAGCCCGAGATCATGGAGGTCGCGCCGTCGGCTCCGGTCTCGCGGGCTGATGACCCGTCGGTTCCGGCGGGCACGGCAATGGCCTCGATCACCGTGCGGGAAGCCCTGCGCGATGCGATGGCGGAAGAAATGCGCAAGGATGACACGGTCTTTGTGATGGGTGAGGAAGTCGCCGAATATCAGGGCGCCTACAAGGTGACCCAGGGGCTGCTCGACGAATTTGGTGCGAAGCGGGTGATCGATACGCCGATCACCGAACATGGTTTTGCCGGCATTGGTGCCGGTGCGGCGATGGGCGGGTTGAAGCCGATTGTCGAGTTTATGACCTTCAACTTCGCGATGCAGGCGATCGACCAGATCATCAACTCGGCGGCGAAGACCAATTATATGTCCGGCGGCCAGATGCGCTGCCCGATCGTTTTCCGTGGCCCCAATGGCGCGGCATCGCGGGTCGGCGCGCAGCACAGCCAGAATTACGGTCCCTGGTACGCGTCCGTTCCCGGCCTGATCGTTATCGCGCCTTATGATGCAGCCGACGCCAAGGGCTTGCTCAAGGCAGCGATCCAGACTCCCGATCCGGTTGTGTTTCTGGAGAATGAGCTGCTCTATGGGCGCTCGTTCGAAGTGCCGGAGATCGAGGATTATACGCTGCCGATCGGCAAGGCGCGGATCATGCGCGAAGGCAGCGATGTGACTATCGTCAGCTATTCGATCGGCGTCGGTCTGGCGCTGGAAGCGGCGGACAATCTGGCGGGCGAGGGGATAGAGGCAGAGGTCATCGACCTGCGCACGCTGCGGCCGCTGGATACCGAAACCGTGCTGAAGAGCCTGGCCAAGACGAATCGCATGGTGGTCGCCGAGGAAGGCTGGCCGACCTGTTCAATCGCGAGCGAAATTGTCGCGCTGTGCATGGAGCAGGGCTTCGATGATCTCGACGCGCCGGTGATGCGGGTGACGAACGAGGACGTGCCTTTGCCTTATGCCGCCAATCTGGAGAAAGCGGCGCTGATCGACAGCGCGCGGATCATCGCGGCGGTGAAGAAGGTTTGCTACAAATAGAGTCGCGCTGTTCTAACCGGGTCTAGTTGACGCCGTCATAGACATTGCAGTTGGCAACCGGATCGCTGCCCGTCTGGTTGTATATCTGCGTCAGGTCCCGGCGATCGCGCACATTGAAGGCTCCGCGCGTCGTGATCGTGCGGGTGCTGGTGAAGGTGCTCGATATCAGCGGCTGATAGTCGTAGGAAATTTCGACGAAAATCACGGCCTGTCCGTCGGGTGCGGTTACCTTGGCACCGGTGGGTCCCATGCCGTTGACCGGGCGGGAGGCCGAATTGGCTCCTGCAGTGCCATAGCTGGACTGGTGGACTTTCTTGCCCTTGCAGCGCTGCCATTTGATATATTGGCCGCCATCGCTGTGCTTTTCGAGACTGCTGATGATGACCCGGCCATGTTCGAATATATCGATATATTTACCCGCCTGGCGATCCGCGCCGACAAACAGGTCGTTGATGTCGCTTTCGTAAATCTTCTTTTCGGACAACAGCGAGCCTTCGCCGATACGCGAGGCGTTGTCGGCGGCGTGCATGGAAATCTGGTTCACCCGCATCCGCACCATCGCGACATTGGCAATCTCTGCGCCATACATGCCGATACCCATTAATATCGGCAGCGAATAGGCCAGTTCGATGAGCGCAAGGCCGCTGGTATTGACCGCGAGAGCGGACAAAGTGCGTTTGACGGACAGCAAGGGCTTCCACCGGCGGAGTTTCCTGTTCAACTGCAATTCTTTATCCCTCCCCGGTCAGACTGTTCACCGAATGGCTGGTTCCGGACAACGGTGCTGGCCTGAATGACTTCGTCCTGTGACAGCCCGATCAGCTCGGCCATGGGAAACAGCCGCGGGTAAGTCACCTTGACGGTGTAGAGAACGGCATCCTTGGCATTGCCCTGTCCGGTGGCGCCGCGGTCGGCGTCCCAGCTGTCATTGCCATTGACGTCGTCATAAGGCTCGCCATTATTGCACTCACCGTCACCATTATTGTCGGTAAAATCTTCCGGCTGCGCGACGTCGGAAAAGTCGCTGTAATTCTTCCGCGTAAATTCAAAGTCCGAAACCGGTTCCGGCTGCACGACGGGCAGCATCAGTTCCTTGACCCGATCATCGATCGAGCTGGCATTTGCCGAGCCGTCGTCAAGACTGGCATCGCGGGCCGCTTTCTGCACCGAACCCTGCAGGATCGCCGTCGCGTAAATCCGGTGCCCGAGATCCAGCATGCCCATGATCAACAGGATGAGGACCGGCGCGACCAGCGCGAATTCAACCAGCGCTGCACCGGCATCATCCCTTTTGAGGGCGCGGTATTTGGTCAGGAAATTCCGCATCAGTTGGTCAGTCTCAGTTGCGAGATGTCGTTCGCGATGGAGCGGAAATTGGTCAGCAGCTCGGCGCTGTTGCTGGCGTTGTAGAATTTCCCGGAAGTGGCGCAATTGCGCAGGTTGGTTATCGAACCAGCGCTCACGCCATTGCCGAAGGAGACCACCCACAAGGTGATATTCTTGTTCTTGATCGCGTTGCACATCGCCAGGAAACGGCTGTTGACCTGGGTCGTCAGATCACTGGTCGATGGCGCGCTGTTCGCCGAAGTTCTGCGGCGATCATACCATTCCACCCCGTAGGACGTATATTGCGTGCTGCTGGTCACGGTGTCGCCGTCGGTCATGAAGATCAGGTGACGGTCGATCGCTCCGCCGGTATCCGATGCGGCATTTTCCGAAGAGAAAATTCCGGTCGGCGACAGCAGGCGCGCGCCCCAGATCAGCCCGATATCATGATAGGTGCTGCCGATAGCATCGAGATCATCCAGATAGGCATCGAAATCGGATGGTGTATCCCAGCGCTGCAATTTGCGGGCTTCGTTCGCACAAGTATAACTAAAGTTGCGGCTCAGATTGTTGGATGTGGAGACCGTTCCGCTGGTCCGGTTGCCATAATTGTCATATCTGCCCCAGACCGCAGTCTCAAGAAGCGGGCCCCATTGGGTGGCGGGATCGCCAGTGGTCGGCATGCGGTCGATGTCGAGATCATAGGCTGCAACCGGTATCGGGCTGAAACTGGTGGTCCTGACGGTTTGCCGTTCTTCAATACAGCCGTCCCAGGATACGCCGGTATCCAGACCCTCGTTGCCGACGGGTAGATCGACCGAACCGTTCCACGTCGATCCCCCGGCCTTCAGGCCGCTGACGTTGAAGGTGACTGGCTTGTAATCATAATGCGAAAACACCTGCTGCTGTTCATATACTGGCGTATTGACCTGCCGATATTCACGTTGCTCGACAATGTCCCGCGTCCGCAGTCTGATTTGGCACCGATCGTTCCGGCTGCTGTAGCTGGTGCTATAATCATATCTGCTGCCTCTTACGTCGGTATACCAACGGGTGATCTGCTGACCGCCCGACGTCCAGGTATATTCATTATATCTGGACCCTTCCGAATCCGACATATCGTCATAATCTTCGGGCTGAAGGTCATTGCAGGCGTTTCTGTTGCGGACATCATAATGGGTGTCGATCGTTGATCTGCCGCTCCAGCCGCCATCGTAATAGAATGTGCTGCCATAGAGATATGGTGTTCCCGGCGTATAATCGACGACGACATTTTCCAGCCGGGTTACCGCCTCGCGCGACTGGTAGGTCCAGCGGTCGGCAATATAATCATTGGGCAGAAGCTTTCCGACATTCACATTGGTGCTGTAGGGAACGAAGCCGAAGCGAAGATGGGCCGTGTTCTCGCTGCCCGCAGCCGGTGTCGATCCGCAATCCTCGTCGCTATTTCTTTTTGCCAGGGTTTCGTAGAAACATTTCACTGCCGAACGCAGTCCGCGAATTCTGGCGTTTGAAGCTTCTCTGTTGCCGTTGTTGCTGCAATAGGAAGAGCCGGTGTCCGGACAGTTCATCGAGCCGGTCGTATCCAGAACGAACATGACGTCGGTATTGGGAATGCTCATCGAAGCATCGCATTCGACGGACACATCCTTGGTACCGAAGCCGAACATCTGCATCACCGCCATGTCGACTTTCACCGAGGCAATGCCGGTTACCGTTCCGGCATTTTCGGAAAAGGAGGATGTCCCGTCATAGGATCCGAAGGCATCGGTCTCGAAATTGGCCTTGAACATATTCTGGGCGGATGTGTTGCTGGTTGCGGTCCAGTTGCCGCTGCCCATCTGGCGCCGGCCCGCCAGCGCGCCGGCATCGCATGCCTGCTGCAGACGCGTCTGCACCAGATAGATACGGCTGACATCGACACCACCGCCGATCATGGCGGCAAGCGGGAATATCGCCATGCCGGCCATGGCAAGCGTGTTGCCGGCAGTATTTGAACGCAGCTCTTGCAAAAAAGACTTCGCTGTTTTCATCTTGTTCCTGTTAACCATGCCATGCCCTTGATTTATATGCGAACAGCAGCGCCATCCCATTTCAGTGCGGTGTGCCTGATAGCGAGAAAAGGGTTAGTGACGGCGCAATAGGCATGGTTAAGACCATGTTTACCTTGATTTTTCGCAGAAAACCGTTGACGCCACGTCCATGTCTGACACGGTTTTACAACTGGAACCTATCCACAGGTTGATTCACGCTTATGCAAAGCAGGGGCAACGGCCCCGATACGCTTTGCTGTTCGCGCTCGATGCCCGTTTCGCCGATATAATCCGGTCGACTTCGGAAATATTGATTGGACAGATGCGGTTAACCTGGTGGCGTGATATTTTAACCAAGCCGGCGGCGGAGAGACCGGCGGGCGAACCGCTGGTCGCTGAGCTCAATATGCTTGAGGAACAGGGAGAGAATCTTGCGCCGCTTCTGACGTTGCTCGATGGCTGGGAAGCGATGCTGGACGACTTCCCCTGGGGCGACCGCGAGTTTGACAATTATTCTGCCGCGCGCGGTCGTGGCTTCTTCGCGTTCGGACTCGCGGATGAGCAATTACTGAACCCCCGGCAGGCTGAACTGGCGCGGGCCTGGGCCCTGTGGGATTTTGCCCGTCATTGTTCGGATGCCGGGATGCGGCAATCGGCGTTCGATCGCTGCAGCACCATCGTGAAATCCCAGGGCGCACCGGATTTTGACAGAAGCGGACGACCGCTCTCAATCCTCTGCAAACTGATGATCCACGATGTTAGAAAGGGGCAACTGGCTGCCGATCTTTATAGTCCGGCCAGCGCCGCGCGTATCATCTGGCACGGGATTGCTGGCCGCTAGACCCTGGACCGGTCGCCGCTCCACAGCGGATTGGGCCCATGACAAAATTTCTCGCCGGTGCCGCCGGGATGTTGCTGCTGCTGACCGCAGGCCTGTTTCTGTGGATCGGGGCGGAGGGCCAGGATATTCCGATACCCGAGGCACCGCCACCGCCGGAACAGCCTGATCCCGAAATCCTGCCGGTTGCCGACCCGGACGCCGAGACGGTCGGGCCGACGCCGCCGGAAGCCTATAAGGCGACGCGGGAGGAAATGCGGTTCAACCGCTATGACCGCAATCGCGACGAGGCGATCACCCGTCTGGAAATGATGAGCAGCCGGACCGACGCGTTCCGCAAGCTGGATACGGACGGCAACAATCTGCTGACCTTCGAGGAATGGGCGATTTCCACCAGCGAGCGCTTTGCCGGCGCGGACAGCGATGGAAACGGCCGGCTGACCCGCACGGAATTCCGGACGACAAGGCCGAAACGATCAGTGTCGCGGTGCAAATGCTAGGCGAGTTGCACGCCCTCTGACGACAGGGGTTGCAGCCATTGGGCGAAATCGGTCCGGGCTCTGGTCGTATAGGCTTCCTTGCGTTCCTTCTTCTTGATCCGCTGCTCGAAGGGCGGGAAAAGACCGAAGTTGACGTTCATCGGCTGATAGTCGCGCGCATCGGCACCGCCGGTGATATGGGACAGCAATGCGCCGAACGCGGTGGTCTGCGGGGGCAGGGTGAAGGGCTCGCCGCGGATTTCTGCTGCGACCATCCGGCCAACCATCAGCCCGACCGCCGAACTTTCGACATAGCCTTCGCAGCCGGTGATCTGTCCGGCAAAGCGGATATGCGGCGCTTTTTTGAGGCGCAATTCCTGGTCGAGCAGTTTTGGCGCGTTGATGAACGTGTTGCGGTGCAGTCCGCCCATCCGCGCGAATTCGGCATTTTCGAGGCCGGGAATCGTCTTGAGCAATTCCGCCTGCGCGCCATATTTGAGCTTGGTCTGGAAGCCGACTATGTTCCACAGCGTGCCGAGCGCATTGTCCTGCCGCAACTGGACCACGGCATAGGCGCTCTCGCCGGTATGGGCGTTGGTCAGTCCGACCGGCTTCATCGGGCCAAAGCGCAATGTTTCCGGACCGCGCGAGGCCATGACTTCGATCGGCATACAGCCTTCGAAATAGGGCGTATTCTTTTCCCATTCCTTGAAGTCGGTTTTCTCGCCGTCGAGCAGGCCCTGGATGAAGGCTTCATATTGCTCGCGGGTCATCGGGCAGTTGATATAATCCTTGCCGTCGCCTTCCGGTCCGACCTTGTCCCAGCGCGACTGCATCCAAGCGATGTCCATGTTGATGCTGTCCTTATAGACGATCGGGGCAATGGCATCGAAAAAGGCGAGGGAGTCCTCTCCCGTTGCCGCGCCGATGCTCTCGGCCAAGGTCATGGCGGTAAGCGGTCCCGTAGCGACGATGGTCAGTCCGCTTTCGGGCAGCTGGTCGATTCGCTCGCGCACCACCTCGATATTGGGATGTTCGCTCAGCCGCTTGGTTACGCCTTCCGAAAAATGATCGCGGTCGACAGCCAGCGCCGATCCGGCGGGCAGGCGGTGCTTGTCGCCTTCGCCGATGATGATCGAATTGAGGTCGCGCATTTCCTGATGCAGCAGGCCGACGGCGTTTTTCTCCGCGTCATCGGAGCGGAAGCTGTTCGAGCAAACCAGTTCGGCCAGACCCTCGGTCTGATGGGCCGGGGTCATGTCGCCGCCACCCCGCATCTCGGAAAGGCGGACTTTTACGCCCTGTTCCGCGAGTTGCCATGCTGCTTCCGACCCGGCGAGTCCGCCGCCGATAATATGTACTTGTGTCATGCGCGCCTTAGTGTTGCGCCAGCGCCGCAATGTCAATCTGGCAGTCCGGCTTGTTGCATGTTAGAGACGGCTGCGACGAGGGGGAGACCAGAATCCGATGAAAAGTGCATTTGCCGAAAACCGACCGTTCCTGCTGCTCAGCCTGCTGTTCGGCATCAGCTATTATTTCGCCTGCGTGCTCAACAGCCCGGAACTGCCGGAACCGCTGATTGTCCTCTGGAAGGGGCTCGGCGTCAGCTTTCTGGCGATATACGCTCTGGTCCGGTTGCACCGGCTGGATGGCAAGATCGTCGGGGCAATCATGGCATTTGGCGCGATTGGCGACATGACGCTGGAATATGACATGCGGATCGGCGCGGGCGCGTTCATGATTGGCCATCTGATCGCCATCGGTTTCTATTCGCGCTATCGTCGCCACAAATTGGGGCTGAGCCAGAAAATCTTCGCGATTCTTCTGGTACCACTCTCGGTCTTCATCGCCTGGGCATTGCCATCCAACAGGGCCGATGCCCTGGTTGTCGGACTCTATTGCCTGTCGGTGGCGGTGATGGCATCCATGGCCTGGACAAGTCGCTTTTCGCGCTATCAGGTCGGCGCGGGCGCGATCATGTTCCTGGTTTCCGATCTGCTGATCTTCGCGCGGATGGGGGCATTGGAAAACAGCTTCATTCCGACCCTGCTGGTCTGGCCCCTATATTATTTTGGCCAGTTCATGATCGCGACCGGCATCGTCCGAACCCTGCGCCACGAAATGGCCGCCGACAGCGCCGATCCGGTTCACGCCTGATAAGCGGCAATCGTGGTCCGGTGCAAAAGCCGGTCGTGCCCGTCATAGCCACCGGTCGCGCAGTGCAGGACCGACCGATTGTCCCACATGACCAGCATCCCGGCTTGCCACTTGTGGCGATAAATAAATTCCTCGCGGCTCTGCCAGGCATATAATCGCTGGAGCAGGGGCAGGGCTTCTTCCTGCGCCACGCCTTCGAAGCCGATAATATAGCCCAGACAGCTGAACAGTCCGGGGCGGCCGGTTTCAGGATGGTCGCGAACCAGCGGGTGTGTCTGGGTTTCGCGCGCGGACTCATCGGGACGGATTGCCATGCTGCGGCCCTCGTCCTTCTCGCCATAGGCACCATCGGGGGCGTAGGCGAGTCCGGCGCTGTGAATCGCGGTCAGGTCTTCATAGCGAGCGCGCATGTCGGGCAGCATTGCATCCAGCGCAGCGTGCTGGTTTGCGAATAATGTGTCGCCGCCGACGGGGGGAATGGTGATGCCGAGCAGACAGGTTCCCGCAGGCGGATGCTCCTGAAAGCTCCAATCGCTGTGCCAGTTTTCGGCGAACAAAGGCGATGTCTCGTCGGCATCGCGGCGGATTGCGGCGATGTGCTGGCGGCCTTCGATAGGGTCGAAAAACGGGTCGTGGCCGAAGGCACCGAAATAGCGCGTGAATCGCTCCAGATCATCATCATCCATGGCTTGGTCCGGAAAGGACAAAACATGATGTTTCAGCCAGGCGATGCGTATGTGCTCAATCTGTTCCGAAGAAAGCGGCAAGGTCAGGTCGATGCCAGTTACCTCGGCCCCGCAGGCCTGCCCGGACGGTGTAACCTTCATCGGCTTTCCCTTCTACATTTTCCGTTCGTGCGGAGCCTGTCGAAGCACCTCTTTCTAGTGAGAGGCGTCCTTCGACAAGCTCAGGACGAACGGCATTAGATCATTCGGCGCTGTCTTCTTCCGGAGCTTCTGGCTCAGCCGCAACGTCACCGTCGGAAACGCCCTGATCGACCATTTCCTCGACCACTGCGTCTTCCGCTTCGTTTTCCGGTTCTTCTTCCTCGTCAATCTTGGCCGCGCCGACGACATGTTCGCCCTTGGCGACGTCGAACAATTTGACGCCCGAGCTGTTCCGGCCAATCACGCGCATGTCTGCGACCTTCATGCGGATCAGCTTGGCCTGGTCGGTCACCAGCATGACCTGTTCGTCATCCGACGCCCGGAAGCTGGCGACAACCGTGCCATTACGCTCGATATTGTCGATGTTGAGAATGCCCTGGCCACCGCGACCGGACTGGCGATATTCATAGGCGCTGGACCGCTTGCCATAGCCATTGGCGCAGACGGTAAGGATGAAATCCTCGGTCTCGCTGAATTCGGCCATGCGCTCGGCGGACAGTTCGGGTGCGTTTTCATTGTCCTTCCACGGAGCCGCCTTGAGATACTGGTCGCGCTCCTCGGTCGAGGCTTCGAAACCGCGCAGGACGGACAGCGAGATAACCTCGTCGTCGCCCTTCAGCGCGATACCGCGGACGCCGGTCGATGTCCGGCTCTGGAAGGAGCGGACCGCATCACCTGCGAACCGAATCGCCTTGCCGTTCTTGGTCGCGAGCAAAACATCGTCATCATCGGTCAGCAGCTTCACGCCGATCAGGCGGTCTTCGCTGCCCTCGTCAAATTTCATCGCGAATTTGCCGTTGGATGGCACGTTGGTGAAGCTGTCCATGCTGTTGCGCCGGACGCTGCCCTTGGCGGTCGCGAACATGACGTGCAGATCGGCCCATTCGGCTTCGTCTTCCGGCAATGGCAAGACAGTCGAAATGGTTTCCCCGTCTGCCAGCGGCAGCAGGTTGATCATCGGCCGGCCCTTGGTCTGCGGTCCGCCTTCCGGCAATTTCCAGACTTTCAGGCGATAGACTTTGCCGTGGGTCGAGAAGAACAGCACCGGCGTATGGGTCGAGGTCACGAACAATTCGGTGACCGCATCCTCGTCCTTGGTCGCCATGCCGGCGCGGCCTTTGCCGCCGCGACGCTGCGCACGGAATGTATCGAGCGGTGTCCGCTTGATATAGCCGCCATGGGTGACGGTCACGACCATTTCGGACCGTTCCATCAGATCTTCGTCTTCCAGACCGTCCCAGGCTGCGGTTATCTCGGAGAGGCGCGGCGTGGCGAACTGGTCGCGCACTTCTTCCAGTTCTTCGCGCATCACCGCATAGAGTTTCGCGCGGTCGGCCAGTATAGCGAGATATTCCTCGATAGCGGCGGCCAGTTCTTTCAACTCGTCGCCGATTTCCTCGCGGCCGAGCGCCGTCAGTTTCTGCAAACGCAGATCCAATATGGCTTTCACCTGGACCGGCGACAATTTGTAGCTGTCGCCCTCGACATCGGTTTCGGTCGCTTCGACCAGCCGGATATAGGCGGCAATCTCGGCGATCGGCCATTCGCGGCGGAGCAGGGATTCGCGTGCTTCGGCCGGGGTGGAGGAACCGCGGATGATCCGCACGACTTCGTCCATATTGGTGACTGCAACCACCAGACCGAGCAAGATATGCGCCCGCTCGCGCGCCTTGTTCAGTTCAAACTTGGTGCGGCGGGTGATCACTTCCTCGCGGAATTTGACGAAGGATTCGATAATGTCGCGCAGCGTCAACACTTCGGGGCGGCCGCCGCGAATCGCAAGCATATTGGCCGGGAAGCTCGACTGGGCAGGGGTGAAGCGCCATATCTGGTTGAGCACCACATCCGGGGTCGCGTCGCGTTTCAGCTCGATGACCACGCGGACACCGGCGCGGCTGGATTCGTCGCGGATGTCGGAGACGCCCTCGATGCGCTTGTCTTTCGCGGCTTCGGCGATTTTTTCGACCAGACCGGACTTGCCGACCTGAAAGGGGATCGATGTCAGGACAATCGAGCGCTTGTCGCCGCGTCCTTCCTCGATCTCGTGGCGGGCGCGCATCATGATCGATCCGCGGCCATCCTTGTAGGCCGCGCGGGCGCCGGACTGGCCGAGGATCAACGGCGCGGTCGGGAAATCGGGACCGGGCACAATTTCGATCAACTCGTCAATCGTGATGCCGGGATTTTCGATATAGGCGAGGCTGGCGTTGATCACCTCACCCAGATTGTGCGGCGGGATATTGGTCGCCATGCCGACCGCGATACCGCCGGCGCCATTGACCAGCAGATTGGGGAAGCGGGCCGGGAGCACGCTTGGCTCCTGCAGGCTGCCATCATAATTGGGAATGAAATCGACAGTGTCCTTGTCGAGATCGTTGAGCAGGAAATTGGAAACCTTGTTCAGTCGCGCTTCGGTATAACGCATCGACGCCGGCATATCCGGATCCATCGATCCGAAATTGCCCTGACCGTCGATCAGCGGCACGCGCATCGACCAGTCCTGGGTCATCCGGGCAAGCGCCATATAGATCGCGCTGTCGCCATGGGGATGATAATTGCCCATCACGTCACCGACGATTTTCGCGCATTTCCGATAGGGCCGTCCGGCGACCATGCCGCCTTCCTGCGCTGCATATAATATCCGGCGATGGACCGGCTTCAGACCGTCGCGGACATCGGGCAGCGCACGGCTGACGATGACCGACATGGCATAGTCCATATAGCTGGTTTTCATCTCGTCGACGATATCAATCGGTTCGATATTGGATGGCGACGGTGGAGTGGTCTGTTCGTTCACAAACGGGCCTTTTTCATAGGTTTTTTCTTGTCGGTTCTTCTAGGGGAACGGACCGGCAAAAGCCAGCCTTTCGGGCCAGTTTTACAATAATATTACACTGCCCGAATCAGGGTTGGATTTCCGTACCGTCCCACGCGAAAATCTTTCCGCTGTCGGCGGGTTTCAGCGCTTCAAGAACGGTCAGAAGCTGACGGGCAGCACGCGCGGAATCGAACAGTTTTTCCGGCGGAACATTGCCCTGAAATGGGACGCTCAGCCCCGTGTCCACCGTGCCCGGATGCAGCGCGACGATTATTGCCCGGTCATTCTTGCGCGACCATTCGATGGACAGGTTGCGGATCATCATGTTGAGCGCCGCCTTGGACGCACGATATCCGTACCAGCCACCCAGACGATTGTCCGAGATACTGCCCACACGGGCGGAGAGTGCGGCGAATCGTGTCGCCTCGCTTCTTTCCATCAGCGGCAGGAAATATTTGGCCACGAGCGCGGGGCCAATTGCATTGACCTGGTAATTTCTGATCAGCCAGTCCGCCTCCAGCTGACGCAGGCTTTTCTCCGGTCCCTTGCCGTCTTCGTGAAGCAGACCGGTGGCGACAAAAACGAGCGAGGGGGTGATCTGCTTGTCCGCGAGCCAATCCGCCGCGTTGCGGATGCTGTCCTCTGAGGTCAGGTCGAGCCGGACAGGGCCGTCACCGGATCGCGACAGGCGGATGACGGTGTCATATTCGCCGCCGGCTTCCAATGTATCGGCGACGGCGCCGCCAATCCCGCCGGACGCGCCGACCACCACGGCGGTCTTTGCATTCATGTCCGCAGAAAGCGAAGGCTGTTTTCCGTGCTGCTGTCGGGGTCATAGCGGTAACCGTCATAGTCGAAGCCCTTGAGCGCGTCCGGATCGGTCAGATGATTCTCGCATATATAGCGCGCCATCATGCCGCGGGCGCGCTTGGCTTCGAAGCTGATGAACTTGGGGCCGTCGGGACCGTCCTTGCGGAAATCGACCTCGATTATCCGGCCGGGCAATTTTGCGACATGCGGTTTAACCGAGGCCCAATATTCGTTGCTCGCCAGATTGACGACGGTCTCGCTGCCGATCTGCTCCATATCGGCGGCGAGCGCCGCTGCGATCTTGTCCTTCCAGAAATCGGTCAGCTTACTGTAACGCGGGGCCCATTTGGTGCCCATTTCCAGCCGGTGGGGGCGGATAGGGTCCAGCGGACGCAGCAATCCGTAGAGGCCGGAGAGGATTCGCAAATGGTCCTGGGCAAAGGTCATCGCCTCGTCGCTGAGGCTGCCGGCCTCGAAGCCGGAATAGACATCGCCATTATAGGCGTAAATCGCGGGCCGTTCCGGCTGCTCGTAAAATGCGCTGTACCGTTTGCGGTTCAATGCGATCAGATTGTCCGAGACCGGCATGATGGCTTTCAGCTTCTTGACCGTCAGATTGCTGATCGCGCTGGCCAGTTTTTCCGTTTCGTCGGGAAAGCGGTTTTCGGAGGGCGGGGTGGCCGGAATGGCGGATTCAAAATCCAGCGATTTGGCGGGGGATATGATTGCAAGCACGCGATTTTACCTCATTATACTCTATCTGGATGGTCGCCGGTGGCAGCGGGCCCGGACTGTTCAACCTCTATTCAGCGCATTAACGCTAGAAAAGACGAGAAAGCTTGGTAATAGGGCCAAGAGTGTGTGGTGCAACCATATTCCGGAGAACCCGTTTCTCCCAAATAATTATCATCCGGAGGATATTCATGCGTTTTTTATCTCATTTTTCCATGGCCGTCGCATTGGCAACGGTTAGCGCGCTGGCCCTGACGGCTGTGCCGCAGGAAGCCGAGGCCGCAAAGAAAAAGGCGAAAGGCCCCAAGAATAGCAAGGAATTCACTGCGGTGATCGTTCCTGTCCAGAAGGCGATGGAAGGCGAAGACCCTGCGTCCGCCAAACCGCTGATGGAAAGTGTGCTGGCCCAGACCTGGACCGGCTTTGACCAGTTTGTCGCCGGCCAGTTCGCGGTCAATCTCGGCGTAAAACTGAAAGACCAGGGTCTGCAGGAAAAGGGCCTGACGGCCATGGTTTCCAGCGGCATGGCGCCGGCGGAGCAGCTTCCCGCGTTCAACTTCTATCTCGGTAATTTTGCCTTTGGCGACGAGCGCTGGAGCGAGGCGGAACATTATTTCCATGCAGCCTATGATCTCGGCTATCGCGGCAATAATTTCGAACCGCTGCTGGCCGAGACTTATTTCAAGCGGAACATGCCCGCGGAAGGTCTCGCCAAGTGGGACCAGATCATCAAGGATGCAAATGCATCCCAGACCAAGGCGCCGGAAACATGGTACCGGCTGGCTCGCGACCGCGCGCTGGCGACCGGTGACATGGGCACATATGCGACCTGGGCGGCAAAATGGGCTGCGGCTTATCCTTCCGGAGATTCCTGGGGCGACGCCGTATCGGCCACCCGCCGCACATTGAAGGCCGACAGCACCCAGAATCTGGAGCTGTTGCGTTTCATGAAAACCACCGGCGCGCTCAAAACCTCAAACGATTACAAGGAATATGCCGAGGAAGCACAGCGCAAGAACCTGTTCGGTGAAGTGGTTTCGGTTCTCGAAGAAGGCCAGCAGAATGGCACGGTGGGTGCATCCCATCCGTTGATCGCCGAACTGCTGGTGCCGGCGCGGCGTGAAGTGTCCGCCGACAAGGCATCCTTGCCAGCCCAGCCTTCCGGGGTCCGTGGTTCCGGCAGCAGCTCGGTCATGATGAATTTTGCCGATGTCTGGCTGGGGTACAAGGACTTTGACAAGGCCGTGGCCTTTTATGAAGCCGGTCTCGCGAAACCGAGTGCAGACATGAACCGCGGCTATATGGGTATCGGTACGGCCCATGCCTATGCCGGCAATTATGCCGCAGCCAAACAGGCCTTCAGCAAGGTGTCGGGAGCCCGTGCACCGCTGGCTGGAATGTGGCAGACCTGGATTGGACAGCAGATGGCGCCAGCGGCTCCGGCAGCGGCTCCTGCACCAGCCGCCCCGGTAGAACCCGCTAGCTAGTCGGCTATCAGATGAAAATTTGAAAAAGGGCGCCCGCGGCGCCCTTTTTTATGCCTGAACCGGCCTGATCAATCCTGGATCGGAACGCCGGGCAAATGTTTGGCCGAGCGGATCGTCAGCGATGTCTTGACGCTGGCGACATTGGGTGCTGCGGTCAGCTGGCTGGTCAGAAAGCTCTGGAATTGCTGGAGATCCTTGGCGACCACCTTCAATATGAAATCGATCTCGCCGTTCAGCATATAGCATTCGCGGACTTCCGGAAGCTTCTGCACATGCTCTTCGAACGCCTGCAAATCAGCCTCGGCCTGGCTTTTCAGGCTGACCATCGCGAAGACCGTGATCGTATAGCCCATTTTGGCAGGATCAATTGCGGCATGATAGGAGTTGATCACCCCTTCGTCTTCCAGTGCCCGCATGCGCCGGAGGCACGGCGGGGCCGTCAGACCGACGCTGTTTGCAAGCTCCACATTGGTAATCCGGCCGTCATCCTGCAGCCGTTGCAGGATTTTCAGGTCAATTTCGTCCAGGTTCGTATCAGCCATAGAGATGTAATATCCGTTCGCGAATCATTTGATCGTTATAATATAATAAGCAGTCCAAGCAACGCTTTCTCCCATGTCCCACATTGTGACGCGAAATTTTCATCCCTTCCCGTTGCCGCTCGAAAGGGTTATCACCCAGTTAACAATTGGATAGACCACCTATTTTCGGGATCTGATATTGCGCTTCGATGACCGCCTGACCACCGTGCTCAAGGGGAGCCTGCCGGAAGGCGCTGGCGCCGCTACGCAATGGCGACAAGTGATCGATCTTCTGGCGCAAAAACCGGCAGGACTGGCGAATCAGGATGTACAGGCGGGCCTGACCCGGCTGCGCGATCTGCACGAACGGGTTTCCGAACAGGATCGCGTCACCGCTGTGCAGTCGCTGAACGGCCGTTTGCGCTCGGCGCCTCTGCTCGTCTATTTGACCGCCGACAGCGACGCGGTCTGCGACGCGGCAATGGCCGCGGCGGACCTGTCACCGGAAATCTGCGCAGATGCATTTCCACGGCTTTCACCCCGTGCCCAGCAGATATTGCGTGCGCAGGGCTTTGCCGTTGCAGAAGAGCAGCCGGTCGCGCCAGCCGAAGAGGAAGCGCTGCCGCACGAAAATGGTGCAGACACAGATGTCGCGAAGGAATCATCGGCCGAACCGTCAGCCGATGCCGCCGAAAAACTGGCGGAATCGCAGATCAGCGCGCTGGTCGAAAAAATCGCCGACTATCAGAAGAACCGCCCGGCCGAAATGCCGCGCGCGCCGGTCAGCGACAGCGGCAGCAAGGGCTTTTTTGCCGAATCACTCGAGACGATTCGTTTTGAAACCGATGAATCGGGTACGATCAACTGGACCGAAGGACCGCCGATGGGCGCCATCGTCGGGGTAACCATTGCCCAGCCGGCTTTCGATGAAGGGCCGGGGCCCGACGCTTACGGCGCGGCGGCTTTTCGCCAGCGCATGCCGATGGAAAATGCCCGGATGCGGCTTTGCGGGGCGGCTATTGTCACCGGCGACTGGCGGATGAGCGCGATCCCCTGTTTCAGCGAGGAGACCGGTCGTTTCGAGGGCTATCGCGGAATCATGCGGCGACCCAATATGGCCGAGGACGCGGGCCATGGCGGCATTGACGTCGAACGCCGCGAACAGCTCCAGCAACTGATCCACGAACTGCGCACTCCGCTGAATGCGGTGATCGGGTTCAGCGAGATCATCGAGCAGCAGCTGTTCGGCCCGGCATCCTATGAATATCGGTCGCTGGCCCGCAATATCATGGATGAGGCGCGGCGGCTGCTGGCCGGTTTTGAAGATCTCGATATCGCGGTGAAGGTCGATTCCGGCCAATTGCCCGAATCCAGCGGCACCACCAAGGCCGACTGGCTGTTCGAGCGGATGACGCAGCGTCTGCAGGGACTGACGCAGAGCAAGGTGGTCGAACTCAATATCAGCAAGGCCGAGCCGGTTCGCCCCTTCGCGCTCGATGGCGAATCGGTGGAACGGATATTTGCCCGGTTGCTGTCGGCCGCGATCATTTCCTGCGAGAACGGGGAAACGCTGAAGGGCGAATTGCGGACCCGGATTGGCGTGCAGCCGACCAACCAGTTCACCTTGTCGCGACCGTCGCGGATCAAGGATGTTGCCGAAAGTATTTTGCTCGATCCATCCCAGGGGATTGATGGGGATGCCGGTGAATCCTCGCTTTTGGGCCTGGGATTCTCGCTGCGTCTGGTGCGGAATCTCGCGCAGTCGGCCGGCGGTTCGCTGACCATAAACGCGGATAACATTGCCTTGACCCTTCCGGCAGCGACGACTAGCAAAATCAAAATTCGGGAAACGGAATCAGAATAGACTGTCTGTTTATGGCTTTGTTTTCGCGAGAATGCGGGCAACAGCGAGGAGATGGACATTTCGGCACAGGGTCATCATCCGATGAAAATCCGGCGACAGGACAGCCATGTCGTCTGGCCCGAAAATTTCGGACGGCGCTTTCTTGTCTCTGTGGATACGGAAGAGGAATTTGACTGGGACGGTCCGTTCCAGCGCGAAGGCCATACGACCGTGTCGGTTCCCGAATTGCAGGCCTTTCAGCAATTTTCCGAATCCCTGGGTTTCAAGCCGGTCTATTTTATCGACTATGCGATCGTTCAGGACGACCGGGCAGTGGCGTTTCTCCGGACCGTGGCCGAAAAGAAAAGCGCGGAAATAGGCGTGCATCTGCATCCCTGGATCAATCCGCCCTTTGAAGAACAAGTGAACGTTCATAACAGCTTTGCCGGCAATCTGCCGAAGGAGCTGGAGGAGCAGAAGCTGGTCACCTTGCGCGACGCGATCCGTGACAGAATCGGCATCACACCGGTAATTTTTCGCGCCGGACGCTATGGTATCGGGCCGCACACGACCGGGTTGCTGGTCAAGCACGGCTTTGTCCTGGACAGCAGTATCCGGCCGCGATTCGATTATAGCGGGCAGGGCGGTCCGGATTTTCTGGCGGTCGGGCCGGAGCCTTTCTGGTGGACCGAGGGCGACGACAAGCTTCTCGAAGTGCCGCTCACCACCGTCTATTCCGGGCTGTTGCGCAAGCAGGCGGGCGTGGTTGCGGGGTTCATGGAGAAATATCCGCTGGTCAATGCCGTCTGCTCCCGCAGCAAGATGCTGGAACGCATCCCCCTGACGCCCGAGGGCATTTCCGCCCGCGAGACCAAGGAAGCCATAGACGTCGCGCTGGACGATGATTTGCGGCTGCTGGTTTTCTCCTTCCACTCTCCCTCGTTGTCGCCCGGCCATACGCCTTATGTGCGGACACAGGAGGACCTGGACGGTTTCTACGGCTGGTGGCGGGAGGTGATCGCCCATCTCGAGGCCAGAGGGGTGAAACCCGTCGATACCGGCGAACTGGTGAAAGCCGCTTCCGGCGAATAGGGTCGCCTGACCGCCAATCGCACGAATTGCGATGATCGGTCTTGCCAAATCATCACAGCTTCCGCTATCGCACCATCCCATTGAGATCTGCCTGGAAAAGCTGCTCATACGGGCCTGTAGCTCAGTTGGTTAGAGCTGGCCGCTCATAACGGCTAGGTCGGGGGTTCGAGTCCCTCCGGGCCCACCATATTTTTTTCCAAAGCCGTGAATCGTTCCGCTTCAGAGCAACGGCAAAAAGAAGCGTAAAAACCCTTTGCTTTTCGTAAAAGCACCGCCTAGGGGAAGCGCGCGTCGGGGAGTGGCGCAGCCTGGTAGCGCACCTGTTTTGGGTACAGGGGGTCGCAGGTTCAAATCCTGTCTCCCCGACCATTTTATATTTTGGCAATCCCCGCCGGCGGCATGTATGACCCAAACATCTTGCACGCCGGCGTTGCCGTCTTCCCTTATAAACATCTCATGAAGCAGTGTTGTCGTTTGCCCGGCTGTTTGGCGGGTGGGTGGCGCTTTGACAGCGGCTCTATCCCCGATTGTGAACTGGTGTCAGTCGTTATTAATATTGATAATCATTCGCATTGACTTCTTGCCTCGGCCGCCTAGTAGTTGCGAACGATTCGCATAAGGGGGCATCATGAAGAATTTTGTATCGCGCCGCGCTTTGACAGCGCTGTATCTTGCCGGTGGCAGCGCCTTGGCTTTATCCAGCCCGGCGCTGGCGGAAGAGCAGGCTTCCAATGATGAAGCACTAATCACCGTCACAGGCGAACGGATCGAACGCTCGCTTCTCGATACGGCTTCCAGTGTTGCGGTTTTCGATTCCGCGCGTCTTGCCGAGCAGGCGGGCTCCGACCGGATAGAGCAGATTCTTGACATTGTGGCCAATGTGCAGCGCGGTTCTGGCGATCTCGGGGTAACCATTCGCGGTCAGGACACGACAGGCGTGTTGATCGGTGCCAATGCGTTTCTGGGTGGTACACGCCCCCGCGCGACGCTGCGGCTCGACGGTCGTGCGCTGAACTATAATGAATTTATCTATGGTCTTGGACCGATCTGGGACGTCGAGCGCATCGAAGTTTTCCGCGGGCCACAGACCACTACCCAGGGCCGTAACGCGATCGCCGGTGCGATTTTTGTCGAAACCAAGGATCCGACCTTCGAATTTGAGGGCGCCGCCCGCGCGATCGTCGGCAATTATGATACGGTCCAGACATCTCTCGCGCTCTCCGGCCCGCTGGTCGAGGATCAGCTGGCCGCCCGGATATCGGTCGACCGGCGCGAACATGATAGCTGGATGAACTATGCTGATCCCGATATTTTTGTCGGTGTGAATCGCGAAGATGACGATTTTATCAATGTCCGCGCGAAATTGCTGTTCACCCCGACGGCCATTCCGGATCTGGAATTGTTGCTCACCTACGCGCATCTCAATGCCAATAATCCGCAGAGCGAAACCGCTGACGACCCGATCGAAGATCGTTTTCAGGCTGTACAAAACGGGGCGCATTGGGAAACCAAGGTGGATTCCCTGGTGTTTGAGGCGAACTATTCTTTCTCCGATGCGTGGCAGGCAAGTGTCACCGGCACCTATGCCGACTCGACAAGCGAGCGTTTCTCGCCCCCGGGCGCCGGTAACTCGTTCGTCGAGGCGGATGAATATTCGATCGAGGGACTGCTGCGCTTTGCGCCAACGGACGGAAAGCTGAGCGGGTTGTTCGGCATCTCCTATTTTGCGGCCGATCAGGATGAAATCAGCGATCTTTCGGCTTTTCTCGGTTTTGGCGATTTTGTCGACAGCCAGCGCAGCTTCGGTATCTTCGGTGAAGCTACGCTTGACCTGACACCAGCCCTGCATCTGACTGTAGGTGCCCGCTGGCAGCAGGACAATCAGGACAGGGAAGGTGCGCTGGGGCCGGTATCTCTCGATTATGATAAAACATTCGACGCGTTTCTGCCCAAGGCGGAACTTGCTTATGACATTAACGAGGATGTTGTCATCGGCGTGACCGCACGAAAAGGCTTTAACCCGGGCGGCACTACGATTTCTTTCGTGACCGGTGACATTGATGAATTTGGCGCAGAGACTCTATGGTCCTATGAGCTGTTCTCGCGGGCCAGCTTGGCCGACGGTGATCTGCTGTTAACCGGCAACTTCTTCTACACCGATTTCACCAATGCCCAGCGGCCGCTGATTTCGACCGCAGCCGCAGCCAATGGTACGATCGTGGAATATACCGAATTTGCCAACGCACCATCGGCGGAGAGCTATGGACTGGAATTGGAAGCGGTCTGGAAAGCTAGTCCGGCGGTTCAGTTCCGCGCGTCCATGGGCTTGCAAGAATCCAAGATTACGGAAACATTGCTTCCGGCCGATCCGATGCTGGGCAAGGAATTTCAGCGCGCTCCGCAGTTTAATGTGGCGCTGGGTGTGCACCTCAATCCGATCGAGCCTTTGACGCTGGATCTGGGGCTGCGTCACAATTCGAGCTATTATAGCGATGACGCGAACAATCCGGCCTTCGAGATTGACGGTGTAACATTGATTGATGCCAAGGCCGCCTATAATTTTGGATCGGTCAGCCCCTTTGTCTATCTGCGCAACGCCACCAATGAGCATTATAAGGTCTGGCAGTTCCGGGCCGGCAATGCCTCGCTCGGCGATCCGCGTGAATATGGCATCGGTCTGGAAATGACCTTCTGATGAGCGCGCGTCGATTTTTCCGCCTGACACATGGCTGGATCGGCGCTGTTCTGGCGCTGTTCCTCGTGCTCGTCGCGGGTTCCGGCGTCAGTCTGGCGTTTATGAGCGAGATGTTTATCGCCCAATATGGTGATGTTCTGGAGGCAGAAGCGCCTGCCACCGGCTCCGCCTATATTGAAATTGACGAGATGCTTGCCGCAGCGCGGGACTATCAGGGTGAAACGTTCATGGTCGGCGGGGTGCTGATGCCCCATAGCCGGATTCCTACAGTGTCGACCACGTTGGTCTTTGGTATCGAAGAGGGCGGTGATCCGCTCAATCCGTTGATGGTTAGCGTGGATCCCTGGACAGGCGAGGGCAAGGGCTCTTTCTTGCTGGGCGATGCGTTTAGCCACGACATGATCGATTTTCATTTTGAATTGTTGATGGGCGATTGGGGCGTGGTTTTTGTCTCGATATTGGGCCTCTCCCTCGTCGGCTTCACGATCACCGGGATATGGCTCTGGTGGCCGAAAAAGGGTTCGGCGCTGAAAAAGATGCGCAAACCGGTTTTGCGCGGCCGATGGCGCGACAAGCTGTTTCAGCTGCATGGCTGGCTGGCCGTCTGGACGGCAGTGCTTGTGGTGTTTTTCGCTTTGACCGGCACAGCCACGTCCAAACCGGAATGGTTCGGTCCGCTTTTGTCCAATCCGATGGAAGCCGGGCCGACCGGCGGCCAATGGGCGGAACAATGCGAGGGCAGCGTTAGCCTGGGGCGTGCGGTGCATCAGGCGCAGCAGCGTTTTCCGGGAACTGAGGCCACGACCCTGTCTGCTTTTCCAGGCACCCCCTATATGATCTATCTGCGTGCTGATGGCGACGTCAACCGGCTGATGGGCGATACGATCGTCTGGGTGCATCCGTCATGCGAAGGGATGATGGCGACGAAGCAGATTTTTGCAGAATCGGCGAGCGAAGGCATTGGCGGATCGATGTTGTCGATCCATGGTGGCTATATTTTTGGACCCGTTGTCGGTCCGATATTGGTTGTCCTGACCGGACTGGCGCTGATCTTTTTCAGCATCAGCGGTGTCTTTGTATTCTTCACGCGAACCCTGCGTCGCAAAGCAGCCGACGCTGCACCGGAGATTGGCGGACATTCATCCTCGCGCTAATGGCGAAAGAGGCTGGGAAGAAGGCTAGCTGCCGTTCGACACCATTTTTCGCCAGAGCCTGAAGCCCTTGTAGACCAGGATCAGGCACAGGATCAGCATCACTGCGGCGATGACCAGCGCCGCGACGGGGTTGGCAAAGGCGAGGAAGAGCAGACCGCCGGTTGCGATGTCCTCGCCGGTGGAGACGACCGCGTTGCTGACCGGTTCCGGACTGGTGTTGACGAGGGCGCGGGCGCCGGATTTCGCACTGTGGCTCATCAGGGCAGCGCCGCCGCCCAGCAAAAACACCACAACCTGCCAAACCGGATCGCCGGCATCGACAACGGCCAGCGCGAGCAGCGCGCCGCCCAGTGGCCGGATCGCGGTATGGATGGTGTCCCAGATCGAATCGAGCCAGAGAATCTTGTCGGCGAAAAATTCGGCCACAGCGCCGAGCGCGCTGATTGCCAGTACCCAGGGGTTGGCGAGGGCATCGAGCATCTGCAGATTTTCCGGCAGGCTGATCCATTGCAGGCGCATGGCGAGGCCGGTCACGAACACCGTCAGATACAGCCGCCAGCCCGATATCAGGCTGACGCTACCGGCCAATCCCAATAGCTCGACTATTCCCATTTGCCGATTTTGCCACGTCGGCCGGCTTTTGGCAAATCGGTTCGTAGCGGTCCGGCAAAAATCAAAAGACTTGGCAAAGCAGTCGCTTGCTGTTCATATGAACGGATGAACAAACCAGAGACCGACACTCAGGCACCCGCCATGGATGCCATTACCGGCAAGCCCATGCCCAAGCCCATTCCCGCTTCCACGCTGGTCATCTTCCGCGATCAGCCGGGGCAAAAGGCCCCCGATCTTTTGATGGTCGAACGTTCGGCGAAGATGGTCTTTGCTGCAGGCGCCGCGGTCTTCCCCGGCGGCCGGATCGACGATGCAGATTTTGAATTTGCCAAAGCGCTCGGCCACACGGATTTTGATGAATATGGCGCCCGCATCGCGGCGGTCCGGGAATCGATCGAGGAGACCGGCATCGCGGTTGCGGTCGAGGGGAATCTCGATCCCAAGCGCGTACTGGAAGCCCGCGACGCCCTGCATGCGGGCACGGTACTGGCCGAGATCTGCAACCAGTTCGACTGGCAGCTGGAGCTGGAAAAGCTGATACCTTTCTCGCGCTGGTGCCCGCCCTTTGCCGAAAAGCGCGTGTTCGACACAAGATTCTACATGATCTCGCATGACGATCACCAGGCGGAGGCCACGGTCGATGAAACCGAAAATTACAATCTGTTCTGGAGCAATGCCCAGTCCGTGCTCGACCGCGCCGAAGCGGGCGAGGTGAAGATCATCTTCCCGACCAAGCGCAATCTGGAGCGGCTGGCGCAATTCGGTTCGTTTGACGAGGCGGTCGCCCATGTGAAGGACCACCCGTCGGTGATGGTCTCTCCCAATATCGAAAAACGGGGCGAGGAAGTCCATCTGTGCATACCGGAAGGCATTGGCTATCCGGTCACATCGGAGCCGATGGACGCCGTCCAGCGCGGTTTCAAGAAATAGCAGGAACGGGGTGCGTCAGAGGCGTACCAGCCCAAGATGCAATCCTTTCAGTATTGCGGCAATCCTGTGGTTCACGTTCAGCTTGTCGAAAACGCGGCGCACATAGGTGTCGACAGAGCTGCCCGAGATATCGAGAATTGTCGCTATATCGGAATTGGACTTGCCGCGAGCAATCCACAACAGAACCTCGTGTTCCCGGTTTGAAAGGCTGGGGATACGATCCTCGCCGCCGTCGGCCAGATGGACCATCTCATTGTGAAAAATATCCGTTTTCACGGTTAACGTCCGAAGCAATTGTGCATCGCCGGCGGTTATTTCGCGACCGAATGAATAGGTCACATAGGCTTCGCGGCCCTTCGGGCCGTAAAAGGGGGCGGCCCAGCCGTGGATCAGCCCATTGTCCTTCATCGATGCGACAAATGCGGACTGTTGTGGCGTAAGATCCTGCTCTTCAATCGCCTGCTGCCACGTCATCGCCTTTCCCGTGCGTATGACATAGTCGGCGATCGGGTCATGCTTCCGGAAGTCATAGTCGTCATCATATAGGGACACCCATGTGTCACGAAAGCCGAAGTGGAAGAGCTGGGCGCCCTTGTCCAGTTGCGAATGATAAGCAGGGACCAGGCGATAGCTCGCGCTGGTGACGCCCATCGAGCGAGCAAATTTTCTCGCCCTAAACAAAAGGGAGATCAGCGCCCTGGCGTCTTCATATGAACTTGATGATAAGGCCAAAAACCGAACTCCCAAGCCGATCATCGAGCGAAAATTTCAGGGCTGGAGCTCAATATATAAAAACAACTCCGCTTGCGTGTCAATCAAGGGCCAAATCGCGCCTTCCATCCAGCGCAATAATATCCTGAAAGATCGATAATATAATGTGGTAGCGGGAATTGGTAATCCTGTTCATCTTCCCCTGGAAATTCCCATGATTTTGCATGGGCACATTTCATGTCCATCCGGCGCAATAGTGAAATCCGGAGTAAATTCCCGGCCCGAAAAACATCCGCGATATGTCGCAATATGGGGAAAAAATGGTGCGCCCGGCAGGACTCGAACCTGCTGCCTCAAGATTAGAAGTCTCGCGCTCTATCCAGATGAGCTACGGGCGCCATTTGCAAAAAACCGCAGATTTTTGCGGCTTTGCCGCCTAGTTTCATTTTCCGGACTTGTCAACAAGGAAGGTTTTTCCACCGCCTGGCGGGGTGGAGCGCCTGTATGCCCGACTGGCGTCGTTCAAGCCGATCCGTTCCAAGCCGAGAGGCGCTCGCAAAATGCGGAGATAACGAACGGGCGAACTGGTCGTCCCGAGCCGGGTGCATGTTCACATGATCGCGGAGCGATTAAACGGACGGCCCGGAATCCAGAAGCGCAAACAGCATGAACCCGGTATCTTTCAGCGTGGCGTCTACATCGATGTCCGGATTGTCGATCAGCATTTCCAGCACGGCATATCCCGTTTCCACAATGATCTGGTAGCGTCGTTCGATTTGCTGAACTTCGGTGCCCGGTTTTTCGCTCGCGCGTAAATCGATAAATCTCTTGACCATTTCGCTGTGGGAAGAACGGCGAACATCGGCGAGTTGCGGCGTCGCATGAAGAGCGCGCATGATCCAAGGCCCGCCTTTCTGGGCCATGGTCACATCATATTGTCCGCGCAGCTGATCGGCAATATTGCGGGCTGTTGGCAAAGTTCCGACCCCGTCGAGCGTGTCATAGAGCGCATCGTTCTGAACCCGCATCAGACGTTCGCCCAGCGCTTTCAATATGGCATATTTGTTCGGAAAATAGCGATAAAGCGCGGGCGGGGTCAGGCCGGCGCGCTTGCAAATCAGGTTGGTATTCAGCTTGTCAAAACCCAGTTCCTCCAACAGCTCTGCGGAGGCTTCCAATATCCGGTCAATCGTGTCTTCGCCCCGCTGTTGTCGCGGACGCCGACGCGGTTCAACCGCCTTGCCTGATGTGTTTGTGCTCGTCGTCATGCCGGCTCTCTTGACAGTGTGAATATCAAACGATAGCAATAACTATCTTTCTGACAAAGGCAAGAAATTGGATATGAAAAAACTGGTTGCAGCGTCGATGGTTTTGCTCGCGGCATGTGGGGAAGGCGGGGGCGACCGGTATGGCGGAACCGGCGGTTCGATGGCTGCCGGGATTATGCCAACAGATGCCGACATCCAGCTTGCCGCCGACCTGACGCCCGATGATACGGAGCTCGCGGCCAAATATGACCGGAGTTGCAGAACCTGTCACGCGACCGTCGACGCAACAGCGCCACTGACCGGACATAAAGCCGCATGGGCCGTTCGATATGACGCCAAGGGCGCAGCGGGTTTGCTGACCAGCACCAAGACAGGTCTCAATGCCATGCCGCCGATGGGATTGTGCAGTGATTGTTCGGATGAAGACCTCAATCAATTGATCGCCTTCATGGCCGGAAGGACAAGCTGATGGCTGTTTCTCGCAGGAAATTATTGTTGGGCGGTGCCGCTGTAGCCATTGCTATCCCGGTTGGCAGCCAGGCCTGGTGGTCTTCGAAGGATTTTGTCCGTGACGGCTTTGATCCCGGTCTGCCCAAAGCCCCGACCGGTGAACGCGCCTGGATGAACTGGTCCGGCATCGAAAAGGCAACGCCAAAAATATTGGCAGCCCCCGCTAGTACTGAAGACGTCGTGGCGCTGGTCCAAAACAGCCCGACACCCATTCGCCCGGCGGGAAGCGGCCACAGTTTCTCGGCTTTGTGTCCGTCCGAAGGGACAATGGTGGACATAGGTGCGTTTTCAGGGATCATCAGCCATGATCCAGCAACAAATATCGCGACGCTGGGAGCCGGTACCAAGCTCCAGCAAGCCGCGCGCCTGCTCCATGAACAAGGCCTCTCTTTTGCCAATTTGCCCGATATCGATGTGCAGACGCTCGCGGGCGGTTTCAGCACTGCGACCCACGGGACCGGGCGCAGCCTGACGGCTATACATGACTATGCGCGGGGCTTTGAACTGGTCACCCCGTCGGGTGAAATCGTGCAAGCAAGCGCCGAACAAAATGCAGACCTGTTCCAGGCGGGCAAGGTATCACTCGGTGCGCTGGGAATCATTACCCGCTATGATCTGCAGGTCGAGCCGGCCTTTAATCTGCATCGCCGCGTGAAACTGGTCAAAACAGAAGATATTCTCGACCAATATATGGGACTCTCGGAGCAGCACCGAAATTTTGAAGCGGTATTTTTTCCCAATACGGGGCATGGCGCCACTTTTACCCATGATAAATATGAGGGGCCTCTTTCGGGCGAGCAGCCAAGCGAAGACGACAATTTCCTTCAGGATCTAAAACAGTTGCGCGATACATTCGGCTGGTCATCCTGGCTCAGGCGCAAGATATTTGCAGCGTCGGTTGATCCTGAGGCCGGAGAAGATACCACCGATGCGGGCTGGAAATTGCTCGCGACCAGCCGTCCTTCCAAATTCAACGAAATGGAATATCATATTCCGCTGGAAAACGGATTGGAGACATTGCGCATGGTGATCGCCAAGATCGAAAGCAGAAACGACGCCTTCTATCCCATTGAAGCACGGGTCACCGCACCGGACGATGCCTGGCTCAGCCCGTTTAACGATGGCCACCGGCTTTCGATCGCCATTCATGCTGATTCTTCGGAAAACTTCCAATATTTCTTCACCGAATTCGAACCGATATTCCGCGCCGCCGGGGGGCGTCCGCACTGGGGCAAATTGCACAGTCTTGGCGCGAAGGAACTATCGGCCCTATATCCAAAATTTGCTGCTTTCAATGAGCTGCGCAAGGCGCTCGATCCAACGGGGAAATTTGTAAATCCCTATCTCTCGAAAATCTGGGGAGAAGCCTAGCATGGCAAAATTGAGCCGCAGAAAAATGCTGGTTGGCGGAGCGGTGATAGCGGGAGGAATGGCTGTGGCATTGGGACGGACATCAGACAAAAGCGGACCGCGCAGCCCCTATTTTCTTGCCGTGCAAAAGGCATTGCGCGACGCGAATATAGCCCAGCCTGTCTTGGTGATCGACCGGGCACGGCTCAATGCGAATATTGATCAACTCATGTCTGATTTGCCGGAGGGCATGGGATACCGGATCGTTGCCAAATCACTGCCTTCGCTCGACCTGATTGGTCATATTCGGGAACGCGCCAACACCGACCGGCTCATGACATTCAATCTGCCAATGCTGATCGCGCTGAGCAAAGCCATGCCGGACGCGAACCAGCTCATTGGCAAGCCGATGCCGGCGCAGGCCGTGAAAAATTATTTCACCGCGCTGCCACAGGATAAAGCGGAAGCGGCCGGCAACATTCAGTGGTTGGTTGATACACCAGAACGGCTCGATCAATATGCCGCAATTGCTGACGCGCAAGGCGCTGATATGGCGATCAATATCGAACTGGACGTTGGCCTGCACCGTGGCGGGATGGAGCCCGGCGATGCGCTGACCGGCATGATGGAAAAAATCCGCCAGTCCAACCGCCTGAGCTTTTCCGGTCTGATGGGTTACGAGCCGCATCTGTCCAAGATTCCCACGACGTTGGGCTGGCGGGACCGGGCCAAAAATGGCGCATGGGAAATTTATGGTTCGGCCTTGGGTTCAGCAAGGCAGGTCTTTGGAGAGGCCGAGGTCAAAGCCGCGACCCGCAACGCCGCGGGTAGTCCGACCTATCGCCTCTACAAGGGTACCGATATTGCCAACGAAATCTCGGTCGGGTCGGCGCTGGTCAAGCCGACGGACTTTGACACGGATTTGCTGGAGCCGTTCGTGCCGGCCGCTTTTATCGCCACGCCTGCTATCAAGGTGCTTGATGAGACGCGGTTACCGGTGATGGAATTTGCCGACGGCGCCAAACGCGCGCTCAATCCCAATCTCGACAAAACGGTCTTCATCTATGGGGGCAAGTGGATGGCGCATCCCGAAGATCCGCCCGGGCTGCGGTACAACAGCACATTCGGCCGCTCCAGCAACCAGGAAATGCTGAATGGCGGCCCGGGCACCGACATCCGGCCCGATGATTATGTCTTCCTCCGTCCCACACAAAGCGAAGCCGTGTTCCTGCAATTTGGAGATATCGCGATCTATGATAATGGTGCGATAGTCGACAGCTGGCCGGTGTTTCCGGCGAGCGCTTAAGACACATTTTGCCGAGATAGAGACAATCGATCTTTAAAAAGTCACCTTGATCAAATCGCAGCTTTCCAAGCAAATTCATTCTGTCACTCTTGCAGAAGAACAGGCGCTTACCGCAGGACTTAGAGGGCTTTTTTGCCGGATATGAGCAGGCCATGCAAAGAAACAGGTTGACTGAACACGATATATACAGCTTATTGTACAATAGATTGTGTAAATTTGCCGGAGTCTGTGCCTGTGGAAAGTTACGTTGATAGCCATCCGTTGCGAGGCGCTTTTGTCGCCAATCAGTTGATGCGCTTAGCGGATTTGATCTCTGATCAGGGTGAATTGCTCTTGCAGGACGCGGGTATCGAGTTTCCCGCGCGAGCTGTGTCCTATATATTGTTGATTGGTGAGCAGCGCGAAATATCCACCGCTGACATTGCTAAGCTTCTTCGGCAGCCCCATCAGGTGGCAACGCAACGCGTCGAACTGCTGATCACATCAGCTATCGTCGAGCGGATCGCAGATCCCCAAGACGGACGGCGGAAAATCTTGCGGCTGACACCCAGCGGCATAGAGCAATTCGGGCGATTGCAGGCGTGTCTGGAAAAAGCCGCTCGTGCTTTCGCCGGCCTGTTCGAGGAAATCGAATGTGACATGCCGGCGATCACGCGGCGCGCGACGGAGGCGCTTGAGCAAAGATCCGTTCTGGAGCGGGTTCGGGCGCTCTGAAAGGCCCGCATCATCCCCAATCCGGCAAATCCGCGCGCCATGCATTATCAGTGAACAGGAATATTCATGACAAACCCAGCTCCCAGCAATCCCGGTCGATGGACAGCATTTCGCGATCTATCGCTTATCATCTTCACGCTTTTGACAAGCAAATATCTGCTGCTGCAAATTGACGCGATCTGGACTCTTGCTGGACCGATTTCGCTTCTTCTCGCTTTGGGTGTTGCAACAATCTGTCTTCGCCAAAATGGTCAAAGCTGGAGCAGTGTTGGGCTAAAACGCCCCGAGAATATGAAGCTGCTAGCCGTGTGGACTGTCATTGCGTTGGTAGTGACCATCGGTGTTGGCATAGTTGCTGAGTCCTTTATCGTCGGCCTTTTCGATGCGCCGGACGAGGCCACCCAAGCCATAGATGCGAGATATCAGGGGCGGTTCGACAATCTTCAAGGGAATTTGCCGGTCTTTCTTTTCTGGCTGATGCTCGCGTGGATCATCGGAGGGTTCACCGAAGAAATGTTATTCCGCGGGGCTTTATTTTCGCGTTTCGAGCATCTGTTCACGGGCATACCATTTTCGGCATTTCTTGCCATTGTCTGTCAGGCGATCCTGTTTGGGCAAGCTCACTTCTACTATCAGGGTATGGCCGGATGGGTGGCGACCGGAGCCATCGCCATTGCATCCGGACTTCTGTATCTGGCTTTCAAACGTAACCTCTGGCCGCTCATGCTATCTCACGGTCTCAGCAATACAATTGGCCTAACCCTGTTATATCTTGGAGCGATGTAGGAAAACTAACGCGCCGTCGTCCCCGCTTTGTAACGGGAAGGCTGGTTCCGGTACATTGAGATCATGAAGGCGCGCTGATTATGCGCACTCGGCTCTTAAAGAATCGAAGAAGATTCCAATGCAGAAGTCGCGTCTGTGATCCATATGTTGAATTGTCTCCCGCCGGAGCTAAAGTCAGCCCATGACCGATAATCCCATAGTCCGCACATCCGCTTCGAGCCAGGCCGGTCACCGGTTCCGCTATTATGATTTCGTGATGGCGGCTTTCGTGACGGTGTTGCTGCTCTCCAATATTATCGGCGCGGCGAAGCTGACCTACCTGCAGATATCCTGGTGGCCGGACGGATGGTGGCCGGCTGCCGACGGCCTTTTCATCTATGGAGCCGGCATACTTTTCTTTCCTATCGGCTATGTCATTGGTGATGTGCTGACCGAGATATACGGCTTTGCGAGAGCCAGGCGGGTTATCTGGACCGGCTTTGCCGCATTGCTGTTTCTCGCGCTGATGAGCTGGGTGGTGGTCAAGCTGCCGCCGTTTGACGGATGGCTCTGCCCTCCCGCCAGCGACGCACTGCGGTTCGCCGATCCCGCCATGCCGGATAACAAGGGCGCGATCTGCCAGCAGAATTACGAAGCTGTGTTCGGCAGTGCATGGCGGATCGTTATCGCCTCGATCACGGCTTTCTGGGCCGGTGAATTTGTGAACAGCTATGTCATGGCGCGGATGAAGGTCTGGACGCAGGGCAAGGCCTTGTGGAGCCGGACCATCGGTTCGACGGTGGTGGGGCAGGGGGTCGACAGCCTGATCTTCTATCCGCTGGCCTTTCTCGGCGTCTGGGAAACCTCGGCGGTGATCACCGTCATGGTCACCAACTGGCTGCTGAAAGTGTTGTGGGAAGCGGTGCTGACGCCGGTCACCTATCTGGTGGTCGGCTGGCTGAAACGGCGCGAGGGTGTCGATATCTATGATGAAGACATCGATTTCACGCCGTTCAGCACGTCAGCCTGACCTAGCGCAGCAGGCCGTTCTTTTCTGCCCGAAGCGAGAATAAGACAAAGCCGAGCGCAAAAGCGACAATCAGAACCGGCATCGTCCATCCCTGACCGGCGACGAATTCGCTGTAGCCATCGAGGATGAAATAGCTGCTGAACTGGACAAGGACGGCCAGCAGAGAAAGCAGGAACAGGCGAACCGCGATCCGTTTCCGCATCAGCAGGGCAATCGCCGCTGCGAAGCCGGCAAAGACAGCAATCGCAAAGGCGGCGCTGACCCAGATGGGCTGTGTCGAGAGCAAATCCTGCTGCACTTGTGGCAAGGCGGCAAACTGTTCGGCGCTCATCATGATCTGCTGAAAATAGGCGCCGAGGCCCAGAGCGTTCCAGACCAGCGCGACAGTGCCGATGATCCAGAACCAGACCGGTGTTTTCGATTCTTCCGTCATTTCATCCTCCCCATGATTGCGGGATAGTGCAACTCGTGCGGTTTCCGATCAAGAAGAATGTCGAACCGGAGCGTGGGGCGGGCTTTCAGCGCAGCAATTTTCTGGAAGTGTCATGTGAATTCCGCGTGATGCGAAAAATGCGATGCACCAAAGGCATTTAAAGCCGCACAGGCTTTGAGTGATTATTTCAATCAGTGGAGTGTAATAAATCAATTTACCCTATTAATCTTTCGATGCTAGGCGGCCCTCATTCAAACCAATGGAGCCCATGATGATCGGTAGAAATATCCCTGAAGTTACCCTGAAAACCCGCGTTCGAGACGAATCGGTCGAAGGCGAAAATCCCTTCCGCTGGGAAGACGTGAATACCAAAGAGCTGTTTGCCGGAAAACGCATTGCTGTCTTCTCCCTGCCGGGCGCATTCACCCCCACCTGCTCGAACGAGCAGTGCCCGGCCTACGAACGTCTCCATGAAGAATTCCAGGCGCGCGGCGTTGACGAAGTTTATTGCATTTCGGTCAATGACGCATTCGTGATGCACCAGTGGGGCAAGTCCCTGGGCCTCGAAAAAGTCAAATTGCTGCCGGACGGCTCGGGTGACTTCACCCGCCGCATGGGCATGCTGATCAAGAAAAACCACCTCGGCTTCGGTGATCGCAGCTGGCGCTATTCGATGATTGCCGATGACGGCGCCGTCAGCGCCTGGTTCGAAGAGCCCGGTATCAATGATGATGGTGTCGACAACGATCCTTATGTCGAATCGACCCCCGAAAAGCTGCTCGGATGGCTGGACAGCGAAGAAGCAACGCGCAAAGCGGCCTAAGTCCGCCACACAACCCGAGAAAATGAACCGCGAGCTAGAAATTGCTCGCGGTTTTGCATTGTGCGATAGAAGGATTCATGGAGCGTCTGAACAAACCCATCATCATGACGGCGCAACTGGGCAAGGCCGATTTTGCTTGGGCCAATGGCCTGCGCCAGCGCTATTTTCCGCCCGAGCGGAACGTGATTGACGCGCATATCACCTTGTTTCACCATTTGCCGCCACAGGCACTGGACGAAGTAAAAGCGGCCATCATCGGGCTGACGAGCAGCCTGCCGACACCGGAAGCGCATCTGTCGGGTTTGATCCATCTTGGACATGGTGTGGCCTATCGGCTGCATGCACCGGACCTGCTGGCCTTGCGGATGGAACTGGCGGAACGCTTTGCCGGCCTGCTGGTGGCGCAGGATCAGCAAACACCCCGGCTGCATATCACCATTCAGAACAAGGTCAGTGCGCGGGAGTCCAAAAGCCTGTTTAACCAGCTGTCAGCCGGGTTTGAACCAAGGCGCTTTTCGATTCACGGAATCGGGCTGCATTATTATCTGGATGGTCCGTGGCAGACGATCCGCACGTGGCCTTTCAGAGGAAGCTAGTAGACGCCGACTTCCTTGATCGGAACCTCCGTATTGGCCAGTTCGCCCTTGTCGAGATTCAGTCCCTCGACAACCGCCTTGCGGCCCTGCACATAATCTTTGGTTGCGTTCACGCAATCAAGCGCCACGACCTTTCCGTCGCGGTAATAGATTACCGAAAAACTGCGTGAATCCGGATCGCCGCGGACGACATAGCTGTCGTGACCGGTCGAGAGGCCGACGGTCTGCAAGCGGAGGTCATATTGGTTCGACCAGAACCAGGGCACAGCGTCATATTCGGTTTCTTCGCCAAGAATGTCGAGCGCGGCCACTTTCGCCTGGTCATTCGCGTTCTGGACCGATTCCAGACGGATCATCGCGCCATCGGCAAAGGCATTGCTGTGCGCGGCACAATCGCCGATCGCATAGACGTCTTCCAGACTGGTGCGGCAATGCTGGTCAACGTCGACGCCATTGCCGGTGGCGGCGCCTGCAGCGACGAGTGGGCCGGTTTCCGGAATGATGCCGATGCCGACGACAAACATGTCTGCTTCTAGCTTCCTGCCGTCGGTGAGCGTTACCGCGGTTGCGATACCATCCTCTCCGGTTTCGAATCCGGCGACGGTGGCCTCTAGCTCTATGGTGACACCCTGTCTGCGATGCTCTGCCTCGAAAAAGCGGGACAGCGTTTCGCCAGCCACACGCGACAGGACGCGGTCGAGCGATTCGACGACGGTGATCTGCTTGCCCAATTTCGTCAACACGGCTGCGGCTTCCAGGCCAATATAGCCACCGCCTATAACCACGACTTTCTTGACGGTCGGCAAGGCAGCCATGATCTTGTCGACATCGGCGCGAGACCGCACGGCATGGATATTGCGCGCCTGGCTGCCGGGGCAATCGAGCATGCGCGGAGAACCGCCGGTTGCCCAGATCAGCTTGCCGTAGCCGATTTCGTCGTCGGACGCCAAGGTCACCTTCTTGCCAAGCGGATCGAGTTTGGACACCCGTCGTCCGGTGAGCAAATCGATCTCGCGCTCGACCCAGAAGCTCTCGGGGCGCAGCAAAATCCGCTCGAACGGCTTGTCGCCCGCAAGATATTCCTTGGATAGCGGGGGCCGTTCATAAGGTGGATATTTCTCGTTTCCGACGAGGCCGATCGAGCCTTCAAACTTCTTCTGGCGCAACGCGATGGCCGCTTGCGCGCCCGCATGGCCAGCGCCAACAATCAATATGTCATAAAATGCGTTCATATCTGCCCCTTGGTGCCACATATCGGCTTGAAAAGCGCTGTTAGCGCGGATCGTATTGGCCGTGCAAGTTTTAGCTTATTTCTCGCTTCAGCTTGTTGACCAGACCGAAGGCTATGACTATAGCGCCGCCGTCCAGAGAGAGTTTTGTCGTGATCACGCGATCGACAGAACCGGTTGGCGGAGTAGCTCAGGTGGTTAGAGCAGTGGAATCATAATCCATGTGTCGGGGGTTCGAGTCCCTCCTCCGCTACCAGAATATGGCCGAAAGTCTGCGGAACGAAGCGACTTTTCCTCAGTTTTATAGCCGGATTTGTAAGTATCTCGCGCCGATCCGGATCGTGAAATATTCTTTCGAGGGAAAGATGGGCGGTTCAGATGCCGGTTACGGCATGGAATCGTTTCTCCATGCTTCTAGAATCAGCAGCAGCCCACCACCTGACTGTATGAACAGCTGGTCGCCACATCGGTTCCGAAATATTCCAGCCCTCATGTGGCATTGATCACAGATTTTCTCCGGCGTCCCGATAAGGCAATCGGGTGACTTCGTATCGGCGGGCGATTTTCCCTCTGATTGCAGATGCACGGAGGGTTGATCAGACCATATGGTCTGGCCAATTTCTGTCCGTTTTTCAAGATCATGTCAGACGGACCTGACTATCCAGGGCGATTGTGAAAAATTCAACTAAGTTGGATTTGGTCGGATATTTGAGTTAGGGCAGGGTCTTCGGGCTTGTCTCGGGGCATGAAACAGGAGGAATATTTGGGTAAGGTTCAAGCAGCGCTTTCTGTCACGGCCGTCGGATATATGGGGGCCTTTGTGATCGGAGCGTTCGTTCTGGCTCCCGGTGCGGTCGAAGCGAGTGTCGGCATTGCATCCCATAGCGGCATCGCATGTGCCGACTGTCATCCCGATCCGTCCGACCCCGCGAACAGGCTATTCACCGGCCTCGACAGGGCTCATGGCGAATGTCTCTACAATCCCCAGCCGGGCGGTTCGAACTGCAATAGTCAGGCATTGACCGGGCAGAACCAGGGTGTAGCGCCATCGCTGCAGTCGACTTATCTTGCCAGCTCGTCTTACGGAAGCCTGCAATCGACCGGTGATTCTCCGATATCCCAAGCCGAGCGGGAACCGGGCACTGAAACCGGTCCGGAAAGCCCGGAGGCGCAAGCTCTCGCAGACAAAGCCTATGTTCCGCCGGCGCATGTGGAGCCGCCTTTGCCCGAATTGCCGCCACTCCCGCAATTGTTGCAGCGCGATTATCCCGATTGTCGCGAAGACCATCTGCATTTGCCAGATCCTCACGACAAGGCGAAGAATATCAATGAATGTACAACCGCGCTGGACAATTATTACAGTGGCGTGCTGACCGAATATCGTGAGCGCATGAACCGATATCAGGACGAGTTGTCCCGGATCTACACCGAGAAAGTCGCCGGGAGGATGGAATATTCTGCGGCCAGCAGAGATCGTTTCTACAAGGACATGATGCAGGAACATGCGAATTCGGATCCGGATGGCGCCAATATGGCTGTCTACCGGGCGGCGGAGCAGCTTTATCAAGCAGACCGGAATTATCTCAGCGACCGCTATTGCTACAATACCGGCTGCGGTGGCTATCCCGTGCCGGAAAATTATGGCTATACCTATGTGGCAGAGAGCCTTGCCGAAATGGAAAAGCCGAAGAAAATCAAGGCGAAAGCCGCAGAGGACAAGAGCTGCAAGAAGTCAAGAGGGCGCGGCCGTCTCCTCGGTGGCATTTTCGGCAGCGTGGTCGGTTCTGTTGCCGGACTTGACGATGTCGGGACCCTGATCGCCGGTGCGGTCGGCGCTGTGCTTGTCGGCGAAATTGCCTGTAAACTGGATCAGAAAGAACAGGAAAAAGCAGCGGAGGCGACTTTTGCTGTTGTCGAGCAGGAGGAAGTGGGAGCGGTCGCAAACTGGACAAGTCCGACCCGGGGCGGTGTATCAGGATCGTCGACTGTAACGGCCCTCAATACCGAACCCGACGGCCGCAAATGCCTGACGATTACCGATGTTGCGATTATCGATGGCGAAGAAACACGCATCTCAAAACAGATGTGCCGCGAAGCCGGTCAATCGAAATATGCGATCATGGCCTGAACATTTGATCCATGTTCCATTTGGGAGCTTCGCACTCGCATACGATTTGGAGATCGCCAGTCATATATCTCCGAAAAGAGCCGAAATTGCCTTGTAACTCTCCATGCTCTGACTTGTGCCGGATCATTGTTGGTTGCCATAAGCAGTTGTCATGTGGGCTAATCGCGTCTTACTTGTCCGTTCGAGCGAGTTGGATATGACTGGAAAACCGGAAATATTATATAATGACGGCAAAGGTTCCTGAAAGTACAGCTGACGGCGCAATATGCGTCCTCAACCCGGCGTTTTTATGGTTGCGCCATGACGAGGAATCCGTCGGATTTTTTCAAACATCATTGCAATCAGTACCGGTTCGAAGATTCAGTCGCCGGGAAACCGAGATATTGGATTGTTTGGCAACCGGGATGGTCCAGAACGAAATCGTGGAGAAGCTCGATATAACGCCTTCCGAGCTGGCAAAGTTTCTGGAAAGTCTGAACTTTTGGGGAAAAGATGTGGTGCGCTGGCGACATCCGGCGGGATCGCAGGCCGCGATGCACCAAAAGAGATTGCGCCAAGCTGCCAGGTTACGCGATATGGCGACGGCGATGACGGCAACAGTCGATGCCAATGATATATTTCACAAAACGCGTTTGACTGAAGGCAATCGGCAATTTGACCAGATTGAAACTACTATCTCGCATATGTTTCGCGAACCGCATATTGCACTCGATAACAGGAGCTATGGTGAGGCGTTTTGCGACTGGCTAGTCGCAAACGGTCGGTTAAAATCGCCCTGCAGGGTCATCGAGATTGGTTGTGGTCTGGGCTTTTTCGCCAATGCGATAATGGACCGTCTGCAGATGAGATATCCTGATCTTTACGAAGGCCTGTCCTATACGCTGTTCGATCTGTCTCCAGAGTTACAGTCGGCGCAAAAATCCAATTGTGGCGGCCATGTTGAGAAAACCCACTTTGTTTCGGGCAATATTGAAAGCCATGACTTCGGTGATCAGCAATTTGATCTTGTGCTGTCTAACGAAGTGATTGCCGATCTGAACGTCGCCACGGTATCGCTCGACAATGTTCAACGGGGCAGCCCCCAGACCGATGCGGAGACTGTGGTGCACCGCTATCGACTGAACTGCGTTCCCATTACCCAAGGGAACAAGAAGATGGCAGTGATCAATTTTGGCGCCATTAAAATGCTGGAAAACATCGCCAAATGCCTGGCCAAGAACGGATATGCGGTCGTTACCGAATATGGTACGCGCAAGCGATCTCCCAAAGCCGTCAAATTGACCAACCATTACGAATATACGATCCATTTCGGACAGCTGGAGCAGGTTAGCCAACATCTGGGTTTCCAGTCCGATCACGGGACGATGGGGGATGTCATCGGATTTTCGGCGAATTGCGAAACCATTCATATGAAAACATTGCGAACGCTTTCGACATGTCTGATACCTTATCTCGGTCGGGAAGCTCTGCCAGTCCTGGCTTACACGCCGGCTTCCTTGGAAGCGGCTCTGGGGGATATAATCGCCAGAATAGGTAACCTTCGGTTTTTGCGTCTGGACGATCGGGCTTCGTTTTCGCCCTTTCGTTTTGAATTGCTGTCGCTGTCGAGCGGCAGCGCGAATACAAGAATTGCTTGATGCGGTGGGCCTTGTCTGTGTCGTAAGTTTGCGCGACCGGCATAAGGGAAGGGAGCCGCTGCAGGCCGTCAACATGAATGATGCGAGTGCCGTTCCATATCGCTGCGGCCACTCTCTTGGCCGCCGGACGGCAGAGCCGATGCCTGGGGATGCAAGCCGCTAATCAGTAAAAGGCCAAATCGCGCTATCACCCGTCAAAATTATTCTTCGCCGGTTTTGACGGTGATAGGTCTTGCCTACCGGCGCTGCGCATCCCTATTTGCAGATAACAGAATCAACATCGTCAGGAATGGAACATGGCCGAAACGCATCGCACGAAAATGCTTATCCTCGGATCGGGACCTGCCGGATTGTCGGCCGCCATCTATGGTGCCCGGGCCGGGCTGGAGCCGATCGTGGTTCAGGGCCTGCAACCGGGCGGCCAGCTGACGATAACAACCGATGTCGAAAATTACCCCGGATTTCGTGATGTCATCCAGGGGCCGTGGTTGATGGAAGAAATGCAGGCGCAGGCGGAAAAAGTCGGTACCCGGTTCATCTTTGACACGATTGTTGATGTCGATTTTTCCCAGCGGCCCTTCCGGATGACCGGCGATGGCGGTGATATCTACGAAGGCGATACACTGGTGATAGCGACTGGTGCGCAGGCCAAGTGGCTGGGGCTTCCGGGCGAAGAGGAATTGTCGGGCAAGGGCGTTTCTGCTTGTGCAACCTGCGACGGATTTTTCTATCGCGGCAAGAAGGTGGCGGTGATCGGCGGCGGCAATACTGCGGTCGAGGAAGCGCTTTACATGACCAATCACAGTGATGACGTTACGCTGATCCACCGCCGCGACAGCCTGCGGGCGGAAAAGATCCTGCAGGACCGGCTGTTCGCCAATCCCAAGATTTCGGTGCTTTGGAATACGAATGTCGAACGTTTTGTAGGCGGCGGCGAGCCGGTCGGACTGGTCGGTCTCGATCTGGTCGATACGCAGACTGGCGAGAAGAGCCATCTTGCGCTGGACGGTGCGTTCGTTGCTATCGGACACGCGCCGGCGACTGAGATTTTCAAGGGCCATCTTGACCTGATCGACGGCGGCTATATCCAGGTGGAACCGGGTACGCCGAAAACCAAGATCCCGGGCCTGTTCGCCTGTGGGGATGTCATGGACCATGTCTATCGCCAGGCTGTGACTGCCGCCGGCACCGGCTGTATGGCGGCGCTCGATGCAGAGCGCTTTCTGGCGGAACAGGAATTTGAACTGATCGCCGCCGAATAGTCAGGCGGCGCGCAGCGCCTCCAGCAGTTTTTCGGTAAGCCAGTCTCTGGCCGCTTCATCGGCAAAGCTATGCGATGCGCTGTCGAGGGTTTCGAGGGTGATCGCCGATTTTTCTCTCGTTTGTGCAAAGTCGGCGCTGTTCCAGGCGGCGAGAAACGCTCGGGCAGTGGTATCGCGCTTAGCCAGCAGAATTAGTGTATTCGCTTCCAAGGCGGAGAGCGCGTCGCGCAAGCGCAAGGAAAGCGCGCTATTTTCTTCCGTTCGGGAGGCCTGTTTAAGACCTTTGAGCAATTTTCTGAAATCGATCTTTCCGGATAGGAGGTCGATGATCGTCTTCGGGTTTTTAATCCGGTCCCAATAGCGGGCACGGATCGCGCCAGCCGACATTGTCGGTTCTGCCTTATTCGGTTCATTGCCTGCTTCAATAACCCACAGATTAGCCAATATGTAGCCGTCGACCCCCGCATCTGGTCCGAACAGAGCCAGAGCGGTCGCCGCATCGCAATTCCCGAAGGCGAGGACCGATTTTACGTGCGGCTGCGTCTGCCGAAGATATTGGACCGCTGCTGCGATTTCTGCAGCGCTACCGCGAAAGCCTTGGTTGTCGCCACTGCTTTCACCAATGCCGCGACGGTCGTAGCGCAGCACCGGGAAACCTTGTTTTGCAATGCGCAACGCCAATGCTGCCATCCCGCTATGGGCGCCCGAGCGAATTTCATTACCGCCACTAACAATTAGCAACGCGGTCGTGCTCGTTCCGCTATCCAGCGTAGCTGCGAGGGAATCACTCTCACAGGCGATCTGGTGAAAACTCCGCGTCATTGGCCTATCCATGCGGCAATATCCTGAGCGATGGCGGAGGACATGGCCAGATTATCGTCAGGTTCGGCGCGAAGCCACAGGGCAGCGCCCGGGATTTGAACGTCGCCCGGTTTATTCTCAGATTCGAGGCGGACGATCCGCTGATTGTTCATTGTTGGTATTTCAGCCGCATTCAACTGCGCGAACAGATCGGAGCCGATGAGATTGCCAGCCAGCTCTAGCGATCCGGTCCTGGCCTGCTCGGCCAGTTCGGCGAGGCTTGTGCTCAGTCCAGACTCGCGATCGGCCGCGACCCTGGTCCGCATCATGGTCCGCAAGAGGGTCGCGCCTTTTGCCGGGCTGAAAATCCAGTGGTTGGCGCTTTGCAGATCCGCAACAGCCAAGACGCCGCCCCGGAAGGAAGCGATATGCGAAATCTGATGCTGTAGAGCGCAGGTCTTCAGGGCTTTTTGCCAGTCAGATAGCGTGGCCTGTTCCAGTGGCAGCAGGCTTTCGTTGGTGCCAGGAAGATCAGGCAGGAAGCTTGCGATTTCAAGGGCTTCGAGCGAGCGCATGACATCAACCAGCATCTTGCGCATGCGGTTCATCTCGTCGAACAGCGGTGGAACGAGCATGACCCGGCCTGCAGACCCGTCTGCGAGGGACAAACATAATTCTTTGCGATCCGCAAATTCGTAAGAGACGAATGCGGGGATGAGCGTCACTCGGTGACTTTCATCTCGGCAAAGGCGACCAGATTGCCGAAAGTCTCGAACAGTTCGCCATCGACTTCATCATCGTCGATCATGATGTCCAGACGATCTTCCAGTTCGGTGAGCAGCCCGGCAACGGCCATGCTGTCGAGTTCGGGGAGGGCGCCAAAAAGCTCTGTTTCCGCCGTGAATTCCGCGACCTGCTCTTCGCTCAGTCCCAAAATATCACGCATCACTGCACGCACGGCGGCTTCCGGCGTCAACTCGACCTTATTCTGCATTAATACCCCCGAATCTCGGATAACGGCGCTTCCCTAAAGCGGTGAGCGCTTTCCGGCAAGGCCCGACGCAAAGTGCCTCAAAATTGGTAGCCAGGACATGGGATTGTTCGGCCAGTAGAATTCGAGCCGGTAGCGGTCCCGCACATCCTCCATCCACTCGCGCTTGTAGCCGTCGTTACCGGTGCCGAAGTCGATCAGATCGACATTATCGATATCGATCGCATGCTGGAACATGGCAACGGACAGCAATGTTCCAGGAGACGTCTTGGTGGCATCCTCGACATGCGCCAACTTGTGGATTAGCGCCTCGCCATTTTCCACCGTCCAGAATTGCGCGGCCACCGGTTCTCCGTCGATATAGGCGAGCCCGAGGCGCATGCATCCGGCGGCCGCCTCGTGCCGCGCCAGATTTCTCAGAAAATCCGGATTGCCTTCCTCGGGCTTCCAGCTGCGCTGGTAGACCGAGACATAATCATCCCAGTCCTCTTCGGAGAACCGGGTTTCGATCCGGATCGACACGAGATTTTTTTTCGCCTTGCGGCGTACCGTATTGCGCAACTGGCCGGGACGATCGGCCCAATATTGGTCGAAGGTGCGGCCCCTGACGTTCAATATATGATTGTCATCGGCCTTCGACCGGAACACGATCCAGCCGGCTTGCTCGAAAGCGCGTTCGGTCAGGCTGGCAGCGGAATCTTCATCGGGAACCGGTGTGATCTCAATATGATGGGAGCTGGACTTGAGCTGCTTAGCCAGTTTCGCGAGCAGCGCCAATTTGGTCACTTCGTCATAATCGCCGAGAAAGATCGGGCGATAGGTGAAGTTATACCAGTTGGCGAGGGCGCCATGGCGTCGAAATCCGGTTTTCATCAGGAACATCCATGCTTCCGCATCGCCTTCCTGGCTATGGACGATCAGCGGGGACTTGTCTGGCAGGCACAGTTCATGAAGCGGTTTCAGCCATTCGATCCGATCGAACAGTGATTTCTGGACCGACCGGCCCAGTTTTTCTCCGGCAATGGCTTGCACGGACTGAAAATTGCTATGATATTCACTGGTCATGGCTAAGGTCGTATCTGTCACAAATCTGCTCTTTTTCCCATAGGTCAAAAATTGAACATCACTCCCGAAACCGCCGCATTCCCGCTGGACCATCTCGCGATAGGCAAGGATCCGGATGCAAGCGCCCTCGTGACGCGTTCGGGGTCTCTTAGCTACAAGATGTTAAATCATCGTGTCGGCGTGCTGGCGGCATGGCTGCACGGGCAGGGCTTGGCCAAGGGGGATAGGGTCGCGACATGGCTCTCGAAGACCGAACTGGCCTGTCTCATGCCGCTGGCGGCGGCCCGGGCCGGCCTGGTCCATGTGCCGGTCAATCCTTTGCTAAAATCAGCTCAAGTTGTTCATATCGTCTCAGATAGTGGTGCCAAGTTGTTGATTAGCAACGCCGGACGGATCAAAACTCTGGGAGACAATGGCGAGGAAGGTTGCCGTATATTTGAGGACAAACTTGTCGAGGGCGCGCTGGAGTCGATTGCGGATCCAATGGCTGCGAGCGCGGCAACGACCGATATCAATGATCTGGTTGCGATATTGTACACCAGCGGATCCACCGGACGCCCAAAAGGCGTGATGCTCAGCCACGCCAATTTGACGCTGGGAGCGCTGAGTGTCGCTGAATATCTCGAGCTTTCATCGGATGATCGTACGATATGCGTCCTCCCGCTCAGTTTTGACTATGGCCAGAACCAGCTGCTGTCGACCTGGTCGGCGGGTGGTTGCGCGGTTCCGCTGGACTATCTCACGCCACGTGACGTCATGAAGGCATGTGCACGCGAACAGATCACGACCCTGGCCGCCGTTCCACCGCTCTGGGTGCAACTGGTGGAGCATGAATGGCCGGAAGAAGCGGTTGCCTCGATGCGACGTTTGACGAATAGCGGTGGTGCGCTGACTCCGACTTTGGTCAAACAATTGCGGGGAATATTCGGTTCCGGAACCGATATCTATGCGATGTACGGCCTGACCGAGGCGTTCCGGTCGACCTATCTTGATCCCGCTCTGATCGATGACAACCCGACCAGCATGGGGACCGCCATCCCTTATGCTGAAATATTGGTGGTTGATGAAACGGGGGCCGTCGCCGGGCCGGATCAACCCGGAGAACTGGTTCATTGCGGGCCGCTCGTTGCGCAGGGTTACTGGAATGATCCCGTGCGGACCGCGCAGAGATTTAAAAGTGCCCCGGACGCATCAAAATATGCTGGAACCGCTGTTTTCTCCGGCGACACGGTGAAGCGCGGAGATGACGGTCTGCTCTATTTCGTCGGTCGGGACGATGCGATGATCAAAAGTTCAGGCAACCGGATCAGTCCGACGGAAATTGAGGAAATAGCGGTGGAGTCGGGGATGGTGGCGGAAGCGGTTGCCCTGGGCGTTCCTGATGAAAGACTGGGCCATGCTATCCGTCTGTTTGTCCGACCGACTGAACAAGAGACGGAAGCTTCCGCAGTTGCGGAACAGCTGGCAAAATATCTCAAGCAGAATTTACCGAATTTTATGCACCCCCGGGATATCATCCTGCTTTCTGAATTTCCCAAGAACCCCAATGGAAAGCTGGACCGCAACGCATTGGCCAGCATGGATATCGAATGATCAAGACCAAGGCCACCGGCCCGATCCCCTCCGGTTTTCACGCCCTTGACGGCGAACTGGCCCTCGGTGGCCAGCGAGCCGGTGCGCTGGTCGCGGAACATGGTTCGCCGCTTTTTGTCTATTCCCGAAGCCGGCTCGACGACCGAATGATGCAATTGCGGGCGGCGATGCCCGACCGCCTGGATCTGCATTATGCGATGAAGGCCAATCCCTTTCCACCGTTGCTGCGCCATATGGTCGGCCTGGCCGACGGCATCGATATCGCTTCCGGTGGGGAATTGCAGATGGCGCTGGCAGCGGGCGCGGCACCGGACCATGTCAGCTTCGCCGGACCGGGCAAGCGCGACGAGGAACTCCAGCAGGCAATCCAGGCCGGTGTGACGATCAATATTGAATCGCCGGGCGAATGCGATCGGGCACTGAAAATCGGTGCCGCGCTGGAGAAACAGCCGCGGCTGGCGATCCGGGTCAATCCGGACTTCGATCTCAAGGGCTCGGGGATGAAAATGGGCGGCGGCGCCAAGCCGTTCGGGATGGATATCGAGCTGGTCGCGCCGGTCGTAAAACAGATTCTGGAAGCCGGTGCGGAGTGGCGCGGCTTTCATATTTTTGCCGGCTCGCAGGCGCTCAGCGCGGACGCGATTATCGAAACACAGGCGCAAACGCTGGACCTCGCGGGTCGGCTGGCAATCGAAATCGGCGAGGCGCCGGCCCATGTCAATCTCGGTGGCGGTTTTGGTATTCCCTATTTCCCGGGAGACGAACCACTGGACATCGGCAAGGTTGGCAACGCCTTGTCGGATCAGCTCACCCGGCTACCGAGCATATTGTCATCGACACAATTTGCCATTGAACTCGGCCGCTATCTGGTCGGCGAGGCGGGTGTCTATCTGACACGGATAATCGATCGCAAGCAGAGCCAGGGGCAGACCTTTCTGGTAACCGACGGCGGCCTGCATCACCAGCTCGCCGCCAGCGGCAATTTCGGGACGGTGGTAAGACGCAACTATCCCGCTGCGATCGCCAGCAAATTTTCTGAGGAACCGACCGAAACAGTCTCGATCGTTGGCTGTCTCTGCACCCCCCTTGACCGGCTCAGCGACAATGCGGCCATGCCCGAAGCAACGGTCGGTGACATCGTGGCAGTTTTCTGTGCCGGAGCATATGGTGCCTCGGCAAGTCCGGCCAATTTTCTGGGCCAGGGACCTGCCACGGAGCTGCTCGTCGACTAGCTTTCGGAGCTGTGGGCTACCGCCTGAATATCGCCGTCGTTAATCGGAAATTCAGCTAATCCTAACGCTATATTCACTATTATCCAGCATAGCCATCTCGTGACTTTGCGCGAATTGCCCGTTTCCCCCCGGAAACTGGCCATTTGCCAGTTGGTTTATACGAGGTGGAAAAAATGCGTTCTGCGATTAAAAACAATCATTTGGCGAGGTTGATGGTCGGTGCCGGCATGGCGTCGCTCGCCGTCGCCGGTTGTTCCGGCAATTCCAGCGGACCGCAATTGCCGCCGGCATCCTTTGTCTCGATGCAGGAAGGGCCCGGAGAGGAATATGTTATCGGTCCGCTCGACGAACTGACGATATTCGTCTGGCGCAATCCGGAACTCGGCGCCAAGGTTCAGGTCCGCCCTGATGGCCGGATCACCACGCCCCTGATCACCGATATGCCGGCCGTAGGAAAGACGCCGGCGATGCTGGCGCAGGATCTGACGCTGCAATTATCGCAATATATCAATGAACCGCTGGTTTCCGTCATCGTCAATAATTTTTCAGGTACGTTTTCCCAGCAAATTCGCGTGGTAGGCGCGACCGAAAAGCCGGCATCGATACCCTATCGCGCCAATATGACTCTGCTTGACGCGATGATCGCGGTCGGCGGCATGTCCGAATTTGCCTCCGGTAACCGCGCGCGGCTGATCCGGTTCGATCGCGGCACCGGCAAACAGCAGGAATTTGCCCTGCGCATCGACGATCTCATGAAGAAGGGTGAAACTCGCGCCAATGTAATGCTGCGGCCCGGTGATGTGATCATCATCCCGGAAAGCATGTTTTAATCTGTTTTTGGCTTCCCTGCACAGGAATTGAATAGACACATGAACGGCCTTTATGATGAATTTAAAATAGCGGTGCACAGCGTCTGGAACAGACGCTGGCTTGCACTGGCTGTGGCCTGGGGGCTTTGCCTGCTGGGCTGGCTTGTCGTCGCGCTGATCCCCAACAGCTATGAATCGCAGGCACGCATTTCTGTAGAGATGCAGTCGATTCTGTCCGACAAGGTCGGGGTGGACGCGCGCGAGCGCAAGAAGAACATGGAGCGGGTTCAGGAAACCCTCGCTTCCACGATCAATCTCGAAAAAGTCGTTCGCGGAACCGCGCTGAACCAGTCAGTGGCGACGGATCGTGAACTCGCCAACAAGGTCGAGACATTGCGCAAGAGCATCGAGATCAAGTCGGAAAAAGACAATCTGTTCGAGATTACGGCAAGATCCTCTGCCAGCAATTTTTCCGACGCGGAAAATGCCGTGCTGGCGCGTGATATTGTCCAGAAAATGATCGACATATTTGTTGAGGAAAATCTGTCGGGCGACCGGTCTGAAACGAGCCAAACAATCAAATTTCTCGACGCTCAACTCGCGCAGCGGGAAAAAGAGCTTCAGGAAGTCGAACAGAAGCGGGTCCGGTTCGAGACAGAGAATCTCGGACTATTGCCCGGTATCGGTTCGATCAGCCAGCGGATGGAAGCGGCCAGGGCGGAACTTGCGCAAATTGACTCCCAGATAAGCCAGGCATCCGGATCTCTGGCGGCGCTCAATGGCCAGCTTGCCGGCACGCCGTCGTCGATCGCGACGCCCGGAATTGGCAGCGGCGGTGCCCGTGGCCAACTCGCCCAGATGGAAGCCAATCTCGCTGGCGCTCGCGCTCGTGGCTGGACCGACAGCCATCCCGACATCATCTCCATGAAAAATGAAATCGCAGCGCTGCGCGGACAGGTTGCCAAAGAACCAGCTGGCGGTGGTGGCTATCGCACGCCCAATCCGGCCTATAGTTCGCTGCAGAGCATGCGCGCAGAACGCCAAGCCAGCCTCGCGGCGTTACAGGCGCGGAAAAATGCACTGCAGGCGGACATGGCGCAACTTGCGTCGAAACAGACACTCGAACCTGGCGTCGCTGCAGAAATGTCGCGGATTAACCGGGACCACGAGGTGCTGAAAGAGCAATATAACAAACTGCTTGCAGACCGGGAGCAGATCAAATTGCGCGGGCAGGTCGAATCCGAAACCGATTCGCTCAAGTTCCGCGTTATTGATCCGCCGTCCAGCCCACGTTCGCCCGCTGCTCCCAACCGGCCTCTGTTGCTGGCTATGGTTCTGATTGCCGGGATCGGTGGCGGGATCGGCACTGCCTTTGCGATGGGCCATGTGCAAACCAGCTATCCGACCGCAGCACGGCTGGAAAAGGCAAGCGGCCTGCCGGTCATCGGTTCGGTCTCCCAGATTCTGACCAGCGCCCAGCGCGAGATCCAGAAGAAGAAGCTTCGTATATTTTTCGGCACGAGCGGCGCTCTTTTCGGCGTGTTCGGGATGCTGATGATCGTAGAATTTATCCAGCGCGGCATGGTGGCCTGAGGGAGCAGATATGAACGAATATAATCCTCCCAAAAAGACCGGTTCGTTGCTCGAAAGGGCTGGGGAAATCTACGACTATATTCCCGCGGTCCGGACGGGCGAACAACGGGAGCTCCCGTCGAAATCCGCGCAGCCCGAGACGCTCTCCCGGCAGGTCACACCTGTTCGTCAGAGGCCGGTAGAGGCCTATGAAGGACCAACCGTCATTGTCGACCGGGACAAGTTGCGAGACGCCGGATTCATCGTTCCGGACGGCCCGGTAACCGGCATTTCCGAAGAGTTCCGGATCATAAAGCGCCAATTGCTGCTCGCCGCAAAAGGCAGCCAGAAAATGGCCCCTTTGCCGCGGGGCGAGCGGATATTGATCTGCTCGGCGCACCCGAATGAAGGCAAGACATTCTGTGCGCTGAACCTGGCGCTCTCGATCGCGGCGGAAAAAGACAATGAAGTCCTGCTGGTTGATGCGGATTTTGCAAAACCGAGCATATTGTCCAGCCTTGGTCTGGAGGGAAGCAAGGGCTTGATGGATGCGCTTGCCGACCCGCAATTGGCTGTGGAAGACTGTATCATTCATACGGATATTCCCGGGCTGGCAATCCTGCCGGCCGGTGACCAGACCAATGCCGATACCGAATATCTGGCGTCCTCACGGACCGAACAGGTGCTCAACCGCCTGACCCAGAACAATCCCAACCGCATTGTGATTTTTGACTCGCCGCCGGCCCTGTCGGCATCACCGGCCTCGGTTCTGGCCATGCATGTCGGTCAGGTACTGATGGTGGTCAAAGCCGATGAAACAACCGAAACCGCCCTGCGCGATGCGCTGAGTTTGCTGGGCGGCTGTGATCATATCCAGCTTCTCCTGAACGGCACGAAATTCTCGCCGACGGGCAGGCGCTTTGGATCCTATTATGGATATGGAGAGTAAGCCATGACCGCGCATATGACCAGAAATGTCCTGAAATACGGGGCGGCAATTTTGCCGCTACTGGGACTGGCCGCACCCGTCGTCGAGGCACGCGAGCGCCAGGCTGACGTGGCACCCTATCTGGAAATCCAGCAAATATTGGTGGCAGATCTGAAGGACGGCAGCGATGTTCTGACCTATACGTCGGTCGCCGCCGGCGTCGATACGTCGCTTCAGACGCGCAATGCCGAAGCCCAGTTGAACGTCCGCTATGAGCGGAGGTTCTTCTATCAGGACAATCTGGGTGACGAGGATATCATCACCGGTCTGGCCCGCGGCAGCGTGCAGGTTGTTCCCAATCTTCTGGCCCTGGAAGCCGGTGGAATCGCGGCCCGCAGCCGGGTCGATCTGCGCGGTGAGGCACCATCCAATACGGTCGGCAATATCGACAATGTGACGCAGGTCTATTCCGTTTATGCCGGTCCGACTCTCGCAACCCGGGTGGGCGCCCTGGATGTGAATGCCGGTTACCGCATCGGCTATACCAAGGTAGAGAATGAATCTGCTGGAATCCTGCCACCGGGACAGGCTCCCATCGACGTATTCGATGATAGCGTCAGCCATTCGGCGAGCGCCAGCGTCGGCATGCAACCCGGTGATTTGCCTTTCGGCTGGACCGTCGGTGCAGGCTGGCAACGCGAAGATGGCAGCCAGCTGGATCAGCGGTTCGACGGAAAGCAGGTCCGTGCCGACGTAACCGTGCCGGTTTCGTCGACCATGGCTCTGGTTGGCGGCGTTGGCTATGAGGATATCGAGATTTCGGAACGGGATGCGTTGCGCGACACCGACGGTGTTCCGATCATCGGCGACGACGGCCGCTTTGTCACCGACAAAAGCTCGCCCCGATTGCTGTCCTACGATCAGGACGGTATATACTGGGATGCCGGTGTGCTCTGGCGGCCAAGTCGCCGTACCTCGCTCGAGGCGCGGGTCGGTCAACGCTATGGTAGCGAAACCTATTATGGCAACTTCGCCTATCAGCCGAACCAGAATACAGCGCTGAATATTTCCGTCTACGACACGGTGTCGGGCTTCGGGAATTTGCTCAACGACAATCTCGCCAATCTGGGCACCGGCTTTTCCACCACCCGCAATCCCCTTAGCGGGGAATTGAACGGCTGTGCCTTCGGTCAGACGAGCAGCCTGTGTTTCAACGATGTCCTGCAATCAGCCGCATCTTCCTCGTTCCGCGCGCGGGGCGTCAACGGGCAGCTTACCTATCGTCATGGCGGATGGAATACCGGCCTGGGCGTGGGCTATGCGCGTCGGCGCTTCTTTGCCTCGCAACTCGGTTCGGTTTCCGCGGTCGATGGACTCGTCGACCAGAATTATTACGCCAACCTGACCATCGGCCGCGAACTCGATGCCTATTCCAGCTTCGATGCCAATGTTTACGCCAATCTGCTGGACAGCGGCTTTGCCAATGCACCCAATGTTCTGGGGGTCGGCGCCAATGCAGCTTATTATCGCCAGATATTGCCCCGATTGCAGGGCACGGCGGCGGTTGGTCTGGACAGTTTCCAGCAAGATGGTTTCGACAGCGAGCTTACCGCTTCCGCTCTGCTGGGACTGAGATATGATTTTTAACGGCTTCTTCACCGCCGTTGACCGGAGATACGCGCATGTATGATACATTTTATGGATTGAATGGCCGGCCCTTTCAGCTGACCCCGGATCCGCATTTCTATTTCGAAAGCCTGACGCACCGCAAGGCATTGTCCTATCTTGGCTATGGCCTGGCACAGGGTGAAGGCTTCATCGTCATCACCGGAGACGTCGGCGCGGGCAAGACCACGTTGGTCAGCCATCTGATGGCGACAATCGACAAGGCGCGTCTGACCGCCGCCAATATCGTGACCACGAAGCTGGACAGCGAAGATATTGTGCGCGTTGCTGCCAACCATTTCGATATCAACACAGACCATATGGACAAGGCGCAGTTGCTCAGCGCCTTTGAAGAGTTTCTGCACGCCGAAGCGCGGGCGGGGCGGCGCTGTCTGCTGATCGTGGACGAATCGCAAAATCTTCCAGCGGGTGCGCTGGAGGAATTGCGGATGCTGTCCAATTTCCAGCTTGGCGGCCAGGCTCTGCTGCAGATATTTCTGCTCGGCCAGCCGGAATTTCGCGATATGTTGCAGAACTCCAACCAGCTGGAGCAATTGCGGCAGCGGGTCATCGCGCACCACCATCTTGAACCGATGGATGCAGAAGAGATCGAACCTTATGTCACGCATCGCTTGTCCAAAAGCGGTTGGTCGGGACGCCCGAAAATCACATCCAGCGTATTTCGGCTGCTTTACTCCGAAACCGATGGCGTGCCCCGCAAGATCAACGCCTTGATGAGCCGGATATTGCTGATGGGGGCGATCGAGCATGCCGAGATGATCGACCAGCCGATGGTCGAACGGGTGATTGCCGATCTGAATGGCGAAGACGTGGAAATTGCCGCTCCGCCGACAGCAACTGCCGAGCCCAAGAACCCTTTGTGGGAAAAGCCCAAGAAGGCCCAGACTGCGAGCACAGATGCACCTGTCAGCGCGCCGGCCCCCGTTCCCGCGCCCGAACCGGCGTCCGCGACGGAGCATGAAGTGGTCAACCTTCGTCCTCCGCAAGCGCCAACGGAATCGGCCGCGCAGGCTGCCGGAACGCGGATTGCATCCCAAGCGAAGCCCGCCGAGTCTGCTGTGGCTCCGGCAGCTTCCGACAAGGCGATGGCACAGCAGATCGATATCATGGCAAAGCGTCTGTCGCGGATGGAAACGCGCATGAACGACCAGGAAGAAAATCTGCACCGCGTCTTGACGTTGCTTGTGCAATGGGTCGAGAGCGATGTCCGGAGCAAGGAAAGCTATGTCAATGCGGGACGCGCGGCCTGAACCTTTCGCCAGGGCGAGAAAAGCGGATGCTTTGCTCAACGCCATGTCGGTCGATATCGAGGACTGGTTTCAGGTGGGAGCCTTCGAAACGGTCATCGATCGTGCCGATTGGGATCAGCTCGAGCATCGGGTAGAACATAACACCAATGAGGTGCTGGCCCTGTTCGAAGAAGCAGGCATCAAGGCGACCTTTTTCATATTGGGGTGGGTCGCGGAGCGCTATCCGGCCCTCATGCGGCGGATAGCCGACGCCGGTCATGAAATCGCCAATCACGGCTATGACCATGCCCGCGTGTTCACCCTGTCGCCCGAACAGTTCCGGACCGATCTGGACCGCAGCCGCAAGATAATCGAGGATACGTCCGGCCAGCAGGTCATCGGCTATCGAGCTCCCAGTTTTTCCATCGACCAGCGGACCCCGTGGGCGCACAAGATATTGGCTGAAGAAGGCTATGCCTATTCCTCCAGTGTCGCGCCGATCCGTCATGATCATTATGGCTGGGCAGGGTCGCCGCGCTTTGCCTGGAAGCCCGTCGAGCAGTCCGATTTCATCGAATTGCCGGTGACCACGGTCAAGCTTGGTAACCGCACGTTCGCCGCAGGCGGAGGCGGGTTTTTCCGGCTTTTGCCTTATGCCTTATATGAGCGCTCGATCAGGAAGATGCAGCGCGATGACGGACATGGCGCGATTTTCTACTTTCACCCGTGGGAGATCGACCCTGATCAGCCGCGGGTTGCCAATGCGCCGCTTCGATCCCGGCTACGCCATTATACCAATTTGTCAGGGATGCGTGCCAAGTTGCAGCAGGCTGGGCAAGACTTCCGCTGGGGCAGAGTGGACGAACTGGCGGCTCTGGAAGCGGGGCTGATGTGATGCATATGGCAATCAAGCCGGAGTCCTTGACGGTCCGTATTCTCGCGCAAGCCGATGCCGATGAACTGGCCCGGATTGAATCGTTCGTGGATGCTTCGCCGCTAGGCACAGCCTTTCATCGCCCGGCATGGGTATTGTCGGTCGGCAAGGGCTGCGGTCACGAGTGGCGATACCTTCTGGCTGAAGATCACAAAGGACAATTGCAAGGAATTCTGCCGCTGAACCTGATCCATTCGCCCCTGTTTGGCAGGGCACTGGTTTCTTCCGGTTTTGCCGTGGGCGGCGGTATTCTCTCCGACAATGATCAGGCAATCCAGTTGCTCGCCAACGAAGCGTGGCGCTTTGCCGAGAGCAACAGCTTTCCCACCGTCGAATTGCGCGGCGGGCCGGTGCCCGATGGACAATGGCAGTGCAAGCAGGATGTCTACGCCGGTTTTGTCACCGAGCTGGCAGACGATGCGGACAGCCAGTTGCTCGCCGTTCCGCGCAAACAGCGCGCCGAAATCCGCAAGGGCCTCAAGAACGATCTGACGGTGCGCATCGGGACGACGCAGGAAGACCGGGCGGATCATTATGCCGTCTATGCCGAAAGCGTCCGTAATCTGGGAACACCGGTATTCCCGAAAGCGCTGTTCGACGAAGTCCTCGACGCTTTCGGCGAGGATGCCGATATCCTGACCGTGCTCAGCGATGATGTGCCGGTCGCCAGCGTTCTCAGTCTCTATCATCACCAGACGGTGATGCCTTACTGGGGCGGCGGCACATGGGACGCGCGACGCTTTCGCGCCAATGACATCATGTATTATGAACTGATGAACCATGCCCGCAAGCGGGGATGTACTTCGTTTGATTTCGGCCGATCCAAATATGGAACGGGTGCTTTTTCCTTCAAGAAGAACTGGGGATTCGAACCGCAACCGCTTTCCTATGCAACGCGCACAGCCGATGGTGAGGATGCGCGCGACGTCAATCCGACGAGCCCGAAATACCGGATGCAGGTGGCGCTGTGGCAACGCCTGCCGTTGCCCATCGCCAACCGTGTCGGACCCTTGATAGCCAAAGGCCTCGGCTGATGGGTGAGATATTGTTCCTGACGCATCGCGTCCCCTGGCCACCGAACCGGGGCGACAAGATCCGCTCGCACCATTTCCTGCAAAGGCTGATGGACTGCGCCCCCGTGCATGTGGCCTGTTTTGCCGAAGACGAAGCCGAGGCGCAGACCGGCTGGGCGCGCAAGGCGGAGCTTGCTTCCTGCGAGATTGTCCTGCGGACGAAAGCGAGATGGGCCGGCGGGATCGAAGCCATATTTTCCGGACAGCCGGTGTCGCTGACCTGTTTCGCCAGCGCCGCAATCCGCGCCTATGTTGCGGACGTCATTGCCACACGCCCGATAGACTGCGTCTTCATATTTTCCGGCCAGATGGCACAATATATTCCGGCCGCGTTTGACGGTCGCGTGGTGATGGATTTCGGTGATGTCGATAGCGCCAAATTCGAAAGCTACGCCGATGATGGTTCGGGGCCGATGGCCTGGATCAATCGCCGGGAGGGCCGGTTGTTGCGGACCTTCGAAAAGGATGTTGCCGAACGGGCCGATCACAGCCTGTTTGTCAGCGAAGCGGAGGCGGGTTTGTTTCGTCAGCGCTCGGGCTTGGCCGGGGACCGGGTGAAGGCCGTGGGCAACGGGATCGACCTGGAATTTTATGGCGCAACGGACATGCAGCCAGAGGGGCTGGAACAAAGCGGACCGATGATCCTGTTCACCGGCCAGATGGATTATCAACCCAATATTCAGGCGGTGCACAGCTTCAGCACGCAGGTCATGCCGACAATCCTCGCACGTTTTCCGGACGCGCGCTTTGCCATCGCCGGCCGGGCGCCGACCGAGAAGGTCAGGCAGCTTGACGGCAGGAATGGCACGCTTGTGATCGGCGCGGTCGAGGACATCCGCAACTGGATCGTGGCTGCCGATGTTGTCGTCGCGCCGCTGCGGATCGCTCGGGGTATCCAGAACAAGGTGCTCGAGGCGATGGCGATGGGCAGACCGGTGGTAGCGTCCGGTTGCGCGGCAGAGGGCATTGACGCGATCGACGGCGAGCATTTCCTGATCGCTGCGTCTGCGGACGACGAGGCGCGATTGGTGTGCCAATTGCTGCAAAATCCGGAGCAGGCAGCGAAGCTTGGCGAGCGGGCGAAACGGCTTATTCATGCGCAATATTCGTGGGAGACGCAGCTTGCAGATCTGCCCGCCTTGTGCGGTCTGCCCGTATCTGCGGTTGCCGAGGCTGCAGCATGACGAGCGCAACTGCCGATCATGTCCAGAGCAACAAACAGCCTGCTATTCCTGCATCGCTTTGGTCGACGCATCTGAAATTGCTGGCGTTCGCGAGCCTGGGCATATTGGCGATTTTCTGGCGCGATGGCGCGGACATGGTCCGGACATGGTGGTCTGTCTCCACCTATAATCATTGTCTGCTGATCGTGCCGATCCTCTACTGGCTGGTGCAGCAAAGGCGGGAGGAACTGGCCAAGCTCGTGCCGGAAATCTGGCCGCCAGGACTTTTGCTGACCGGAATTGCCGCTTCGGGATGGCTGATCGGAGAGGCTGCCGGCGTTTCCCTTGCCCGCCATCTCGGGCTGCTGATGATGCTGCAGGGCGCGGTAATCACCTTGCTCGGTCCCACTGTCGCCCGCGGCCTCACATTCCCGCTGGCTTTCAGTTTTTTTCTGGTCCCGTTCGGCGAGGAATTTGTGCCTTTTCTGCAAATGGTGACCGCCAAATTGTCGATGCTGTTTCTCGCCTGGGCCGATATCCCGGCCTTCATTGACGGGATTTTCATATCGACGCCGACCGGCTATTTCGAGGTGGCCGAGGCCTGTTCGGGCATCAAGTTCCTGATCGCGATGTTCGCTTATGGCGCGCTGGTCGGCAATGTCTGCTTCCAGAGCTGGAACCGGCGGATATTGTTCCTGATCGCGGCGGTCATCGTGCCGATCCTCGCCAATGGTGTCCGTGCTTTCGGTACCATCTATATCGCGCATCATACATCGCTCGATTTCGCGGTCGGCTTTGATCATATTTTCTACGGCTGGTTCTTTTTCGCCTTTGTCCTGATCGTGCTGATGGCGATCGGCTGGCCCTTTTTCGACCGGAAGATAGACGATGCGATGATTGATGGAGACGCTTTGGCTCGTCGGCAGTCCATCCCGTCGGACCGTCAGCATCCGGTGAAGATCTTGGCCGTGATGGCGGCTATCCTTTTGACGCCGGTGCTGTGGATATCGGTTCTCGCGGCTCAGGAATCGACCGTGCCCGACAGGATTGCCCTGCCGGACGTCGCCGGTTGGGAGCGGGTGGATTATCAGCCACTTTACCCCTGGCAACCCCGTTTTGCCGGTGCCAGCCATCAGCTGCTCGGGCGCTACCGGAACCCTGTGACGGGCATGGAGGCCGATCTCGCAATCGCCGTTTACGACCGTCAGGAAGACGGACGCGAGATCGTCGGTTACGGGCAGGGCGCACTGGTTCCGGAAACCGAATGGTCCCGCAACCGCGCGCTCGAAGCACCGGCCGGCGGGTCTGCGGTCGAACTGATCGCGCCCGGACCGGTGGTGCGCGATGTCGTCAGTTTCTATCGCATCGGCGGCAAGCTCACCGGCAGCGGCTCGGTGGTGAAGCTCGAAACGCTGAAGAGCAGGCTGCTTGGCGGTCCGCAACAGGCCGTGGCAATTCTGGTGTCGTCGGAGACGAGGCGCGAAGAATCGCCCCGGATTGCGATCGACGCCTTTCTTGCTGATCTCGGCCCGGTCGACAAATTGGCTGACGCGATGGCGGGCCTGCGCTAGGGCGCACCTATGTGTGGCATAGCAGGTATATTTCATTTGGAGACGGCCAAGCCCGTCGGTCCCGATCGTCTGCGCAAGATGACCGACAGCCTGTCGCACCGCGGGCCGGACGGATCGGGCATCTGGACCGCCCCGGGTGTCGGGCTTGGGCATCGCCGACTTTCGATCATCGATCTGGAAGGCGGCGCGCAGCCGATGCTGACGGCCGACGAAGCGCAGGTGCTCAGTTTCAACGGCGAGATATACAACTTCCGCGAGGTTCGGGCCGAGCTGGAGGGACTGGGCCACCAGTTTGCGACCAGTAGCGACAGCGAAGTCATTCTCTATGCCTGGCGGCAATGGGGCGTGGAGTGCCTGAAGCGGCTGAACGGCATGTTTGTCTTCGCGCTCTACGACCAGCGCAGCCGCCAATTGTTTCTGGCCCGCGACCGGCTGGGCGTGAAGCCGCTGTTCTACGCGCGGGTGTCGGACGGCAGCATATTGTTCGGTTCGGAACTGAAAGCCTTGCTCGCCAATCCCTTGCTGCGCCGCGAGCCCAATTTGCGGGCGGTCGATGACTATCTCGCCTTTGGCTATGTCCCGGACCAGACATCGCTGCTCAGGGGCGTGAAGAAGCTGGCGGCCGGCCATTATCTGCTGCTCGAGCAGGGCAAGCCGGAACCCGCACCGGTGCAATATTGGGATATGGATTTCAGCCAGCGCCACAAGGCTTCTGCTGGTGCTTTGGAAGAGGAGTTGGTCGACCTGCTCAAACAGGCCGTAGGCTCGCGGATGGTCGCGGATGTGCCGCTGGGCGCCTTTCTGTCCGGTGGGGTCGACAGCAGCGCGGTGGTCGCGCTGATGGCGGAGCACAGCCGGCGGCCGGTCAAGACCTGTTCGATCGGTTTCGACCAGCATTCGCTCGACGAGACCGGCTATGCCCGGCAGGTCGCGGAACGGTTTCGGACTGATCATCGCAAACGCATTGTGGCGGCGGATGATTTCGGTCTGATTGACACGCTCGCCGACCATTTTGACGAACCCTTTGCCGATGCCTCTGCCTTGCCGACGTACCGGGTGGCCGAGCTCGCCCGCGAGACCGTGACCGTCGCGCTGTCCGGAGATGGTGCTGACGAGGCAATGGCCGGCTATCGCCGCCATGTCTTTCACCACGCTGAAGAACGGGTGAGGGGGCTGTTGCCACAATCCTTTCGCGGGCCGGCCTTCGGCTGGCTGGGCTCCGTCTATCCCAAGGCCGACTGGGCACCACGTCCGTTTCGCGCCAAGTCGACTTTGCTCTCGCTGGCCCGCACCGGACCGGAAGGCTATGCCGAAGCGGTCGGCGTGACAACGCCATCGGGACGCCGGCACATCTATTCCGACCGCATGCGCAGCGATCTTGGCGACTATCAGGCCGAGCAGCGGATGATCGACCTGATGGACAATGCGCCGGCGCGCAATGGCCTCGATCAGGCGCAATATGCCGATATGAAAATGTGGCTGCCGGGCGACATATTGACCAAGGTCGACCGGACCAGCATGGCCGTCGGTCTGGAAGCGCGCGAACCCCTGCTTGACTACAAGCTGATGGAGTTCGCGGCAAAACTGCCGACCGGTTTGCGGGTTCACAGGGGGCAGGGCAAATATCTCCTCAAAAAGGCGATGGAACAATATCTCCCCGATGACATTCTCTATCGCCCGAAAATGGGTTTCGTGACGCCGATCGCACAATGGTTCCGCGGACCGCTTGCCGACACCGCCCGGGACATCGCCAGCGGCGGCAATCTGGCGCGGACCGGCTGGTTTGACAGCAAGGCCATGCGCACGATCGCGGATGACCATATCGCCGGCCGGTCGGATAACAGCCGCTTGCTTTGGCAGCTGCTGATGCTCGATAAATCGCTGTCGCGGTTGTTTGGGCTGTAGTTTATCCGCGAAGGCCGGGGTCCAGCCGATAGTGCACTAATTTTCTGGCCACCGGCCTGCGCCGGTGAACAGCTATTCCGGATAGATGGCTTCGACAAAATAGAGACCGTCCGGCGGGGCGTTGAAGCCGAGCGCATTGCGGTCTCTCGCTTTCAGCGCGTTTTTCAGGTCCACTTTCGTCCATTTGCCGGTGCCGACCAGTTTCAGGCACCCGACGATCGAACGGACCTGGTGATGCAGGAAGGAGCGGGCGGCGACCTCGACTTCAATTTCCTCGCCGAAGCGGCTGACCGATATGCTGTCGAGCGTCTTGACCGGGCTTTGCGCCTGGCAATGGACCGAGCGGAATGTGGTGAAATCATGCTGACCGGTCAGCGCCTGCGCCGCGTTGTGCATGGCGTCGCTGTCGAGTGCCGGGGCAACCTGCCAGCTCAGCCCGCGGTCGAAGGTCAGCGGCGCGCGGCGGTTGGTAATCTTGTAGAGATAGCGTCGTCCCTCGCAGGCGAAGCGGGCGTGCCATTCCTCGTCGACAATGTCGCAGGCCAGCACCGCCACCGGGTGGGGACGCAGGCCGGCGTTGATGCCTTCGCTCAGCCGGAACGGCGTCAGCTTGGTTTCAAGATCGAAATGCGCGCGCATCGCCAGGGCGTGGACGCCGGCGTCGGTTCTGCCGGCTGCAAAAACGCGTACGTCCTGACCGGTGATCTTGTGGATCGCCTGCTCCACCGCCTGCTGCACGCTGGGGCCGTGATCCTGATGCTGCCAACCCATGAACGGGCGGCCATCATATTCCAGAGTGATCGCGAAGCGGGTCATTGCAATTTGGTCCCCTTCGGGATTTTCGTGCCGTTGAGAAAGGACTTGAGGTCCATGGCGGGCTTGCCGGCCTTCTGTATGACTTCCGGCTGGATCGCTCCGCTGCTGCAGCCGACCAGCAGTTGATCGTCCAGAGTTGTCCCCGCGAAGCCCGCAGCGTCGCTGACTTTTGCCTTCAATATCCGGTAGCGGGCTTCCTGATACTCAAAAAAAGCGCCCGGCTGGGGATTGAACGCCCTGATCTGGCGCTCGACCTGTTCGGCAGACCGGGCGAAATCCAGACGCGCTTCCTGTTTCTCGATTTTTTTCGCATAGGTTGCCAATGCGTCATCCTGCACTTCGGCCGGATAGTCGGATGGGGCCGCCAGATATTGCACCATCAGCGTCGCACCCGTCTCGGCGAGTTCGTCGGTCAGCTCGCCAGCGGTCTTCCCGTCCACCGGCGTGGTCGATTTCAGGAGCATCGGTCCGGTGTCCAGCCCGGCTTCCATCTGCATGATGGTGATTCCGGTTTCGGTGTCACCCGCCAATATCGCCCGCTGCACCGGTGCCGCGCCGCGCCAGCGGGGAAGCAGCGAGCCGTGGATATTCAGACAACCCCTTTTCGGTGCGTCCAGTATCGCCTGCGGCAGGATCAGGCCATAAGCAGCAACAACCGCGACATCCAGATCGAGCGCGGCAAAGGCGGCCTGTTCTTCTTCGTTTTTCAGCGACACCGGGGTGCGGACTTCGATCCCCAGTTCCTCCGCCATGCGCTGCACCGGCGAGGGGGACAGTTTCTTGCCGCGTCCCGCGCGCCGGGGCGGCTGTGAATAGACCGCGACAATATCATGCCCGGCTTCGTGCAACGCTTTCAGCGCCGGCACGGCAAAATCTGGGGTCCCCATGAAGGCGATTCGCAGGGATTTGGTGCCGGGCGTCATAAATATTCTCTCTCAGGGTCACACGGGTCACACCCCCTAATCCGGAAAGTGATTTTCCCGGATCAATGGTCTCCCATCACAAAATTCTGCTTTTGCCGTCAAATATCTGACCAGCCTCCGGCAGGACCGGGACGATAAACATTCGCGTCGCTGTAGGACAGGCATTTTGTGCTTGGCAGGTTTGTGCGGCTGCTCCTAATGACTAAGCCATGGCATCGCAAGAGATCGAAAATCTGGTTCAGGCCCTCGCCAAGCTCCCCGGCCTGGGGCCGCGCTCGGCCCGGCGGGCGGTGCTCTATCTGCTCAAGCGTCCGGAAACGGCGATGAAGCCGATATTGGCGGCGATGGAACGCGTAGACGAGCGGCTCGTGACGTGCGGCATCTGCGGCAATGTGGATACGCAGGATCCCTGCCAGATATGCAGCGACCCCCGCCGCGACGAAAAATCCCTGTGCGTGGTAGAAGAAGTTTCCGATCTCTGGGCGCTGGACAAATCGCGTCTGTTTCCCGGTAAATTTCATGTGCTGGGCGGAAAATTGTCTGCGCTCGACGGTGTCCGCCCGGAAGATATCGGTATCGACACGCTGATCCGGCGGGTCGAAGCGGGCGGCATTGACGAGGTGGTGCTGGCGATGAACGCGACGCTGGAAGGGCAGACCACCGCCCATTATATCGCCGAGCGGCTGGAAAATTACCCGATCCGGTTGAGCCAGCTGTCGCACGGCATTCCCGTTGGCGGCGAACTGGATTATCTGGACGAGGGCACTTTGGCGCAGGCATTGCGGTCGCGCCGACCGGTCAACCAGGACTGATCATCCTTCGCTCGATTATTGCCGCTTCGGTCCGGCGCCAGCGACGATGAATAAATTTCGTGGTCTAAAGAACCAAGGAACTCCGGGCGTCGCTATCGCCTGTGGATTGGTTCGGAAATTCCAGAAATCATAACGGAATTCCGCCATAATTAAGCAGATAATTAAGCGCCCTTGACGAACGGGCCTTCTTAAGGGCACATTGCACAACATAATAATAAAAATCAGTACTGAATAATAATATAAAGACTGATCAACGGGAGAGAGCATGATGAGGAATTCCATTTTACGCAATAGGTGCGCCTTGGGCGCATTGGCATTGGCCTTGGGGATCACCCCGGGAATGGCATATGCGCAAGGTGATGAAGCGGCAGCCGACAGAGACGAGGTCATCGTCGTGACGGGATCCTATATTCGCGGTACGCCTGAGGATGCGGCGGTTCCGGTCGACGTCTATACGAGCGCGGATCTTTCGCAAAGCGGGGTGTCTTCACCGCTCGAATTTATCAAAAATCTGCCCGAAGTCGGCAGCGTGCTGGGTGACTCGAACCAGTTTTCAACCATTGCGCAGGCCAATCAGGGCTTCGGCTCGGTGAACCTGCGGAATCTGGGGCCGACCCGCACGTTGGTGCTGTTCAACGGTCGCCGGACGCTGACCGCACCGGGCGCGGTTGCCGGCGGGTTCGGAGACACCAACGCAATCCCGCTTTTCGCGCTGGACCGGGTTGAAATCCTGAAGGATGGCGCAGCGGCGACTTATGGTTCCGATGCGATTGCCGGGGTGGCCAATTTCGTCACCAAGAGGCGCTTCGAAGGCGTGGAAGTGCAGGGGGACTATGAATTTATCAAGGGATCCGACGGCAACCATACCGCGTCCATTCTGGTTGGCCAGAATTTCGGTGACCTCAATATCATGGCCGGTGTCGGCTGGCAGCATCGCTCCGAACTGGCATCGACGGAGCGGTCTTACGGATTCCAGCCCTATGACGTCAATCCGGCGGCCTGGTCTGCACTGGCGACGCCAGGCTTCTTCATCATTCCGGGAGTCGGGGCGCGACCCGACGCCGGGTGCGAGGAGACCGGCGGTACGCCCGACGGGATTTGCCGCTTCAGCTTCATACCGTTCGACAATCTGATCGAGGAAGAAGACCGCTATCAGGGCTATATCCAGGCCGATATCGACCTTTCCGACACATTCCGTTTCCATGGTGAACTCACCTATGCGCAGACCGATCTGGACGGCATCGGGACATCTCCGGCTTACCCGCCGCTGCAAGGTCCCGGCGGTGCCCAATTGGGTGGCGGCTTTACCATTGACCCGGCCAATCCGGGCGCGCAGATATTTGCCGACCAGATCGGCCTCACCGCGCCCATCGCAGGGCCGATCGGGATTTTCCTGTGGCGGCCATTCGGCAATCTCGGCAACCCGACCGATCCCGGCAGAGGCGCGGGGCGTCAGACCGCCCACAACAAGGCGTTCCGGATGTCTGGTACGCTCGAAAAGGATTTCTCGGAAAGCCTGAGCGGGCAATTGTCTATGACCTGGGCGACTTATGATCGCAGCCGCAGTTCTCCGGGTGTCGTAGGATCTCGTCTGCAAGACGCGCTCAATGGTCTGGGTGGTCCGGATTGTAATCCGGCAACCGGCACACCGGGCGTTGGCGGTTGTCAGTGGTTCAACCCGTTCGTCAATGCTGGACCCGGAAATCCGTCGCTGGGCCTCAGCAATCCCTTTTATGTTCCGGGCAACGAAAACTCGATCGAGCTGATCAATTTCCTCCAGGTTGATAATGGCGTGAAAGAGACCGAGGACACATTTGTCGTCGATCTCATCTTCACAGGAGAACTCGGTCTCGATCTTGGTGGCGGCAATGTCCAATGGGCTGCCGGCGGACAATATCGCAAGGTCAGTTTCCGCTCCCGGCCGCTGCGCCAGGAATCCAATCTGGATATTAACCCCTGCGTCATATTGGGTGACCAGAGTTGCATTGGCGGTGGTCTGGATGGCGCCGGATCGTTCATATTCCTGGGCGGATCAAGACCAACATCGCTCACTCAGGATGTAAAGGCGGTATTCGCCGAGGTCGCCGTGCCGATCAGCGATACGCTTGAAATCACCGCTGCTGCGCGTTTCGAAGATTATGGCGGGTCGATCGGTTCGACATTCAATCCCAAGGGCGCAATCCGCTGGGAACCGACCGATTGGCTGGTATTGCGCGGATCGGTGGGCACGACTTTCCGTGGACCGCTCGCCGCACAGGTGTCGACCAACGCAGTGACGTCTCTCGCCGCGATCGGCGCCGCAAACGGCAATTACAAAGCGGTTGATGTCGCAGGCAATCCGACCGATCTGGGGCCGGAAAAAGCCTTCAGCTACAATCTCGGCGCCGTGGTCGATTTCAACGGCTTTACCTTCTCCGTCGATTACTGGAACTTCACCTTCGAAGACGAAATCACGTCGACCGATGCCCAGGCCATTGCCAACAGCGTAGTGCCGTCGGCCGGTGGACTGGCGGATTGTTCCAATCCCTTTGCAGACCTCATCACATTTGATGGCGGAGCCTGTGTGCAGGGGGTCACAAATGGCACGAATATCTCGCGTATCTTCACCCAGTGGGTCAATGGTCCGAAAACCAAGACATCGGGTCTGGATTTTTCCGCCAGCTACACCACCGATGTCGGTTCGGGCGTTTTCTCCGTCGGGGTCAACGCCAGTCATATCCTGACCTATGACATCGGTGATTTCATCCTCGACGGCATTGTGTTGCGCGACAGTTTCGATGCCGTGGGACTGGGCAATCTCGACCGCAATCCGGGCACGATTTCGCCATGGCGGGCCAATGGCTATGTGAACTACAATATTTCCGGAGTGAACCTGCGCTATGGGGCGACCTATATCGCGGGCGTTCGTGACGAGCGATGCGATGGTCTGGAATTTTGTGCCACCACCAGTTTCGGCGGCACCAATTTCGGCCGGAATATCGAAAGCTATCTGCAGCATGATGTCCATGCGACCTACGAACTGCCGATCGCTGCTTTTGATGCGCAGCTGCAATTTTCGATTGAAAATTTCAGCAACGAGGAAGCATCGGCCGCGCGGCTGCCGCTGGGTTATAACCCGTTCATCGGCAATACGCTGGGCCGGGTCTTCCGCCTCGGCGCCAAAGTCGCTTTCTAGAAGCAGATGCCAATAGGACAGGGGCTCGCCATCAACTGGTGGGCCCTTTTCTTTTGATTCCCGCCGAATGCGGCAGCGGTTGACGAATCCCCGCAGAATCCCTAAATTTGCAGCATGGCTATTTTACCGATCCTCGAGGTGCCTGATCCGCGCCTGAAAACCGTGTCCGAACCCGTGACCGTGTTTGACGACGAACTCAAAACGCTGGTCAAGGACATGTTCGACACCATGTATGACGCGCCGGGCATCGGGCTGGCCGCGATTCAGGTCGGCGTGCCCAAGCGGGTGCTGGTCATCGATTTGCAGGAGCCGGCGCCGCACGATCATGAACATGGCGAGCATTGCGACCATGACCATGGCGTGATCAACGATCCGCGCGTGTTCATCAATCCGGAAATTCTCGATCCGTCTGAGGATCTCAATGTCTATCAGGAAGGCTGCCTTTCGGTGCCCGACCAATATGCCGATGTCGAACGGCCGGCGACGATCACCGCGCGCTGGCAGGATGTCGAGGGCAAGCAATATGAAGAGCAGATCGAGGGCATGCTCGCGACCTGTCTGCAACACGAGATGGATCATCTCGAGGGCATTTTGTTTATCGACCATCTCTCGCGCCTGAAACGGCAGATGGTGCTGAAGAAGCTCGCCAAGCTGCGTAAGGAACATGGCATCGCGGCCTGATGGCCGGTTTATTCCACAGCCCGTAAGAGCCCGTTCGCACTGGGCTTGTCGGAGTGCGCCTCTCGGCTTGATCTGTCCTTCGACAGGCTGAGGACGAACGGCATCCATCAATTGCACCGCTCTGAATTGTCTTTCCCGGATTGACGAGTATTGCCTATTCTTCAAAACGATCCTAAGTTCCCTTTTCGTTCTTATCGGAAAGGGAGTCAATTTGGATCCTGTCATCGTCATTTTCGCCATCGTCCTCGCTCTTCTGGGCGGTCTGGCGCTGGGCTGGTTTATTGGCAGCAAGCCTGCCAAGGATGCCGCGCAGGCAACGAAGGAGGCGATACAGTCGGCCAAGGACGCGGCGCAGGCCACCGATGCCTTGCGGATTACGCTCGACGGCGTCCGCGACGAGCGCGATGCCGCGAGAACCGAACTGGCTGCCTTGCAAGCCGATGCGCGCAATCATGAAAAGCAGATGCAGCAGCTGATCGAGGCGAAAGAGGCACTGTCGGCGCAATTTTCCGAAATCGGCTCGAAAATGCTGGAAACCGCGCAGCGGCAGTTTCTGGAACGTGCCGACCAGCGTTTTGACCAGGCCAGTGAAAAGGGCGGCGAAAAGATCGCCAAGCTTTTGCAGCCGGTGAAAGAAAGGCTGACCGCGTACGAAGAAAGTATCCGCAAAATCGAAAAGGAACGCTCTGAGTCTTACGCTGATATAAAAGCGACCGTCGAGCAAGTTCGACAGGGTCAAGATAGGGTTCAACAAGAGGCAGCCAGATTGGTGAACAGCCTCCGAAATGCTCCGAAATCACGCGGAAGGTGGGGAGAGCAACAGTTAAAGAACGTGCTCGAAACATGCGGTCTTGCTGAGCATACTGATTTTCAGATGGAAGTAAGTATTGAAACGGATGAAGGGCGTTTGCGACCTGACGCTATCGTAAGAATACCGGGGGGGCGTTCACTGATTATCGATGCTAAGGTTTCGTTAAACGATTATCAGGATGCATTTGCCGCTGAAGCCGAAGCTGACAAAAAAACTGCGTTAGATAGGCATTGCTTGTCGATGAAAAGTCATATCAATGCGTTAGGCGCAAAGTCGTATCAAACTCAGTTTGATACTGCCCCTGATTATGTGATCATGTTCGTACCAGGCGAACATTTCCTTGCAGCAGCGCTAGAACATGATCCGAATCTTTGGGACAGTGCCTTTGAAAAGAAGGTTCTACTGGCAACTCCCACTAATTTAGTTGCAATTGCGCGGACAGTGGCTTCTGTTTGGCAACAGGAATCTCTGAATGCCAACGCTGCGGAGATCGCAGTTTTAGGTAAGGAAATGCATGAGCGATTGGCTAAAGCTGCCGAAGACTTGCAAAAAGTTGGCACGCACTTAGGACGCGCTGTTACAAGCTACAACGGATTCGCAAATAGCTTTCAAAGTCGGCTCGTTGCGACAGGCAGGAAGTTTGAAGCATTAGAAGTCGAACGAGGTAAACGGGATCTGTCCGATATTGAGTTGGTCGAGGCGCTGCCCCGCTATAGTGACTCGGTCGCCGAAAAACTGATCGAGGACGATCGGGAAATCAGCGACCGGGCTGCAGAATAGCTTCTAGGCCGGACCGGGGAGGCTTTCGGTGAAGCTTCCGCCGCAGCCGTTGAGCACACCGCTGTCGCTCGCCTCGACCTTGACCGTATCGGCATAGGTGCGATCGCTCATGCCGTCATTACATTCCACGCCGCTGGTGATGTAGAGATTGATATTGTCGGTGTCGGAAAAGCCTCTCAGCTCCCAGCCGCTGTCGGTTTTCTTGGTCCGGTCGATCGGCAGCGTGAAATCCTTGCCGTTCTGGGACGTGAACGCGATAGTCTCGTCCTTGATATCGACCGTCCAGCCCGGTTCGGTGCCGATGGCGCTATAGTCGCCCAGTTTTTCCTCGACCACCGGTGCTTCTTCGGCAGGTGCGTCGCAGGCCGCAAGCGCCAGCATTGCCAGCGATGACAAAATCAGTGTTTTTTTCATATTTTTCCCCTCCGCCAGCAAGCTAACATAGAGAGGGCGGGACGCCAAATTATCTTTGGCGGGTCTGGTTCAGCACCTCATAGGCCATGACCGAGGCAGCGACGGCGGCGTTGAGACTGTCGGCCTTGCCCATCATCGGCATTTTGACCAAAGTATCGCAGGCGGCTTCATAGTCTTCCGGCAGGCCCTGCGCCTCGTTGCCGATCAGCAGGAAGGTGGGCGAGCGATATTCCACCGACTGGTAATCCTTGTCGGTGTTGAGACTGGTGCCGACCAGTTCGCCGGGGCCTTCGCGCAGCCAGGCCAGAAAATCCGGCCAGCGGGCCTGCACAATCTGCTGGGTAAACACAGCACCCATGCTCGCGCGCACCGCCTCGACCGAAAAGGGATCGACGCAATCATCGATCAGGATCAGACCGCCGGCGCCCACCGCATCGCCGGTGCGCAATATCGTGCCAAGATTGCCGGGGTCGCGCAGTGCCTGGGCGACCAGCCAGATATTGGAAGTGGATCGATCCAGTTCGGACAGCGGGACCGGATGATCGGGATAGATGCCGATAATCGATTGCGGGTTGGACTTGCCGGAAAGCTTGGCGATGATCGCCTCGCTGGTCTCGATGACATCGCCGCCCGCGGCCACTGTCGCCGCTTCGATCTTTTGCGCCAGTGGATGCAGTTCCGTGTCCTCGACGACCACCAATATCTTCGGTGTTCTTCCGCTTTCCAGCGCCTCTGTCAGGATCCGGAGACCTTCTGCGAGGAACAATCCCTCGCGTTTGCGATGCTTTTTCTCGCGCAGGCTTCTGAGCCGCTTGATTGTCGGATTGGAAAAACCGCTAATCTGGTGACGCATGGTGTCAGTCTTCGCCGAAGCCGTCGAAAATCAGGCCGGTCAGTTTTTCCAGCGCGCTTTCCGCCTGATCACCGGACACGATGATTTCGACGCTGTCGCCCTTGGCCGCGCCCAGCATCATCAGGCCCATGATGGACGTGCCGGTCACTTCCGTTCCGTCCTTCGCCACCTTCACGTCAATGCCCTCGGGCAATTTGCTGACATAGGTTACGAACTTGGCGCTGGCTCTTGCGTGCAATCCGCGGCTGTTTGTGATCTCAACGGTTTTCCGGAACTCGCTCACGCATCGCTCCCCAGAATCTCGGAGGCGACGCTGATATATTTTCTGCCCGCTTCCTTGGCAGCGGCAATGGCCGAGCCGATATCCATGCACTTGCGCGCGCCGTCGAGGCGGATGAGCATCGGCAGGTTGACCCCCGCGATGACTTCCACCTTGCCTTTTTCCATCAGCGAAATGGCCAGGTTGGAAGGTGTCCCGCCGAACAGGTCGGTCAGGATGATAACGCCGTCGCCGGAATCCACCTTGGCTATGCAATCGGCAATTTCCTTGCGGCGTTCTTCCATATCGTCACGCGCACCGATGCCGATAGCGGCAATCGCCTTTTGCGCGCCGACCACATGTTCCATGGCAATGACAAACTCGGTTGCGAGATGCCCGTGTGTGACGAGGACCAATCCAATCACCTGATTAAATTCCCCTGTTTCCGTTTGATTTCTGCATTGATTCGAGCGCTTCTATTGGCCTTGATGCCAAATTGCGATGCAGGACATTGGGCGAAAAGCCGCCGGCACGCAAGTCTTTGCTCAGACGCTCGGCAACATGTACCGATCTGTGCCGCCCGCCGGTACAACCGATGCCGATGTTGACATAGGCCTTGCCGGCTTCCTGATAACGCGGCAGCAGGAATTTGAGCAGGTCGAGTATCTTGTCGATTGCCTCGGGATAGGCCGGGTCCTGCGCAATATATTCGCCGACATCCGCGTCCAGCCCGGTCTTCAGCTTGAGCTCCGGATCCCAGAAGGGATTGGCCAGAAAACGGACGTCGAACAACAGATCGATATTGTTGGGGATGCCGCGGGAAAAGCCGAAGCTGGTGAGGGTGATGGTGGTGACTGCATCCTTGTCGAGCGTGAACTGCTGCCGGATTTCCCGTTGCAGATCGTTGGCGGTCAGGTCGGTGGTGTCGATCACATGATCCGCCCAGCGGCGGAACGGCGCGAGCATGGTCCGCTCGAGCGCTATCCCCTGTTTCGCCGGACGGTCCAGCGCCAGCGGATGGCGGCGTCTTGTTTCGCTATAGCGCCGCTCCAGTTCGCCACCCGCACAGTCGAGATATAATGTGGAGATCTGGTAATCCTGTTTTTTCTGCAGACGCTTGACGCTCTTGACCAGCTTGTCCGGTTCAAATCCCCTGGTCCGGCTGTCGAATCCGATCGCCAGCGGCGGATCGCTGTCGCCGCGGGAGCTGGATGGCGGGGTTTTCAGCAGGCGCTCGACCAGACGGAACGGAAAATTGTCGATCGTTTCCCAGCCGATATCTTCCAGCGTCTTCAAGGCGGTCGTTTTGCCTGCGCCGGAGAGACCGGTGACCAGCAGAACCGGTTTGGCCAGTTTTTCGCTCATGATATTATTGCGCCCTGCATTATGCGTTGCATGGCCAGTTCGGCCTTTATCGCTGCGCTCGTCTCCATAGCATCCAATGTACAGGATGGGAATTCCATGCCCAGTAAAATCATGAGCTGCCTGTCCATCGGGTAGCGGTCGACTTGGTCTTTCAGGTCGATCACCAGTTTCAGTTCGACCCCGGAAACATGCTCACATTGCACTATGCCAAGCGAACGCACTTCCAGCTTGCCAGCCAGACTGGCCGGCGGACTGAGCAACAATGCCTGGTCGGCGCGCCTTATGGCAACCTGGTCGTCGCTGACCAGGACGGCGCCCCGGTCGATCAGACGCAAAGCAAGATCGGATTTGCCCGAACCGGAGTTTCCGCGAATCAGCAGGCCTGCACCGGCTATCGCCACGGCGGTCGCGTGCAGGACCGTCGCCTCTCCGCTCTCGCCGCTATTGCTCATGCCGCAGACTTCGGCAGGCGAATTTCGAAACAGGCACCGGATTGGCCGCCGGGCCGGTCGAGAATCCGGATCGTGCCCTGATGACCCTCGATGATCGTCTTGGCGATTGCCAGTCCGAGTCCGCTATGTTTGCCGAAGGCTTCGCTGTCGGGCCGATCGGAATGGAAGCGCTGGAAAACCTGTTCGCGCTGTTCGGGATCCACGCCGGGACCCTGGTCGGCGACATGGATGACAATCTCCTCGCCATCGGGCGTTGCCAAAATTTCCACCAGCCCGCCATCGGGCGAGAAAGACACCGCATTGTCGAGCAGGTTGCTGAACACGCGTTCGAGGCGGCCGCCGTCGCCCATCACCCTGGCGACATCCTTGGCGGGACGGGCAAAGGCGATGTGCACGCCGAGATTGGACGCCCGCTGTTCCCGAGCGGCGAGCAACTGTTCGAGCATCTTGCCGATATCGATCGGTTCGAATTTGGCCCGCGCCAGTTCGGCATCGACCCGCGAAGCGTCGGAAATATCGTTGATCAGCCGGTCGATTCGCTGGACATCATCATTGGCCACGTCGAGAAGCTGTTTTTGCAGGGCCGGATCCTCGACCCGTTCCAGCCCTTCCAGCGCTGATCGCAACGAGGCGAGGGGGTTCTTAATCTCGTGGCTGACATCGGCGGCGAAGGCCTCCGTCGCGTTGATGCGATACCGCAGCGCGCTGCTCATGTCCGACAGAGCGCGGCTCAACTGGCCGATTTCATCGCGCCGGTCCGGCATGCGCGGAATGGCGATTTCATCGGATCGTCCCATCCGCACGCGCAGGGCTGCATGGGCGAGCTTCCTGATCGGTTGCACGATGGTCCGGGCGAGAAACAGCGAAAGCAATATCGAAACGGTGGCGGCCACCAGTATCACCAGCAACACGCTCGACCGCTCGGCTCTGACGATCCGGGTGATGTCGCGGGCATTGGCCGTCAGCAGGATGGTGCCGGTACCGTCGGGCAGGGATTTTCCCGCTGCTATAACCGGCGTGCGGTCGGGCGCCAGGCGGACGGAACTGACGGCTTCCGTCTCCCCCTTTGCCGCAACAAGTTCGGGCCAGGCGCCGGCGAGGTCCTCGTCCGGCTCCGTGAATTTCGGGATTGGCGCGCTGAACACCAGGCTTTCGATCGTGCGGTCCAGCAGGCGGGCCAGATCCTTGCGGAACGGCTCCTTTTCCGGATCGACAAATTCATAGCTGGGCTTTGCCAGCGCGAAGCTGTCGATGACCTTCGCGCCATCCGGCCCGTAGAGCCGCAAGCGGGCGCGCAAATGGCTGGAGAATTGGCGGATGAGCGCATTCTTATATTCCGCGTCAACGGCCGACAGGGCATCGGCGACAATCGTCAGCTGCATTCTGGCCTGTACCAGCCGCTCCTCGGTCAGCCGGTCGCGATAATTGTTGAGATAGAACAGCCCGCCAGCGAGCAGGGCGATCGCCAGAACATTGACCGCCAGAATACGGGTCGTGAGCGACAGCCTGGCAGACCAGCGCAGCGACAGCGCGCGATCACACTCTTGTCCGTCTTTATTCGGTGTAGCGATAACCGGCTCCATATAGCGTATCTATTGCATCAAATTCGGCATCGACTTCGCGAAACTTCCGGCGCAATCGCTTGATGTGGCTGTCGATCGTCCGGTCGTCGACATAGACATCGTCCTGATAGGCGGCGTCCATCAGCTGGTTCCGGCTTTTGACCACACCGGGCCGGTGGGCCAGCGTCTCGAGTATCATGAATTCCGTGACCGTCAGGGTCACATTCTGGTCCTTCCAGCGGACCAGATGGCGCGCCGGGTCCATTTCGAGATTTCCGCGCACGAGCGGCTCGGCGGCTTCGTCATCCTGGCCCTCGTCAACCGATTTCATAAATTCCGTCCGCCGCAATATCGACCGGACGCGAGCGATCAGCAACCGCTGGGAGAACGGCTTCTTGATATAGTCATCCGCCCCCATGGCCAATCCCAATGCTTCATCCAGTTCCTCATCCTTCGAAGTGAGGAAAATGACCGGCACATTGGACTTTTCCCGAACCCGCCTGAGCAGTTCCAGACCGTCCATTTTCGGCATTTTTATATCGAATACCGCGAGATCCGGCGGATTTTCCAGAATGGCGTGCAGTGCCGCCTCGCTGTCGGAATATACACGGGTGATAAAACCTTCCGCCTGCAAGGCGATCGACACAGACGTCAATATATTGCGGTCGTCGTCGACAAGAGCAATATTGGCTGCCATTATTTCGCGTTCCTTTGCCACTTGCGCTGGAAGTGACCTAGTAGATGGGATAATATGTTACAAGATAGCTTGTCGGTAGCGATATTGACACATCAGTCGCGATCTGGCCGGAATATCTCTATTTTTGTCAGGTCGCGGGAAGAAATTTGACCGACTCGGCAGGGTCCAGTAAGCGCCATTTCAAATTCGCCGGGTCGGCGTCACCTCAACCCGTTTCAAGCCATAGGGGATAATCAGTGCCAAAAGTTTCGTCTGTAACGTTAAATGATCAAGGTTTCACCAATTCAGGCGAACAGCACTGGAATCTCGGAGCACCCGCTCTGGTAGAAGCCGCCGTTTCCCGCGGAGAAGGCCATCTGGCCAAGGACGGACCGCTGGTCGTCGAAACCGGCAAGCACACCGGACGTTCTGCCAATGACAAGTTCATCGTCCGCGATGGCGAGACCGAGGATAGCGTCTGGTGGGGCAAGACCAATGTCGGCATGACGCCGGACCATTTTGCCGCGCTGAAGGAAGATTTCCTCGCTGCCCTGGCCGAGAAAGACACTTTGTTCGTGCAGGATCTTTTCGGCGGTTCGCAGCCGGAGCACCGGGTCAATGTCCGGATCATCAACGAACTGGCGTGGCACAATCTGTTCATCCGCACGATGCTGGTGCGGCCGAAAGCTGACGAACTGGCGGCTTTCGTTCCGGAATATACGATCATCGATCTGCCGAGCTTCAAGGCTGACCCAGCCCGCCACGGCACGCGCAGCGAGACGGTCATTGCGGTCAATCTCACCGAGAAGCTGATCCTGATCGGCGGCACCGCTTATGCCGGCGAAATGAAAAAGTCGGTTTTCGGCCTGCTCAACTATCTGCTGCCACTCGATTCGGTCATGCCGATGCATTGCTCTGCCAATATCGGTCCGGAAGGCGATACCGCGATTTTCTTCGGCCTCTCGGGTACCGGCAAGACAACGCTTTCGGCTGATGCCAGCCGTGTGCTGATCGGTGATGACGAGCATGGCTGGTCCGATACCGCGGTCTTCAATTTCGAAGGCGGCTGCTACGCCAAGATGATCCGTCTCTCCGAAGAAGCGGAGCCTGAAATTTACGCGACCACCCGCCGTTTTGGTACGGTGCTCGAAAATGTCGTGATGGATCCGGAGACCCGGGAACTTGATCTCGATGACAACAGCAAGGCAGAAAACACCCGCGGTGCCTATCCGATCGAATTCATTCCGAATGCTTCGGAAGAAAATATGGGGCCGGTGCCGAAGAATATCATCATGCTGACCGCGGATGCGTTCGGTGTATTGCCTCCGATCTCCCGTCTGACACCCGAGCAGGCCATGTATCATTTCCTGTCCGGCTATACCGCCAAGGTCGCCGGCACGGAAATCGGTGTGACCGAACCGGAAGCGACCTTCTCGACCTGTTTCGGTGCGCCATTCATGCCGCGCCACCCGTCGGTTTACGGCAATCTGCTGAAGGAACGCATTGCCAAGGGCGGCGTGCGTTGCTGGCTGGTCAACACCGGCTGGACCGGTGGCAAATATGGCGAAGGCAGCCGGATGCCGATCAAGGCAACCCGTGCCTTGCTCAACGCCGCTCTCGACGGCAGCCTGAACGACGGCGAATTCCGCATCGACGAGAATTTCGGTTTCGAAGTGCCGGTCGCCGTATCCGGCGTCGACAGCGCGATCCTCGATCCGCGTTCGACCTGGTCCGACCCCAGCGCCTATGACGAAACCGCGCAAAAGCTGGTCAGATTGTTCATCAACAATTTTGAGCAATTTGCCGAACATGTCGACCAGAATGTCCGCGAAGCCGCACCGACGGCAGCCTAATAATCAGGCCTTTTCCGGCCGCGTCGTATCTGACGGGAAATTTTTGCTCGTTGGATCGATGCGGCCCAAGCCTTGGCAGGGGGTGAGGGGCTTTCTCTCGCCCTAAAACATGGCCCGTATTACCGGGCCGTTGCCCTGCAGATTGCGACAACGGCGACGGTGCGCGCTAGCCGCTGACCCCAATCACCCTGTCGTCCCTATGCGACCGCCGTCCGGAAATTGGCAGGTGAGGGCCCGCCAGCCAGATATTGGTCCACGCTGTTACAAAAATCCGTGAAATCGCTGATCCTGCCGGATGGCTGCCAGGCCACCGCGCTTGCGGTCACGCTTTCGCCAATCCACTTGCCCAGCAGCAGCAAGCGTTGGTTGACCGTCGGCAGATGACTCGCGCTGGCCAGATTGTCACCTGGCGCGATGCCGATGGCCGATAACCCGGAGGCGGGCAGGTTGCGACGCGGAGGCCGGTATTTCCCGGTCGCGAGACAATGGGACATTTCCGCTGCTGTCAGGCGAGAGACGAGGAAGGTCATGGCGTCGAAAATGACCTCGACCATCTCCAGATCTTTGAACTTGGCGCGATTGACGATAATATTTTTCGCTGCCGTCGCGCACCATGGCAAATATGCCAGATCCGGATCGTTCGCCATCGGGCCGATGATCAGCAGAGGAGGTTCGGGGATCACGCTGCCGGTTCCGCTTTTTCTGTCGTTTGTTCCTTGTCTGTTCTATATGATCCCGGCGCTTTTGGCAATCCCGTACAGGGAGCGGCCGCATGAGGCGGCCATCGCTGCGGGAAATTGGTGAAAGAATCCATTGTCAGTCCGCCGCGGCAGCGGTAATCGGTCCGGCATGTCCGACCTGATCCTATCGATACTCATGCTGGCCGGGGCCGCACTTCTGGCTGGCGGAATCTATATATTGCGCAAGGGTAGCAACCGGAAACAGGGCCTGCTGATGCTGGTGGCAGCCGCCGTCATGTTCGCCAATGTCGGAATCTGGATGATTCCCGCACCGGAGAGCAATCAGCCTGTATCGCCGGATTCCGGCGACTAGACCTGCGATTTATTTGATCGGCGAATCCGGTGCGAGCCGCATGTCGAGATAATTGTCGATCGATCCCATCAGCAGGTCCATTTCATTTTCATAAAAATGGTTGGCGCGGGGAATCTCGTCATGATGGATGGTGATATGTTTCTGCGTCCGCAGCTTGTCGACCAGCTTCTGGACCGCGCTCGGCGTCACGACTTCGTCGTTCACGCCCTGGACAATGATGCCCGATGACGGGCAGGGTGCCAGGAAGTTGAAATCATACATGTTCGCTGGCGGAGACACGGAAATGAAACCGCGGATTTCCGGACGGCGCATCAGGAGCTGCATGCCGATCCAGGCGCCGAAGCTGTAACCGGCAATCCAGGTGGTCTGCGCTTCGGGATGAAAGCTCTGGACCCAGTCCAGCGCCGCTGCCGCGTCGGACAATTCGCCGATGCCGTTGTCGAACGTACCCTGAGACCGGCCGACGCCACGGAAATTGAACCGCAGCGTTGCAAAGCCGCGCTTGACGAATGTCTTGTACATCGCCTGGGTGATCCGGTCGTTCATCGTTCCGCCCGCTTGCGGGTGGGGATGCAAAATCATCGCAACCGGTGCACGGTCACGGGGTCCTGGGCTGAAGCGGCCTTCAAGGCGGCCTTCGGGTCCGGTAAAAATTACGTCAGGCATGGATTTTCAATTCTTCGATCTAGATTGTCGTTTCCAGAGCGCGACAAGTCAGAATAGCTTTTGCGCTGGATGCAGCGTCTATATAGGGAGAGTGAACAAATCCGCAACTCAATCCCGCAAGCCAGAGAGTTTTTGCCAATATCGTGACCGAGACAAAACGCATCTATCTCGACCATGCCGCCACCGCGCCGATGCTGGATGTGGCCAGAAAAGCCTGCATGGAGGGTTTCGAGCATTGGGCCAATCCGTCGTCGCCCCATGCCGACGGGCGCGCGGCGCAGGCGATGCTGGAGAACGCGCGCAAGCGGTTCAAGACCGCTTTGGCTTGGGATGGCGATGTCATCTTTACCAGCGGCGCCAGCGAAGCGGTGCAGATCGCGCTGACCAAGTCCAAGCCTGCTGCTCAATATATTTCACCGGTCGAGCATGATGTGGTGCTGCGATTCGCGCGCAATGCGAAGCCGATTCCGGTTGACAGCAACGGGCTGGTCGTTCCGATGAATCTCAACCATCAGCTCAAGGCAGCCGAAGAACCGGCGCTGGTGGCGATCCAGTCGGTCAACAATGAAACCGGCGTGATCCAGGATCTCGGTGCGCTGGCGAAGGTGGTGCGCGACCGCGGGTGCCATCTTCTCGCCGACTGTTCGCAATCGATCGGGAAGATGCCGCTGCCGGAAGCCGATATGATCATCGTCGCAGGTCATAAATTCGGCGGACCGCCGGGCGTCGGCGCCCTGCTGGTGAAGGACCTCCGGTTGCTTGAGGCCGATGGCGGGCAGGAGCAGGGCTATCGCTCGGGAACACAGAATTTGCCTTATATTCTGGGCATGACCGCGGCTCTGGAAGCGCCGGCCAACTGGGCCGGGCGCGCCTCGGAATTGCGCCAGCACCTCGACGATGCAATCAAGAAGGAAGGCGGCGCGGTGATCGCCGACAAGGCACCGCGTATCGCCACCATCGCCAGCTACCACATGCCCGGCGTGGCCGCCAATACGCAGCTGATCAAGTTCGACATGGCAGGATTCTCGGTCTCCGCCGGCAGCGCCTGTTCGTCGGGCACGCTCAAAACCAGCCATGTGCTCGAAGCCATGGGCACCGACCCGCAGATGGCGCGCGAGGTGATCCGGGTCAGTATCGGTCGGGACACCAGCCGGGCGCATATCTACGCCTTCATCGACAAGTGGAAGTCGATCTTTGCAGAATCCCGGCGGAGCTGAACCCGGCCGATGAACCCCATCTATCTCGACAATCAGGCGACCACGCCGCTCGCACCCGAGGTTTTCGACGCGATGCTGCCCTGGCTGAAAGACAATTTCGGTAACCCGCACAGCCCCCATATCATGGGTCGCAAGGCAGCAGCGGCGGTCGAGCTCGCCCGCGATCAGATTGCCGCCTTATGTCCCCCCGGCGGGCGGGTGATATTTACCGGCAGCGCCACCGAGGCGATCAATCTGGCGATGGGAGCGGTCCGGACTCAGCAAGGACGCGCTGAAATCGCGGTTGTCGACACCGAGCATGCCGCCGTGCGCGACACCGCGCTCTGGTATGGCACGCAGGGCTTCGAGACGAATCTGCTTCCTGTCGATACCCAGGGGCTGTTGCGCTTGGAAGAACTGGAAGCATGTTTGGGGCCGCAGACGGCGCTGGTGGGCGCGATGCTGGTCAACAACGAGATTGGCGTGATCCAGCCGGTCGAGCAGATTGCAGCAATGGCACACCGGGCCGGGGCGCTGATGCTCTGCGATGCGGTGCAGGGCTTTGGCCGGATCGATATACCGCAGCAGGCCGATATGATCGCGCTGTCGGGACACAAGATTTATGGCCCGAAAGGCATTGGCGCGCTCTGGGTGCGCGAAGGTATCGATATACCCGCGCTGATCCACGGTGGCGGGCAGGAGCAGGGTGTGCGGTCGGGCACGCTGTCCCCGGCTCTCTGCGCGGGGCTGGGCGCTGCGGCGAAATTATGCGCCGAGCGCCGGGAACAGGATAGGGAGCATATTGTCAGCCTTGCCGATAGAGCGCGCGACCTGTTTGGCGACTGGAGCGTGAACGGCTCGCTCGACCGGCGCTATGCCGGCAATCTCAATATCCGTCGGCAGGGCCTGGATGTCGCCCGGCTGATGTCCGATGTGCGCGGCGTGGCCTTTTCCGCCGGCTCGGCCTGTGCCAGTGGATCGGGGCGACCCAGCCATGTGCTGGCGGCGCTGGGACTGGCACCGGGACAGATTAAATCATCGATTCGTCTGGGATTCGGGCGCTATAACAGCATGAAAGATATCGAGCGGGCCGCCGGTCTGATCAATCAAGCAGCGGAGAATCAGCTATCATGAGCAAGATCACGGTCCATTTCGTCAGCTCCGACGAAGAAACGACGCTTTCGGTCGAAGCCGCTGACGGCGACAATCTGCTTACCGTTGCGCAAATCCATGACCAGCCGCTCGAGGGAACTTGCGAAGGGCAAATGGCCTGCTCGACCTGCCATGTCATCGTCAGGGCAGCCGATTTTGACAGATTGCCCCCGGCGTCGGAAATGGAAGAGGATATGCTCGATCTGGCCGCGGGTGCGCGCCGGACCAGCCGCTTGGCCTGCCAGATCACCCTGACCCCCGAGCTCGATGGCCTGACCGTACAGATGCCCGGCGAAAGCCATAATATGCAGATCATCTAACGGCTTGCAATTTTACCCGAGGCCCACCATATGCGCAGCGGGAGTCGGGTGGACGCAGTCGTCGCCAACCCGGTCAGGTCCGGAAGGAAGCAGCCGCAACGATTTTTCTGCGGGTCGCCCGGCTCCTACTTTGCAACGGCGCCATGTCTGGGCGGCAGTTCCAACCTTCAAACAGCCCTGAAACCAAAGGCTCAGCCGGTTTTCCGCCTGTTTTCGGGCAGAGTCGAAATTCACCGCGAATAGCCTTCGACAAGCCGGGGCCTCTCGCCTAAACTGTTCCTTCATGTCCGATTCACAAGATATATTTGCGGCTGGCGGTGTCGATGCGCCGGAGCAGCCAGCCCCCGGCGCGGCGCAGCCCTATCGGGTGCTGGCGCGCAAATATCGGCCTTCGAAATTTTCCGAACTGATCGGCCAGGATGCGATGGTGCAGACGCTGGGCAACGCGATCAAGCGCGACCGGTTGGCCCATGCTTTCCTGATGACCGGTGTGCGCGGCGTCGGCAAGACATCGACCGCGCGGCTGATTGCCAAAGCGCTGAACTGCATCGGCGAAGACGGGCAGGGTGGCCCGACGATCGATCCATGCGGCAAATGCGAACCGTGCCGCAGCATTGCCGAGGGCAGCTTTATCGACGTCATCGAGATGGATGCCGCAAGCCATACCGGCGTTGACGATGTTCGCGAGATTATCGAGGCGGTGCGCTATTCCTCGGTCTCCGCGCGCTACAAGATCTACATCATCGACGAAGTGCACATGCTGTCGAAAAACGCCTTCAATGCGCTGTTGAAGACGCTGGAAGAACCGCCGCCGCATGTGAAGTTCATTTTTGCGACCACCGAGGTCAACAAGGTTCCGATCACGGTCCTCTCCCGCTGCCAGCGTTTCGACCTGAAGCGGATCAGCCCGGATCAACTTTCTGCGCATTTCGGCATGATTGTCGGCAAGGAAGGCGTGACTGCAGAGCAGGAAGCGCTCGATCTGATCGCCCAGGCGGCCGAGGGTTCGGTTCGCGACGGCCTGTCGATCCTCGATCAGGCAATTGCCCATGCCGATATGGACGGCGATGGCGAGGTCAAGGCTGTGCAGATTCGCGATATGCTGGGGCTGTCAGATCGGGGCGCTGTCCGGCGGTTGTTTGCCAGATTGCTCGAAGGCGATTCCGCAGCCTTGCTCGATGCGATTGCCGACCAATATAAAATCGGTGTCGAGCCCTTGTCGCTGATGAACGGGCTGCTGTCGCTGTCGCATCAGGTGACCCTCTTCAAGGTCGGCCGAGCCAGTGATCCGACCTTGTCGGAAGAGGCAAGGCAGCAATTTTCCGACTGGTCGGAACAGCTTTCCTATCCGGTCCTGCACCGGCTCTGGCAGTTGCTGCTCAAGGGCTATCAGGAAGTCCAGCAGGCGCATCTGCCGCGCGAAGCCTGCGAAATGGCTTTGCTCCGCGTGCTTTGCGCCGCCGACATGCCCGATCCGGGAAAGCTCGCGAAAATGCTTGAACAGGGCGCTCCGGCGGCTCCGGCTTCATCGCCAGAGCAACAGTCGGCACCGCCGGTCGCCGAACCGGTGGCGCAGGCCGCCGCTGCGCCGGTCCCGTCTCCGACGCCCCAGGCCAGCGCGCTGCCCACCGAATTTGCCGATGTCATCACCGCGGTCGGCCGGGTTTCTGCCGTTCTGGAAAGCATATTGATCGCCGATATGCGGCTGATCTCGCTCGACCCGCCCAATATCGTCTATCAGCCGGCGCGTCCTATTGCCGATGCCGATATCCGGAAAATTGCCGACGCGCTGAAGGAGCAAACCGGTCGGGAGTGGACCATCGTCGAAGGGCAGGGTGAGGCGCAGCCCAGTCTGGTTGAACAGGAGCAGCAGATCAGGGACGCGGAACGCCAGGCGATCCTCGACGCCCCGATGGTGAAGGCCGCTTTTGAAGCCTTCCCCGACGCCATATTGCTGGAGGACGAAGATCCTCGCCCACAAGAATCAAGGAGCGCATAGCTATGAAATCGATGGAAGAAATGATGAAAGCGGCGCAAGAAGCCGCGCAGCAGGTCCAGACCCAGATGGAGGAAGCCCAGAAGAAGCTGGATAGTCTTGAAGTTGAAGGTCAGGCTGGTGGCGGACTGGTAAAGGTGAAGGCCACAGCCAAAGGCCGGATATTGTCGGTGTCAATCGACGACAGCCTGATGAAAGCCGATGAAAAGCAGATGCTGGAAGATCTCGTCGCCGCTGCGTTCAACGATGCCCGCAACCGCGCCGATACGGTCAGCAGCGAGGAAATGGGCAAGATGACCAGCGGTATGCAGTTACCCCCGGGCTTCAAACTACCCTTTTAGGCCGTCCTGCCGATCGGACGCATCCCGCTTGAAGTGTCTCCAACAGGCACCATATAGTGGTCATAGGCGCTGTTGCAGCGCACCAAGTTGGAGTAAAAATGTCCGTGACCGAAGCCAATCCTGCCCCTGAATCGAAATCGCTGCCCCTGTTGCCGTTGCGCGACATCGTGGTCTTCCCGAATATGATCGTGCCGCTGTTTGTCGGTCGCGACAAATCGGTGGTCGCGCTGGAAAAGGCGATGGATGCGGACAAGGAAATCTTCCTCGTTGCGCAGCTCGACCCGGCGGAAGACGATCCCGTTCGCGACCAGCTCTATGATCTCGGCGTGGTTGCGACCGTATTGCAATTGCTGAAATTGCCCGACGGCACCGTACGGGTGCTGGTCGAAGGCAAGCAGCGCGCCAGACATATTTCCCTGGAGGAAAAAGCGGACGGCTATGTGCTGGCCGAGATTGACCTGCTCGAAGAGCAGGCGGCGGAAGGCGCCGAAGCTTCGGCCCTGATGCGGTCCGTGGTTGACCAGTTTGAAAATTATTCCAAGCTCAACAAGAAAATGCCGGCGGAAACCGTCGTGCAGCTGGGCGAAATCGACGATGCCGCGCGCCTCGCCGACGCTGTCGCTGCCAATATCAATGTGAAGGTTTCGGACAAGCAAAGCCTGTTGATGGAGAGCGATCCCGTCAAGCGTCTCGAAATGGTCTTTGCCTTCATGGAAGGCGAACTCGGCGTATTGCAGGTCGAGAAGAAAATCCGCGGCCGGGTCAAGCGCCAGATGGAGAAGACCCAGCGCGAATATTATCTCAACGAGCAGATGAAGGCGATCCAGAAGGAACTGGGTGACGGCGAAGACGGCGAAGGCGATGAACTGGCCGAGCTGGGCAAGAAGATCAAGGAGCTGAAGCTTTCCAAGGAAGCGAAAGCCAAGGCGACCACCGAACTGAAAAAGCTCAAGGGCATGCAGCCGATGTCGGCCGAAGCGACGGTGACGCGCAACTATCTCGATGTGCTGCTCGGACTGCCATGGGGCAAGAAGTCCCGGCTCAAGAAGGATCTGAAGCAGGCGGAAAAGGTCCTCGACGATGACCATTTCGCACTGGAAAAAGTCAAGGAACGCATCCTCGAATATCTTGCGGTCCAGTCCCGTACCAACAAGCTGAAAGGCCCGATCCTGTGCCTCGTCGGCCCTCCGGGCGTCGGCAAGACCTCGCTTGGCCGTTCGATTGCGCGGGCCACGGGTCGCGAATTTGTCCGCCAGTCGCTGGGCGGCGTGCGCGACGAAGCGGAAATCCGCGGCCATCGCCGGACCTATATCGGTTCGCTGCCGGGCAAGATCGTATCCAATCTGAAGAAAGCTGGCACATCCAACCCGCTGTTCCTGCTCGACGAGATCGACAAGCTGGGTCAGGATTTCCGCGGCGATCCCGCGTCGGCATTGCTCGAAGTGCTCGACCCGGAACAGAATGACAAGTTCCAGGACCATTATCTCGAAATCGATATCGACCTGTCGGATGTCATGTTCGTGACCACCGCCAATTCGCTCAACCTGCCGCAGCCTCTGCTCGACCGGATGGAGATCATCCGCCTCGAAGGCTATACAGAAGACGAGAAGGTCGAGATTGCGAAACGCCATCTGGTTGAAAAGCAGATCGAGGCGCATGGTCTGAAGGAGGGTGAATTTGCCCTGCGCGAGGACGCGTTGCGCGACCTGATCCGCTATTATACGCGGGAAGCCGGCGTCCGGACTCTCGAGCGCGAAATTGCCAAGCTGGCCCGCAAGGCGTTGCGCCGGATTCTCGAAGGCGATTACAAGAGCGTCGAAATCACGCCCGACAATCTTTCCGAATATGCCGGCGTCAGAAAATATCGCCACGGTATCGGCGAGGAGGAAAACCAGGTCGGCGCGGTAACCGGCCTTGCCTGGACCGAAGTCGGCGGCGAGCTGCTGACGATTGAATCGGTCACCGTATCGGGCAAGGGCCAGATCAAGACCACCGGCACGCTCGGCGATGTGATGAACGAGTCGATCCAGACCGCGCTGTCCTTCGTGAAAGCGCGTGCACCGTCCTACGGTATCAAGCCGAGTGTCTTCAGTCGCAAGGATATCCATATCCATCTGCCCGAAGGCGCAGTGCCCAAGGACGGCCCGTCGGCCGGTGTCGGCATTGTCACTGCGATCGTTTCGACGCTGACCGGAATTCCGGTGCGCCGCGATGTCGCGATGACCGGCGAGGTCACCCTGCGCGGTCGCGTGCTGCCGATCGGCGGTCTGAAGGAGAAGCTCCTGGCGGCGCTGCGCGGCGGTATCACCACGGTATTGATCCCGGCGGAAAACGAGAAGGATCTCGTCGAAATACCGGACAATATCACGTCGAAACTCAAGATCATTCCGATGAGCCATGTCGATGAAGTGCTGGCCGAAGCGCTGGCGGAAAAAGTGGAACCGATCGAGTGGAGCGATGCAGACGAGCTGGCCAGCCACGCTACAGCCCCGGTTGCCGACGATGCGGGGTCCGCAGCGCGCCACTGATTGTCTTTCATCATCGAGTCGCGCTTTCGAAACAAAGGTGAAATGCGGTAGTAAAATATTTGAAACGGCTACCGCATCTCAACCGTTCGTCTCATTTCCTGTCATTTGGCGTAAAAAATTGCCCTTTGGCGCAGAAAACAGCGGTTTTTCTTTGACAGTTCCGGATAATTTCGCATTACTGCCGACAGACAACGGCGCGATTCAAAACGAATTGCCATTAGAGAAGGGGGGATTCCCATAATGAATAAACAGGACCTTATCAGTAACGTAGCGGATCACAGCGGCCTCAGCAAAAGCGATGCCGGCAAAGCGGTAGACGCCGTATTTGATTCCATCAGCAGTGCATTGTCCAGCGGCGGCGAAGTTCGTCTCGTTGGCTTCGGCACATTCTCGACCTCCAAGCGCAAAGCTTCCACCGGCCGCAACCCGCGCACCGGCGAACCGATGCAGATTCCAGCATCGACCCAAGCAAAATTCAAAGCCGGCAAGGGCTTGAAAGACGCTGTCAACAAGTAAACAAACCGGGGGGCAGAGTTTCGCCCCCCATTTTTCTCGCGCTTTGTTCTAGAAATAACAGGCGGGACCTCGAAAAGAGGCCCGCCTGTTTCTATTTCTGCGTCGCGTGATCCGGTGTCCCCGGCTTATTCGTCAAACGCGCCCGTGTTTCCGTACCGATATTCGTCCGGCCAAAGCCTGTGGCAAGCGGCGCTCCGCTGACGCCTCCGCCCGACAGGGCGACGTGGGCAACCTTTTTCCGGTCCAGCCGTTGATTCCCCGATAGAATATTTCCACAACTAATATATTCGGAGTTTTTATGGCAGGCGGTTGGGCGCGCGATGGCGCGGTGCAGGATCAGATAGACGATACGATTGCCGACGCGGTCAAGCGCGCACGGGCCGATATGCCTACGGGCGAAGCTGCCAGATATTGCGCCGAATGCGGCGAGGAAATTCCCGACGCCAGGCGCCGCGCCTTGCCCGGTACCAGAACCTGTGTGGTCTGTCAGTCGGCGCGCGATGCGGGCCGCAAGGCCGCCGGCTTCAACCGGCGAGGCAGCAAGGACAGCCAGCTGCGCTAGCGCCGCGTCACTCTTGCTCTCCCAACATCCCGCACCGGCGGCATGACCGCATCCGGCGGGCAGCAGCTGTTTGATTTCAATAGCTAACAGTGAAGTCATGGCTGCGCGCGATCCACCTGTTTCGCGCCGGATCATTCGAGCGTGACCGGAACCGATATCACTCTCGGGTGTTGTTCAGGAAACCCCCGGCGGAATTCCCCAAGGAGCATTGCGATCAAACATCTGGCAGACAATTTCTGGAACATACGCGGCGATTTCAAGATCGCCCACGTCATAAATATCGGCACCCATATGTCGCTGGTGCGCAAGCCCGGCGGTACGTTCATATTGCTCGATTCCTACGCACCGGAGACATCCGACCGCGAGGAACTGATGGCGCTGACCGAAGGCGGCGCCCTGATCGAGGCGGTGCTGAACGTCCATCCGTTCCACACCATCCATTGCCAGGCCATGCAGGACATGCTGCCCCATGCGCGGCTGATCGGGACCCGGCGGCATCACGAGCAGGCGCCGGAGCTCGATTGGGACCCCCATTTCATCGAAGATGAAGCAACCCAGCGGCAATTTTCCGATATCCTCGACTTTTCAATCCCTTCCGGCGTTGACTTCATTTCCGATGACGACAGTGTCCACGTTGGATCGGTGATCGTACGACACAGGGAAAGCCGCATTGTTCATGCGGACGACACGCTGATGGTCATCGATCTGCCCTCGCTCGTCCAGAAGGTCGTGCCGGGCCCGCAACTGCGCTTCCATCCCAAGCTGGCAGACGGGCTGGAGAAGCGGGCCGGGGCAGCGGACGACTATATCCGCTGGGCCCGGGACATGGCCCGCGACTGGGCCGATACGGCGGCCGTCTGCGCCGCCCATAGCGGCATAATATATTGCGACGAAAAAAGCTTCCCGGAGGCAATCGACAAGGCTCTGGAACATGCGGCCTGCACGCTGGACGACCATCGCAAGACATACGGCTGAACGCTTCCTCCCAATATCCGGCGCTGCCGACCAATTCACAATGATGAAGGATCCCCCATGACCGACAAGACCATAGAAACCGTCAATCCACTGACCGAAGAGCCGCTCGAGACCTATCCGATCATGTCGGACGACGAGGCCATGCGGGTCGTGCAGCAAAGTCATGACGCCTTTCTCGACTGGCGGCTCAAGAGCCTCGAGGAACGTGCCGGAGTGATCGCGGCCATCGCGGACAAGCTGCGTGAATCGCAGGAGGAATTCGCCCAGTTGATGACCGATGAAATGGGTAAGCTGCTCAGCGACGCCCGCGAGGAAATCGAGCTATGCGCCGGGATTTGCGATTATACAGCCAAGCACGGTCCGGAGATGCTCGCCGATGAAGAGCGGGAAGTGCCGGAGGGCCGCGGCATCGTAACCTATTCGCCGCTTGGCGTCATCTATGGCATCCAGCCGTGGAACTTCCCCTGCTATCAGGCAATCCGCTATTCGATCTCGGCGCTGATGGTCGGCAATGGCGTTTTGCTCAAACATTCCGCCAATTGCACCGGCAGCGGCCTGATGCTGCGTGACATCTACGAAGCGGCAGGATTGCCAAAGGGCCTGTTCGGCGTTCTGCTAATCACCCATGACCAGTCCGATGCCATCATCGAGCACGACCTGGTTCGTGGCGTGACTCTCACGGGCAGCGACAAAGCCGGCCGTTCGGTCGCCCAGCGGGCGGCTGCGGTCTCCAAGAAGACGGTGCTCGAGCTCGGTTCGAACGATGCCTATATGGTTTTCGATGATGTTGACCTCGATCTGGCCATCAAGGCCTGCGTTCAGGGTCGTATTTTTAACAACGGCCAGACCTGTGTGAATGCGAAACGCTTCATCGTCACCGAGAAAAATTACGACGCCTTTGTCGAGGGCTATGCTGCTGCATTCAATGATGTGAAAATGGGCGATCCGAACAAGGAGGAAACCCAGCTTGGCCCCATGGTGTCGCGCAGCCAGCGTGACCAGGTCCACGAGCAGGTCGAAGAGAGCGTGTCCAAAGGCGCGAAGATCGTCGCCGGTGGCGTGATCCCGGATGATAAAGGATGGTTCTACCCCGCCACCGCGCTGGTCGATGTGGCACCCGGGCAGCCTGCCTATGATGACGAGATCTTTGGTCCGGTCGCATCGATCATCAAAGCCCAGGACGACGAAGACGCTATGCGTATCGCTAACGATAGCCGCTACGGGCTCGGCGGCGGTATTTTCAGCAAGGACATCGATCGTGCGGTCAAGATGGCGTCGAAACATTTCGACACCGGTATGGTCAATATCAACACCTATACAATCGCATCGCCGGACATGCCTTTCGGCGGAGTGAAGGACAGTGGTTATGGCCGCGAGCATGGCGAAGTCGGCCTGAAGGAGTTCGTGAACGTCAAATCTATCACGATCGGGGCCTGATATGGCGAGGATGTTACGCTGCGATGTCGCGATCATCGGCGCCGGCACGGCCGGACTGGCGGCAGAGCGGGCGGCGCGTGCGAACGGGGCGAGCACACTGCTGATCGATCCCTATTTCAATGGCACCACGTGCGCCACTGTCGGTTGCATGCCTTCAAAGCTGCTGATCGCGGCTTCGCATGCGGCCCATGCGGCCCGGTCCGCCGACCATTTCGGTATCCGGGTTCCCGAAATCGAGATTGACGGCAAGGCGGTCATGCAGCGCGTGCGCGACGAACGCGACCGCTTTGCCAGACTGACCCGCGAGAGCATAGCCGACATCCCTGATCGCATCCGTATGCGGGCCAGGGCGAAATTCATCGCGGCAAACAGTCTTGAGCTGGATGACGGACGACAGATCGAGGCGCGTCGGGTCATCATTGCCACCGGTTCGCGGCCTTTCGTTCCCGACCAATTCTCGGCATTGGGAAAGTGTTTGCTGACCAACGAGAATATATTCGATCTGGAGGATCTTCCCGCGCGGCTCGCCGTGATCGGTTCGGGGCCCATCGGCCTTGAGCTTGCGCAGGCCATGGCCCGTCTTGGCGTGCGCGTGATGCTGTTTGACCAGAATGACCGTCTCGGCGGAATCCGCTGCGACAAGGTGCATGCCGCCTTGAAGGAAATAATCGCGGCCGATCTGACGCTGAAGCTCGGCGTGGAACTGGAGGCCAGCACGACAGACGATGGCGCGCGGCTTTCCTGGAGCGGCGCGTCTTCGGGCCAGGCGGAATTTGATCATGTTCTGGTCGCCACCGGAAGACCACCGAATCTGGAAAGCCTTGACCTTTCCGCTGCCGGAATCGCGCTCGACGATGACGGTGTGCCCGTCCACGACCGCAACACGATGCAATGTGGTGACAGTTCGATCTTTCTCGCCGGTGACGTCGCCAACGACCTGCCGTTGCTGCACGAGGCCTCGCAGGACGGCGCGATTGCCGGACGCAACGCCGTGGCCTTCCCGGCATCGATGCAAGCGGACCGATTCCCGCATTTCAGCATCACCTTCACCAGCCCGCCGGTCGCGCGGATCGGACAGTCGGAGGAGGACGGTGTGATCACCGGTACAGCCGACTTCGGCGATCAGGGCAGGGCGCGTGTGGAGGGCCGCAATGAGGGTGTCCTGACGCTTTACGCAGCCGCGCCGGATGGCAAGCTGATCGGCGCGGACCTATGCACGCCCGCCAGCGAACATCTCGCGCATATGCTCACTTGGGCGATCCAGCAGGGCCAGACGGCCAGCCAGTTGCTGGAACGGCCTTTCTATCATCCGACGATCGAGGAGGGCCTGAAACAGGCGCTCCGGACGATTTGTGCGGCAACCCCGATAGACTTGCCGCAAGACCAGGATCGCGGGGTCCCCTCGGGCGCATGACGGGATTCTGACTGAGCCGGTCGCGCTGGCGCGCGGCCGGGGCAAACAGATTGTTGCTGGTGTAAGAAATAGAGGCGTCCACGCTTGTGCGCGGGGTTTTTCCGGAAACCATCCGCCGGATGGTTTCTCTCTCGGGAAAAATGGTAGACGCTGAGGGGTTCGAACCCACGACCCGCTGATTAAGAGTCAGCTGCTCTACCAACTGAGCTAAGCGTCCATATCAGAGGCTATATAGGGCCGGATTTCCGGAACGCAACCGGTTGCTTTGCTATTTTTATCCAAATGCGTTGCCGCTTCGCCCCGGATGGCATTCGATCGACATCAGGATGCCGACGCAGATCATGATCGTCATCATCGACGAGCCACCGTGGCTGAGGAACGGCAAGGGGATGCCGACAACCGGTGCCAGTCCCATGACCATCATCAGGTTGATCGCGACATAGAAGAATATGGTCACCGTCAGGCCGGCTGCGGTCAGCTGCGAGAAGCGGGTTTTGGCTTTCATTGCCACGCCGAGACCCCAGCGGAACAGCAGGAAAAATCCGGAAAGCACCAATATGCCGCCGAACAGTCCCCATTCCTCGGCCATGGTGGCAAAGACGAAATCGGTGTGTCCTTCGGGCAGATAGTCGAGATGGCTCTGGGTGCCGTTCAGGAAGCCCTTGCCGAACAGGCCGCCGGATCCGATCGCGATCTTCGACTGGCTGATATGATAGCCGGCGCCCAGCGGGTCATTTTCCGGGTTCAGGAAAGTCGTGACGCGCCGCTGCTGATACTCTTCCAGCGCGAAGAAATAGGCAATCGGTGCCAGCAGCGCGATGGCCGCACCGCCGCCGATGAACAGCCGGAGCGGCAGGCCGGCCAGAAAGGCGACGGTCAGCGCGCCGGTCACCACGGTGATGGTGGTGCCCAGATCGGGCTGCATCAATATCAGGCCACAGGGCAGGGCCAGCAGCGCCAGCAGTGGCCAGATCGCGCCCCAGGTCCGGATACGGCTCGGCGGCAACAGGTCGTAGAAGCGGGCCACCGCCAATATGATCGCGACCTTCATCAGTTCCGAGGGCTGCAGCCGGATGAATCCCAGATTGAGCCATCTCTGGCTTCCGCCGCCGACCGCGCCGATCAGTTCGACCCCGAACAGCATGATCACGACGATGATATAGGCCGGGAAAGCCATGGTTTTCCAGAAGGATTCCTTGAACCGCGACATCACCACCGCCATCAGCAGGAAAATCGTGAAGCGCACCATGTGCATCCCCGCCCAGGGGGTCAGGCTGCCGCCTGCGGCCGAATAGAGAACGATGAAACCGAAGCTCGCCAGTACGAACAGGAGCAGGATGGTTTTCCAGGGAAGCTGCGCTATCGGAGCCGGAATGAAGTCGCTCAATCCTGATCTCCCGCGCCGGCTCCGGTGCCGGATTCGGGCGTTTCAGGGCTGGCGGCGGCCGGATTTTCGGCCATTGCCTTCTCGAGATTTTTCCGCGCGCGATAGGCTGCCATTTTCCGGTCCATCCGCTCCTGGATCGTGCCGCCCCAGGATTTTTCCATGCCGGTCAGCACGTCCATCGCCTTCTGGCGGTCATAGAGGAAGGTCAGGACGTCCCTCGCGACGGGATAGGCCGCTCCGGACCCGCCGCCATGTTCGATGACCACGGCGGCAGCATAGCGCGGATTGTCATAGGGGGCGAAGCAGACGAACAGGCCGTGATCGCGATATTTCCAGGCCACATCCTGGCCGCCGCGGCCGAAATCGAGATTGACCACCTGGGCGGTGCCGGTCTTGCCGGCCATTTTCACATTCTCGATCGGCAGCCGAGCCCGACCGGCTGTGCCGGGGCCGTTGACCACGTCGCTCATCGCCTGTTGCACATAGAGCAGATGCTCGGGATCGAGGTTCAGCGTCTGGATCGGCGACTTCTTCTCCTCCATGATCAGGCGCGGAACGATATTCTTGCCCGTCGCCAGCCGTGACGCCATGACCGCCAGCTGGGTCGGATTGACCAGCATATAGCCCTGGCCGATGGTGGTGTTGACCGTATCATAGGCCTGCCACTCGCGCTTGTGCTTCTTGCGCAGCCATGCGGGATCGGGGACCGTGCCGTAAAACTGGCTCGCCACCGGCAGCGGGTATTTCTGCCCCAGTCCCAGACGGTTGGCCATCAGCGCGATCGGATTGATGCCGATCTTCTGGGCGAAATAATAGAAATAGACGTCGCAGCTCTGGTAGATGCCCTTGGCCATGTCGACCCGTCCGTGACCACCCCGTTTCCAGCAGCGGAAGCGCCGGTTGCCGACCTGCAGCCCGCCATTGCAATTGACGGTCTCGTCCGGATCCAGGCCTGCCTCCAGGAAGGAAAGGGCAACCATTGGCTTGACCGTCGAACCTGGCGGAAACAGGCTTTTCAGCGACTTGTCGAGCAGCGGCACATGATCGTCCTCGCGCAGCATGCCATATTCGGTAACCCCGATGCCGTCGGAGAAGCTGTTCGGGTCAAAAGACGGCATCGAGGTCATCGTCAATATGTCGCCGGTCAGGCAATCGATGACGACCACAGAGCCGGATTCGGGGCCCAGGCGGCGGGCCGCATATTCCTGCAGGTCGATGTCGAGCGTCAGTTGCAGCGGCTTGCCGGGCACGTCGGGCCGGGTGTTAAGCTCGCGGACGATCTTGCCGCGCGCCGTCACCTCGACCCTTTTTGCGCCGGGCTTGCCCTGCAGATGGTCCTCGAACATCTTCTCCAGACCGTCCTTGCCGATCTTGTAGCCTGGCGTGATCAATATCGGGTCCGGATTTTCCTTGTAATCTTCCGCCGAGGCTATGCCGACATAGCCGACCAGATGCCCGATCGCCGGCCCGCTGGGATAGTTGCGCGAGAAGCCCTGTCGTGGCGAAACACCGGGCAGGTCGGGAAGGCGGACGCTGACAGCGGCATATTGTTCCGAATCGAGCCCGGTCGCGACCTGAACGGGCTGGAAGCTGCCGGCCTGTTCCAGCTCCCTGTTGATCCGCTCCAGCTCTTCCGGATCGAGCGACAGCAGATTGGCCAGCGTGGCCACGGTCTTGTCCTTGTCGCGCAGCCGGTCCGGGATGATGTCGATACGGAAGTCGGTCTTGTTGTTGGCGATCGGCTTGCCGTTACGGTCGATCAGCCAGCCCCGGCGCGGCGGGACGAGCGTGAGATTGACCCGGTTGCTTTCCGAGAGCAGCTTGTAGCGTTCGTTCTCGGCCACCGAAATATAGGCCATGCGCGCCGCCAGCAGCACACCGACGCCGATCTGCAGCCCGCCGATCACCGTCGCCCGGCGGGTGAAGGTGAGCTCCTGCATGGCGCTGCTGATGGTCTTGGCCGGTTTCATGATGCCACCCGCCAGTTATCGATCGCCCCGATCAGCCGGGCGACAAACGGATAGAGCAGAATCGACAGCAAAATCTGCGGCACCAGTAGGTCGAGCCGCAGCAGGTTGGATTGTAAGTCGACGATCAGCATGCCGCATATTAGCACAATTGTCGTCGCAATGGAGGCGATGAGCCAGTCCTGCCAATAATCGCGACGCACCGCCTTGCGGTCGAGCGTCTCGAGCAGGATGAAAATCACCGACCAGAGAAATGCGGCGCTACCGAAGGGCTGCCCACTGAAAATATCATCGATGAGGCCGAGCGGGAAGCCGGCCCAGACCGCCCAATAGCCCGGCCGGATCAGCCGCCACGCCAGGATCACCAGCAAACCCATGGGTGGCAGGATCGGATAGTCGGTGATGATCGGCAGCGCCGTGATCATCGAACCGAGGACCACGGTCACCGGCGGGATCAGCTTGATCCGCCACTGCGAGGGTTGCCGGCCAATCCGGGATTGACGGGATCGGGGCACTATTCGCCGGATTCCTCTTCCAGATCATCCATCGGCTCTTGTTCGATCTGGCGGACGGTTTCGGCCTGGAAAATCGGCTGGACGATGGCGTGGCTGACCTTGGCCGGATTCGCCAGGACGCGCCCGATAGCGCCGGTTTCGGTCTTGCGGATAACCACCGCCACGGGAATGCCGGGACTGTATAGCCCGCCGCTACCCGATGTGATCAGCAGGTCACCGCCCTTGAAGGGATTGTTGCCGATATTGATCGGCTGGATATCGACGGTGCCGTCACCGCGCCCGGTGGCAAAGGCGGGCAGGCTGTCACTCGCGCGCTGCACCGGGGTGACATTCTTGCTGTCGGACACCAGCAGGACGCGGGCGGTGGTGGGGCCGGTTTCCAGGATTCTGCCGACCAAGCCTTCCGGTGAGCGGACCGGCTGGCCGGGTTCAAGCCCGCTGCTGCTGCCGACACCCAGCGTGGCAATACGGCGCGCGCTCGAAGCGGTGGAACTGATCAGACGGGCCATGGCGATCGAATCGGGAATTTCCTCATCCAGTTTCAGCAGCCGCTTGAGCCGGTCATTTTCCTGTTTGAGTGCGCGGGCTTCCAGGATCTCTATCCGGTTCTGCTCCAGTTCCCGCTGCATCTCGGCATTTTTCGAGGCCGCATTGAAATAGGCAGAAACTTGATCCCCGGCATTTCCGGTCAGACTGCCAAATTCGGACAGGGTCTTGCTGACTGGCGCCATGGCTTCCGCACCGATGGTGCGAAGGGCCGAAAAACCTCTGGGATCGATGAAGGAGACAAGCAAAAGAAGCAGTCCCAAGACCGCACCCAATATGCCCAGTAAATAGCTGGCGAATATGCTATATTGCGCCCGCTTGGAAAATCCTGGACGCCGATTGTTTGGCGGCGCCATATCGGTTTATCCTTTCGCTTCCTGTCGTTGTTCGATCATATGCTCAGGCGGTGGTCAGAACGCCCCGGAACATCGGATCTTCCATTGCGCGTCCGGTGCCGATGGCGACACAGGCGAGCGGATCTTCGGCCACCGTCACAGGCAGGCCCGTTTCATCGCTGAGCGCGGCGTCGAGACCGGCAATCAGCGCGCCGCCACCGGTCAGGACGATGCCCTGATCAACAATATCGGCAGCCAGTTCCGGTGCGGTATTTTCCAGTGCGATACGCACGCCTTCGATGATCGTGCCAATCGGCTCGCTCAGCGCTTCGGCAATCTGGCCTTGGTTGATCGAAATTTCCTTTGGCACGCCGTTCACCAGATCGCGGCCCTTGATGTGGATGGTGTGACCGACGCCGTCAGCAGGGGCCTGGGCGACACCGAAATCCTTCTTGATCCGCTCGGCGGTGGTTTCACCGATCAGCAGATTGTGATGGCGACGGACATAGGAGACGATCGCTTCGTCCATCTTGTCGCCGCCGGTACGGACCGAGGTCGTGTACGCCAGACCGCGCAGCGAGAGCACAGCAACTTCGGTCGTGCCGCCGCCCACGTCGACCACCATCGAACCGATCGGCTCGGTCACCGGCATGTCGGCGCCAATGGCGGCTGCCATCGGCTCCTCGATCAGGAACACCTGACGGGCGCCGGCATTGGATGCGGCATCGCGAATGGCGCGGCGTTCGACCGAGGTCGAACCGCTGGGAACGCAAATCACAATTTCGGGATAGCTGAACAGCTTGCTCTTGCCGTTCACTTTCTGGATGAAATGCTTAATCATCTGTTCGGCCACGTCGATGTCGGCGATCACCCCGTCGCGCAGCGGGCGAATGGCTTCGATACTGTCCGGCGTCTTGCCCATCATCATCTTGGCGTCATTGCCGACCGCCTTGACCTTCTTCACACCATTGATGGTTTCGATCGCCACTACCGAGGGTTCGTTGAGAACGATTCCCTGACCGCGCAAATAAACCACAGTATTTGCGGTGCCGAGGTCGATCGCCAAATCTTGCGAACGGAACTTGAACAGATTTTCAAACATAATTTTGTCCGTAATTTCTTGTATTTGCAGACCTAGCTGCGACATTTAAACCAAGCGATAGTCAAGCTGAACGGGTCATGAGGTTAACCATGGGAATCGCCCAAAAAATCAGGGGTCGCTTGGTAAGGTCGCTTGGGCTAGGAACGCCATTATGTCAATAAGAAGACTCCCAAATAGCCTGATAAATAGGATCGCTGCCGGCGAGGTTGTCGAGCGTCCGGCCAGTGCCTTGAAAGAGCTGGTCGAAAATGCCATCGATGCCGGGGCAAGCCAGATCAACATTCGCCTCGAGGAGGGCGGACTGGATCTGGTCCAGGTCTCCGACAATGGCTGCGGCATGAGCCGGGACGACATTTCCCTCGCGCTCGAACGCCATGCGACCTCGAAACTTCCGGACGAGGCCATCGAGTTGGTGACGACCATGGGCTTTCGCGGAGAAGCCCTGCCGTCGATTGCCAGCGTGGCGCGGCTGACAATCGAAAGCCGCACGGCAGGAGGGGACGGCTGGAGCCGGGTGATCGATCATGGCGATCTGGCGCAGGAAGGTCCCGCGGCGATTCCGCCGGGCACGAAAGTCCGGGTCGAGCAATTGTTCGGCAATGTACCGGCCCGCCGCAAGTTTTTGCGGACGGCGCGCAGCGAATATTCCGCCTGTACCGATATCGTGCGGCGACTGGCGATGGCACGCCCCGATATCGGTTTCACGCTGGAGCATCAGGGCCGAAAGGCGATAGCGGTTCAGGCCGGGGAAACCGGTCCGGAACGGGTCGCCGCGCTGACCAGCCGCGATCTTCGCGCCAACAGCGTCGGCGTCGATCTGCAGCGGGAAGAGATTCGTCTGACCGGTGTAGCCGGTCTTCCAACCTATAATCGCGGGGTTGCCGATCACCAGTTTCTGTTCGTCAATGGCCGCCCGGTCAAGGACCGGCTGCTGGTCGGCGCGGTGCGCGGCGCCTATGCCGAGATGCTGGCGCGGGACCGGCATCCGGTGGTTGCCCTGTTCATCGACATGCCGCCCGAGCTGGTCGACGTGAACGTCCATCCGGCAAAGACCGAGGTGCGCTTTCGCGAACCGGCGATGATCCGGGGCATGATTGTCAGCGGCCTGCGCAAGGCGCTCGACGAAGGCGGATTCCGCGCGGTCCAGCGGCCAGCGGAATCGGCGCTCGGCAGATGGCAGAGCGAGCCGGTGGCTCCCGATCCGCAAACCAGCATTTTCACCTCACAGGGCAGGGCCAATGTGGCGCAGCAACCCTATCCGTCGTCCGCTGTTCGTGATGATCGCGCTGCCTTTGCGGAGATGGATCTGCGCGAGGATATTGCGCCGCTGATGGGCCGGGCAGAGGAGGCTTCCGAGCCCGTACCGCAGGCAAGCAGCCATCCGCTGGGCATCGCCCGCGGGCAGGTCGCGAAAACCTATATTGTCGCCGAAGCCGAAGACGGTCTGGTGATCGTCGACCAGCATGCCGCGCACGAACGGCTCGTGCTGGAGCGCATGCGCAAGGCGGTCGAGGGCGGCACGGTCGCCTCGCAGGCGCTGCTGATGGCGGAAGTGGTCGAACTGGATGAAAATGCCTGCGACCGGCTCGAGACCCGGGCATCCGAATTGTCGGATTTCGGGCTGGAGCTGGAGCGATTCGGGCCGACCGCGATGCTGGTCCGGGCGACGCCCGCGATGCTGGGATCGGGCGATGTGAAGCAATTGGTCACCGATCTCGCCGACGAACTCGGGGCGTATGACCAGGCGCTAAGCCTCAAGGAACGCGTCGACCATGTCGCCTCGACCATGGCCTGTCACGGCTCTGTCCGGGCAGGGCGGGTGCTCAGCGTGGCCGAAATGAACGCCCTGTTGCGCGAGATGGAAGTGACCCCGCACAGCGGCCAGTGCAATCACGGACGGCCCACCTGGGTCAAGCTGGCGCTGGAAGATGTCGAGAAGCTGTTCGGCCGGAAATAAGCGCAATGCGGTAAAAGTGGCGGTTTGTGATACAGGTCATTGTCTGCCGGACAGACTGTCCTAGACATAGCGTCAGCAGGAAAGGGACTTAGCCATGAGACACCGCCGAGCAATCTATGCCTTCGCTGCCCTGGCGATGGTCAACGGCATCGCTGCCGATGCGCGATCCAGTGCCGACCAACGGCAAATTGCGCAACTTGATCTGAGCGGTTCCTGGCAACAGGCGGACGGTGATGTCCTTCATTTCACGCAGGACGGGACCAGCCTGACTTCCCGTTATCGTGAGCGGTCTGCGAACAATGACGCAGATGACATCGATTTCACCGCTACCATTCACGGCAATCTGGTCTACGGCGCCCACCGGGCGCCTTTTTCGCGGGCAATGCAGAAAAAATGTGCCCTGCAAATATGGGTCGGCATGGGCCTGACGCTGAACGAAGGCGGCACCGAGCTGAGAGGATTCCGCGGTGACCGGATCGTCGATCCGGAAAGCTGCAACGTCACGGACAGCGCGCCGGTTGCGGTTGTCTATACCCGGATTGCCGACAGCGCCACCGCGCAATAAACATCTCGGTTCATTCCGGAATCAGGGTTTGAGCGCCTGTTCAAACGGCGCGAGACTGCCGTCGCTGGCTAGCGGCGTGATGCCGGCCAGTCGCGCGACGAGCGAATAGATATTCACATTGTCAAAGGCCGGTTGCTGGCCAGCGGCCCGGATCGCCGGCCCGCTGGCGAGGAAAAAGGCCATCATGTCGGGCTCGCGGTGATCATAGCCGTGGCCGCCACCGATTCCGGTCATCCATTCCGGTACCTCCTGATAGACCACCCAGCCGATATCCGGCAGGCAGAGTATTTCGGGCACACGCGGATTGGTGCCATAGGCGAAATGGGCCGGGATATTCTCCCGGTCCCAGCATTGCATATGGTCGTGCGGGCGCAGAAAGGCGGCGCGCAACGTCTCGATATTGCCGTCGACCGGTCCGATGCCGGCATAATTGCCGTCTTCGACCAGATGATATTGGTCGCTCGGCAGGATATCATCGAGACGGATGATCCGCTCCGGCGCGGTTTCGGTCATGCCATGGTCCGAGGCGATGACGAAATTCACCGGCTGGTCCAGAGCGGAGAGCTGCTGCTTCAGACGGCCGATTTCGGCGTCCACCGCAGCGATGGCTGCGTGCAATTTCTCGCCGGGCGCGGGTCCGTGATAATGGCCCGCTGTGTCGACCGTATCGAAATAGAGCGTGACAAGCCGGGGGCGGATATTGGCCGGCCGCCGCATCCAGTCGACCACGGCGTTGATCCGCCGGTCGTTGGAGAGATCCTGGCTGAACGGCCACCAGTCTGCCGGCCGGACACCGTTGAAATCGACTTCGGATCCGGGCCAGAACATGGTGGCGGAACGGATTCCCTGTTTCTCGGCGCTGATCCAGATCGGCTCGGCCTGGTCCCACCAGAAGGGATCCTTGGTCGCCATCTTGAACACCTCGCCCGGTCGCGCGCTGTCTTCCATCGTATTGCCGACAATCCCGTGATGGTCGGGCGTCTTGCCGGTCACCAGTGTCCAGTGATTGGGGAAGGTCTTGCTCGGGAAGGAGGGGCGCATCGGACCATATATGCCGGACGCCGCCAGCGCGCTGAGATGCGGGGTAATGCCGCGCTCGAGATAGTCGGGCCGGAAACCGTCGATCGAGATCAGGATCGTCACCGGCTCGCGCTGCTCGATCTTTTCGCTGCCCGAATCATCCTGCTCGGGTGTGGTCGCTGCGAGGGCAGGCGCGCCAGCCAGCAGAAAAGCAGCCAAAATCAGCGAAATCAGGTTCTTGGGCATAAGGTCGATCCTCCGGATGTCACATCCTAGCCGGACTATGTGACAATTCAGACATTGAATTTGAAATTGAAGATATCGCCGTCTTTCGCGACATATTCCTTGCCCTCTTGCCGCAATTTGCCGGCATCGCGGGCTGCGCTTTCGCCGCCGAGCGCGACATAGTCGTCAAAGGCGATGGTTTCGGCGCGGATGAAGCCGCGCTCGAAGTCGCTGTGGATTTCGCCGGCCGCTTCGGGGGCCTTGGCACCCTTGTGCACCGTCCAGGCGCGGGCTTCCTTGGGGCCGACGGTGAAGAAGGTCTGCAGGTCGAGCAGCTGGTAGCCGGCGCGAATGACGCGGGCGAGGCCCGATTCCTCGAGTCCTAGCTCGGCCAGAAATTCGGCCCGGTCTTCCGGTTCCATCTCGACCAGTTCGGATTCAATGGCGGCAGATACGATCACCGCCTCCGCGCCCTCGGCCTTGGCCTTTTCGAATACGGCGGCGGACAGGTCGTTGCCCTTGGCGGCGTCGGCTTCGCTCACGTTGCAGACATAAAGCACCGGCTTGGCGGTCAGCAGTTGCGACTGGTCGAAAATTCTCTGCTCTTCCTCGCCCTCGGGCTGGGTCAGCCGCGCCGGCTTGCCTTCGCGCAGCAATTCGAGCGCCTGGCCCAGGACATTGGCGGCAATCTTGGCTTCCTTGTCGCCGCTCGTGGCTTTTTTCTGGAAGGCGGGCACGCGTTTTTCGAGGCTTTCCAGATCGGAGAGCAGCAGCTCGGTCTCGACCACTTCCGCGTCCGAAATCGGGTCGATCTTGTTCGCGACATGCTGGATATCGTCATCCTCGAAACAGCGCAGCACATGGACGACCGCGTCGACCTCGCGGATATTGCCGAGAAACTGGTTACCGAGACCCTCGCCGTGCGACGCGCCCTTCACCAGACCGGCGATATCAACAAAAGCGAGCTGGGTTTCGATGATCTTGGCGCTGCTGGCGATTTTGGCAATCTGCTGCAGCCGCGGATCGGGCACGGCGACCTGGCCGACATTCGGCTCGATCGTGCAGAACGGATAGTTCGCCGCCTGCGCCGCCTGCGTCTCGGTCAGTGCGTTGAATAGCGTTGATTTTCCGACGTTGGGCAAGCCAACGATACCGCATTTGAAACCCATTTATTCACTCCGTCGTGCTGAAGCTGATTCGGCGTTTTGTGCCAAATCGCTCGAAAGTTGCGCATATACGCTCTGCACCCTGAATCAAGTTCGGGGTGACGATATATTCTATACTGCCCGTTATTCCTGCATCCGCATCGCGACTTCGCTCATGAACCGCGGATCATCGCCTTTCGCCAGCCAGTCGGCCTCATCGGCGATCACGCCGAGCATATGGGCGAGATCATCGATTTCAGACTTGGCATAATTGCCCAGCACATGGCCTGTTACCCGCGCCTTGGTGCCGGGATGGCCGATGCCGATGCGCACCCGGCGAAATTCGGGGCCGATATGGGCGATCATCGATCTGATGCCATTGTGACCGGCTGCACCGCCGCCGCGCTTGACCTTGATCTTGAACGGTTCGAGATCCAGCTCGTCGTAAAAGACGGTGACGTCCTCGGGCTGCAATTTGTAGAAATCCATGGCCGCGCGGACGCTGTTGCCGCTCTCGTTCATGAAGGTCGCCGGTTTGAGCAGGACCAGCTTTTCGCCGCCCAGTCTTGCTTCCATGGTCCAGCCCTTGAACTTCTGCTTGGGCGGCGGGAAGCCGTGTACTTCTTCAAGCGCGTCGATCACCATGAAGCCGACATTGTGCCGGTGCATCGCATATTGCGCGCCCGGATTGCCAAGGCCGACCCATAGTTGCATTTTCTAACGCTCTCCCAGCTCGCCTTGAGCTTGTCGAAGGACAAAAAAACCGCC